>NZ_NGFP01000200.1 GCF_002149035.1 Streptosporangium minutum
CCCGGATTCTCCGCCGCGCATCGGCGCGGTCGGCCAGGCCCCGGAGTCACCCTCGCGGGAGGGCGGGTTCGGCCAGGCCCCGGAGTCGCCGCCGCGCATCGGCGCGTTCGGCCACACGCCGGTGTCCGTCTGGGAGGTGGTCGGCCAGCCGGAGTCGGYGCCCGGCGGCGGCACGTGGCCGGGCCAGGGGGTGTCGACCGGCGCCTGGCCGAAGTAGCCGCTGCCCGGGGCGGGCTGCCCGGCGTCGAAGGAGCCGAACTGCTGCCCCATGTCGAAGGAGCCGAAGGAGTGGGCGGCGTCGAACGAGGCGAACGCCTGCTGCGCGGGGTCGAGCGAGGTGGGGCTGGCCAGCACGGGCGCCCGGTCCATGGGGCTCATCGAGCCGGAGGCCCAGTCGCCGCCCTGCGCCACTGCCGCGCCACCCGGGGCGGGGCGGGCGCCGGAGGCGGCGAGCAGGGTTTCGGGGAGCAGCACCATGGCGGTCAGGCCGCCGCTGTCCTGCTGGCGGAGCTGCACGCGGATGCCGTGCCGCAGGGCCAGCCGACCGACCACGAACAGGCCCATGCGGCGGGAGACCGAGACGTCCACCACCGGCGGGTTGGCCAGTCGCCAGTTCGCCTGCCCGAGCTCCTCGGGGGTCATGCCGATGCCGATGTCGGTGACCGAGACCATCACGCCGCCGCCGTCGATGCGGTTGCTGGACACGACGACCTTGGTCTCCCGGGGGGAGAAGGAGATGGCGTTCTCCACCAGCTCGGCGATCAGGTGCACGACGTCGTTGACGGAGGTGCCGACCACGGCCACGCCGGCGGAGAGCCGCAGGTCGACCCGCTCGTAGTTCTCGACCTCGGAGAGCGAGGCGCGGACCACGTCGATCAGGGGGATCGGCTGGCTCCACCGGCGCGCGGGCTCCTGGCCGGCGAGGACCAGGAGGTTCTCGCTGTTGCGGCGCATGCGGGTGGCCAGGTGGTCGAGGCGGAACAGGCTGCCGAGGCGGCTCTCGTCCTGCTCGCCCTGCTCCAGGCTCTCGATGAGGGACAGCTGGCGTTCGACCAGGGTCTGGCTGCGCCGGGAGAGGTTGACGAACATCGCGTTGACGTTGCTCCGCAGCGTCGCCTCCTGGCCGGCCAGCCGTACGGCTTCGCGGTGCACCTCGTCGAAGGCGCGGGCAACCTGGCCGATCTCGTCGTCGGAGGCCACCCCGATCGGCGTGACGTCCTCGGCCGCGGCCTCGCCGCTCTCGCGCATGCTCTGCACGGTGTCCGGAAGGCGCTGGCCGGCGATGGACAGGGCCTCGGTGCGCAGCGTGCGCAGCGGCTTGACCAGCGACCGCGCCATGATCGCGGTGATGACGAGAACGAGGATGAGCAGCAGCACGCTCAGCCCGCCGGCGATCAGCGCGCCCCGCTGCTCGGACTCCTGCAGGACGCGGCTCTGCGTGATCAGGGTGTCGGCGATCTGCTTCTCCACCACACGCATCCGCTCGATGGTGTCGGAGGAGGCGTCGAACCAGGTCGTCTGGTCGCCGGCGCCGGTCCTGGAGACGTCGACGCGGACGAGCGGGGCGCCCTCGACGGCCAGCACGAGGGCGCGGGCGCGCATGGACTCCGCGCGGTCCTTCTTCTGGCTGCTCACGGTGTCGTCGTAGAGCTGGCGCTGGGCCACCGACGCGTCGGAGCGGAAGGCCGCGAGCTCGCTGTCGCGCTGTGCCCGGGCGGCCAGCATGGCGTTCAGGCCTTCGGAGGTGAAGGTCCTGTCGGCGAGGGCGACTGCGAGGTTCGCCCGTTCCCTGGAGGCCTGCTCCTTGGCCCTGGACAGCGCGCCGAACGCGGTCGCGCTGCCGGCGAGCTCCTGGTCGGCGACACCCTGGATGATCTCGTCGTGCAGGGCCAGCAGGTCGGCGATCGTCCGGGAGTACATGGCGATCGTGGGCTGGGCGGGGAGCTGGGTGCCGACCGCGGTCTTGCGGACGCTGTCGAGCTCGTCGATGCGGCTGCGCATCTGGGCGAGTTCGGTCTTGCCCCGCTCGCCGAAGCCCTCGGCGGCGTCGCTGTCGATGATGAGGCCGATGCGGTCCCTGGCCCTCTTGGCCACCTGGTCGACGGCTCGGTACTGCTCCTGCAACCTGGCCTTGCCGGTGCTGCCGCGGCCCTGGGCGACGAGCCGGGCCGACAGGTCGCGCTCGGTCTCCAGGTTGTGCGCCAGGTCACTCAGCTCGGCGACGAGCTCGGCGCTGGTGCGCACGCGCTCGTATTCGGCGGCGGTGTTGATCGACGTGGTCACCCGCAGGCCGCCCAGGACGATCGCGGCGGCGGTGGGGATGACGATGAGCGCGATCAGCCTCGTCCGCACGCGCCAGTTCTTGAGCGCGAGCTTGCTGCCGTTCGTCTCGGGTCCACGACCGTCGAGGTCCGGAGCCTGGCCGCCTTCCGGCGGCACCCCCTGGGCGTCGAACGCCGGGGGGGATGCCGCCCCGGATTCGCGTTCGCTGGGGATTGACGCTGTCCTCACTGGCCTCCGCTGCCTCTCCTCGGATCGTCTGCTTGGAGGGGATCGCGTCACGCAAATGATGTGCAAGTGACGCCGACGCATCCATGGGGTAGGGGTTATTGGAGCACAGCCGGATGAGTTCAGCCAACAGCACATAACTCGCGTTTTATACGCAACCGGCACACATGGCTCGTAACCGGACAGTCACTCTCCGCCCTAACGTGCAAACTTTCACAAAGCAGTGAAATGCCTTTCTTGACACTCTTGACTGCGACGACTAGACAAATCCCAGCCATCGCGATTCACAGACACAGGGCAAGAAAGTCCGATTATGACCCTTTTGGCCCTTTAGGCCGATATTTGTAATTTGGGCGATCTACTCCGCTACTCTGATCCGCGGTCGGCATACCCCCCTTGATCACGTGCCTCCCGGGACATCTCCATGTCGCTCGCCAGCTTCCAGTAGCTTCCAGCGAGTTCCGGCCGGGGCGGTCAAACGCAGCTAAGGAGACCCCATGAGGTTCAGACTTGCGGGCCGGGCGGTCGTCGCAGGGCTCGCCGCCGTGCTGACCCTGAGCGCCTGTGGTGGTTCGGACGCCAAGACCGACACCGCCAACGCGAGCGGGCTTGAGAAGACCAAGATCACAATTGGCGCGCTGCCGATCCCCGACTCGGCCGCGCTCTACATCGCCAACAAGAGGGGCTTCTTCAAGAAGGAAGGCCTGACGGTCGACATCCAGGTGGTCCAGGGTGGCGCCCAGGCGCAGCAGGGCCTGTTCGGCGGCTCCCTCGACGCCACGCAGACCAACTACGTCTCCACCTTCCTGGCCGCGTCGGCCGGCAACAAGCCGAAGATCATTTCTGACCTCTACCAGGCGACCCCGAACTCCTTCAACCTCATGGTGGCCAAGGACTCCTCGATCAAGTCCCCGGCCGACCTGAAGGGCAAGAAGATCGCGGTCAACAGCCTCAGGAACATCGGCACCCTGTCGGTGACCTCGGTGCTCAAGACGCACGGGCTGACCGACAAGGACGTCGAGTTCCTGGAGTTCCCCTTCCCCGACATGGCCGGCAAGCTGGAGCAGGGCGTGGTCGACGCGGCCTGGATGACCGAGCCGCACCTGACCGCGGTCCAGAAGAACATCGGCGCCCAGAAGCTCGCCGACACCATGGTCGACTCGACCGCCGACTTCCCCATCGCCGGCGTGATCGTCACCGAGGACTTCGCCAACAAGAACCCCAAGACCGTCGCCGCCTTCCAGCGCGCGGTCGCCGAGGCCCAGAAGATCTCCGCCTCCGACCGCAAGGCCGTCGAGGAGATCCTGCCGACCTACACCAAGGGGATCGACGCGGCCACCGCCGCCGTCATCACGCTCGGCACCTTCCCCACCAGCCTTGACGCCACCCGTCTGCAGCGGGTGGCCGACCTGATGCTCGAGCAGGGCATGCTGAAGAGCAAGATCGAGGCCAAGTCCCTCCTCCTCGGAAACTCCGGGTGATCGGACGGCGCCTGCTCGACAGCAAACCGCTCTGCGGCGCCCTCGGCGCCGCAGGGCTGTTCTGCGTCCTGGAGGCAACCGGCCGGACCGGGCTGATCAGCCCGATCGTTTTCCCGCTGGCCTCGACGGTGCTCGGCCGCGCGGTCGAGCTCGCGACCGACGCGGACTTCCTCCTCGACGTCGTCTCGACCCTCGGCGCCTGGGCGCTGGGCCTCCTGCTCACCGTCGTGATCGCCGTGCCCGCCGGGTTCGTGCTCGGCACCCTGCCGCGCGCGGAGACCGCGCTCCGGCCCATCCTGGAGTTCCTCCGCCCGATCCCGTCGCTGGCGCTGATCCCGCTGGCGCTCGCCCTGTTCTCCGACAAGTTCGACATGAAGATCACGCTGATCGTCTACGCCGCCACCTGGCCGGTCCTGATGAACACGCTGTACGGGCTCAAGGACGTCGACCCGCTCGCCAAGGAGACGCTGCGCAGCTTCGGGTTCGGCCCGCTGTCCGTGCTGTGGCGGGTGTCGCTGCCGAGCACCGCGCCGTTCGTCGCCACCGGCGTACGGCTGGCCTCGGCGATCGCGCTCATCGTGGCGATCAGCGTGGAGCTGCTCGCCGGGGGCTCCGACGGCATCGGCGTCTTCCTCATCGAGGTGGGCGGCAGCCCCGACGCGATGGTCTACATCATCGCCACCGCCATCTGGGCCGGAGTCATCGGCCTGGTCTCCGACAGCCTGTTCGTGCTGGCGGAGCGGCGGATCTTCCGCTGGCACACCGCCCGGACCGAGGTGGTCTGATGAACCGCGTCCTGCGCGCCGCCGGCCGTCTGTGGGCGGTGCCGGTGGTGCTGGTGGTCTGGGAGCTCGTCACCCGCGCCGCGGAGGATCTCTCCTTCCCGCCGCCGACGACGATCGCCGCGAGCATGTACGAGATGTGGCTGACCGGCCCGGCCGAGCGGCTCTGGCTCACCGAGGCGGCGCTGGAGAACATCCCGGCGAGCGTCGGCCGGCTGCTGGCCGGCTGGCTGCTGGCCGGAGTGATCGGGATCGCGCTCGGGATCGCGATGGGCCGCCTGCCGCTGCTCTTCCGGTTCCTGGACCCGCTCGTGCAGTTCGCCCGGGCCATCCCCCCGCCCATGCTGCTGCCGTTCTTCATGGCGTTGTTCGCCATCGGCCCCCGGATGCAGATCAACGTGATCGTGTTCGGCATCATCTGGCCGGTGCTGATCAACGCCGGCGAGGGCGCCCGCCTCGTCGACCGCCAGCACCTGGACACCGCCCGCGTCTTCGGGCTGTCACGCGGGCAGCGGCTGTTCCAGATCATCCTCCCCTCGGCGATGCCGAAGATCTTCGCCGGTCTGCGGGTCAGCCTGTCCCTGGCGTTGATCCTGATGGTCATCTCCGAGCTGGTGGGCAGCACCGACGGGATCGGCTTCCAGCTCCTGGACGCCCAGAGGTCTTACGATCTCCCCGGCGTGTGGGGGACCATCGTGGTACTCGGTGTCCTGGGATATGTGCTCAACTCGGCGTTCCTAGCGGCCGAACGACGCGTCCTGTCCTGGCACCGGGCCGCCAAGCAGACGACCTGAGGACCTGCTGTGCTTGAGATCTCCAACCTGACCCACACCTACGGCAGCGGACCGAGCGCCCACAACGCCCTGGGCGGCATCGATCTGACGGTCGCCGAGGGCGAGCTGGTGTGCATCGTCGGCCCCTCGGGGTGCGGGAAGTCCACCCTGCTGCGCTCCATCGCCGGGCTCCTGCGGCCCACCGGCGGCCAGGTGGTGCTCAACGGCTCTCCCGTCGAGCAGACGCCGGACAACCTGGCTGTGGTCTTCCAGGACTACAGCCGCTCCCTGTTCCCCTGGATGTCGGTGGCCGACAACGTCTCCCTCCCCCTGCGCCGCAAGGGAATGGACAAGAAGCAGCGCAAGGAGGCGGCGCTGGAGGCGCTGGAGCAGGTCGGCCTGGAGGGCGCCGGGGCCAAATACCCGTGGCAGCTGTCCGGAGGCATGCAGCAGCGGGTCTCCATCGCCCGCGCCCTCGCCTACCGTCCCGCCCTGCTGCTGATGGACGAGCCCTTCGGCTCGGTGGACGCCCAGACCCGCGAGGAGCTGGAGGACCTGACCCTGCGGGTCCGCGGCCACCACAACATGACCATCGTGCTCATCACCCACGACATCGACGAGAGCGTCTACGTCGGCGACCGCGTCGTGGTCCTGTCCAAGGCCCCGGCCGGGATCGTGGGCGACCTCCGCGTGGACCTGCCCGGACCGCGCGACCAGATCACCACGCGGGAGCACCCCGACTTCGTGCACCTGCGCGCGGAGGTCGGCCGCCTGGTCCGCGGCATGCGGAGCCAGCCGGCCTCAGCCTCCCAGTAAGACCAGTACTCCCGGTAAGACCAGTAAGAGAGGACTGCCAATGAGCGACCCACAGGCACCGGTCTGGGATGCGATCGGCGGGGTCTCCCGCTTCGCGGCCCTGGCCACCATGGCCGAGTTGGGCTGCGCCGATCATCTGAAGGACGGACCGCTGAGCGTCGAGGAGCTCGCGCTCCGATGCGGGGCGGACCCGGCGGCGCTCGGCCGGGTGCTCCGCCAGCTCGCCTCCATGGGCATCGTGGCGACGGCCGCGGCCGGGACCTACGAGCTGACCGAGGCGGGCGCCACGCTCCGCGGCGACGTGCCCGACTCGCTGCGGTCCGCCGTACGGATGATCGCCGAGGAGGGCTTCTGGTACGGCATGGGCACGGTCGCCCAGACCGTGCGGACCGGCAGGTCGGCCTTCGTCGAGCGGCACGGGCCCCTCTACGGCTACCTCGGGGACAACCCCGAGGCCGGGCGCCTGTTCGACGACTACATGGTGGCCAGGGCCCTGCCGTTCGCGGAGGCCGTGGCCACCCGCTACGACTTCTCCGGCGTGCGCACCCTGGTGGACGTGGCCGGCGGCAAGGGACACATCCTGGCCGCCGTCCTGAAGACCCATTCAAACGTGCGGGGAGTCCTGTTCGACCTGGAACAGGTGGTCCCGGGGGCACGGGAGTTCTTCGCCGAGGCCGGTCTTGAAGATCGGTGCAAATGCGTCAGCGGGGACTTCTTCACCTCGGTGCCCGCCGGGGCGGACGCCTACATGCTGGGCAGTGTGATCCACAACTGGTCCGACGAGGACGCCGTGCGGATCCTGCGCAACATCCGGGACGTCATCGCGGACGACGGCCGGGTGCTCCTGGTCGAGTTCGTCGTGCCGGACGACGACAGCGCCCACATCAGCAAGGACGTGGACATGCGGATGCTCGCCCTGTTCGGCGAGGGCATGGAGCGCAGCGCCTCCGAGTACGGCGAGCTGCTGGCCAAGGCCGGTTTCCGGCTGAGCCGCCAGGTGGAGCTGCCGGGCGGATCGAGCGTCGTCGAGGCACTGCCGATCTGATCCGGGCCGAAGGCCGGTGACGCGGAGATCCGCGTCACCGGCCTTCGGCGTCCCGGCGAGCCCGCGTTCCGGCGCGCCGGGAGACCCTCCCCGCCGGGCCCCGCCTACCCGGAAGGCCCTCTCACCGGCCCTCGACGCTCCAGGAGGCCCGCTCGTTGAGGAACCTGGCGTCCATGTCGGTGATCCGGCGCTGGTCGGCCGCCATCTCGGCACGCCCCGGTGGACGGAGTACTGCGGCCGGCGATAGCCGGCCGCCCGCCCCCGGGGCAGCGCCAGGATCGTGCCGCCGAAGCGGTCGGTGTAGGTCTGGAAGCCGGTGGGGACGCCGATCTCCGCGAGTTCGTCGCCCAGCCCGAGTTCGGTGAGTTCCCTGACGGCGTGGGGCTGGAGATTGATTCCCACACCGAGCGGGCGCAATTCCACGGCCGACTCGGCGACCACGCATTCGATTCCCGCGGCGTGCAGACTGAGTGCGGCGGTGAGGCCGCCGATTCCTCCACCGACGATCAATACGCGCATGCGTCTCCGTCCCCCGGCCGCCATTCCCCCGGACCGGCCTCCATTCAAGATCATAATTCATGAATTAATGTCTCGCCTTAATGGTTTATTTCGGATGTTTTTCATCCGGCGCACTCAGATGGAATCTCCATGGCCGAGCGGAATTCCCCCCGCTGGAGTCACTGTCGTTTCAAAGGCCGCCGGGACGGGTGACCGATTAGGCGCACCGGCCCGTTCCGATTCCGCTCATGAAATTCAGAATCCGCCCGAAAGGAGAGTTCATGGGAGTCAGACGTGCCTGCCTGGCCGGGCCGGTGGCCGCGCCGGCGCTCAGCGCGTGCGGGGCGGGGGCCGGCCCCGCCGCCCTCGGTGATCGCGGCCCGGCTGCACGCGATGTGGTTCTCGGGACCGGTCACCCGCCTCTTCGTGGCCGGCGACGCGCTCGGCGACGTGCTCGGCGACGTGCTCAGCGACGTGCTGCCCAGCCTGGGCCGGCTGCTGCTCGGCTGGAGTACGGCGTGCCTGGTCGGGATCGTCGCCGGAGTGGCCGTCGGCCGCTCGGCCCGCCTGTCGGAGTACGCCGGCCCGCTGATCCAGCTCGGCCGGTCCATCCCCCGCCCACGCTGCTGCCGATCTTCCTGCTGCCGTCCGGCGCGGGGACCCCGATGCAGGTGGCCGCCATCGTGTTCGGCGTCACGTGGCCGGTGCTGATCAACGCGGCGGACGGCGCCCGCTACGTGGACCGCGGACATCTGGAGACAGCCCAGGTCTTCGGGGTGAACCGGGGGCGGCGGCGGCTGGTCGTCCTCCCGGCCGCGGCCCCGAAGATGTTCGCGGGCCTGCGGCTCAACGTCTCGCTCGCCCTGATCATGATGATCGTCTCGGAGCCGGTCGGCAGCACCGAGGGCATCGGCTACCGGATGCCGGTCGCCCAGAGCGAGCTGGACATCTCGCCGATGTGGGCGTCGATCGCCCTGATCGGGCTGCTCGGCTCCGGCCTGAACACGGTGTTCCTCCAGGTGGAACGGCGCGTGCTCGCCCGGCACCCGGACGGCGCCTGACCCGCCGGCCTCCCCGCGGAGCCTTGCCGGGGTCGCGCCCCGGCGGAGACGTCAGGGACGGTGACCATGGCGTGGGTCTCACCTGTCGAGGATGAGACCCATGCCATGACCTCAGACCCGGAGGGTGAGGACGTGCTCGACCAACGTGATCAAGGTCGACTTCACGGCGTCGCGGGACCGGGCGTCGGTCCGTACGACGGGGATGTGCGGGGAGATCGTCAGAGCCTCCCGCACCTCCTCCTCACCGTGGATGTGCGAGCCGCCGAAGCCGTTGAGGGCCACGACGAAGGGCAGTCCGGCCTCCTCGAAGTAGTCGATCGCCGGGAAGCTGTCGGCCAGCCGCCGGGTGTCGACCAGCACGATCGCACCGATCGCGCCCTTCACGAGGTCGTCCCACATGAACCAGAACCGGTGCTGACCCGGCGTACCGAACAGGTACAGGATCAGGTCCCGGTCCAGCGAAACCCGGCCGAAGTCCATGGCCACCGTGGTGGTCCGCTTGGTCGGGATGTGCGAGAGGTCGTCGACCTCCGCACTGGCCTCTGTCATCACCGCTTCCGTGGTCAGCGGCATGATCTCGGAGACCGCGCCGACGAAGGTCGTCTTGCCGACACCGAATCCTCCGGCGACAACGATCTTCGTCGACGTCATTCCGGCGTCAGAGCCTGCGAAGCCCACTGAGCACCCTTTCAAGCAAGTTGAGATCCGGCTTTCCGGCATCCAGTGACGGCTGGTGGATCTGCACCAGGCCCTCGGCCGCCATGTCCGCGATCAGGACCCGGGTCACGCCCAGTGGCATGCGCAGTAGGGCTGAGAGCTCCGCCACCGAACGCACTTGCTGGGACAACGAGATGATCGCCTGATACTCCGTAGAGAGCGCGCCCGTATCCACGCTCACGAATGTCGCCGAGGAGACCAGCGCCTCGAGTGCGAGCTGCATCCGAGGGGCGGTCCTTCCCCCAGTCACAGCGTACGGGCGAATCAGACGATCTCGCCCGCTCTTGGCCTGAGACGTGTTCGGGGGTTCCTCCCCCGGTCCACGCCAACCTGGTGCGTCCATATCACCTCCCTATCGCTGAGCCGACTGCAGCTCGGCCCGGAGCGCAGGCGTGAGCGCCTGTCCGGCACGCTCTGCCAGCAGTGTCATCTGGTAGGCCACCAGGCCCATGTCGCAGTCCGGCGAGGCCAGTACGGCGAGCGCGGAACCGTCGCTGATCGACATCGTCAGCAGAAGGCCCCGCTGCATCTCGATCACGGTCTGGGCGACGGGACCACCCTCGAAGACCCGGGAGGCTCCCTGGGTCAGGCTGATCAGGCCGGCCGTGATCGCGGCGAGCTGGTCGGCGCGGTCCTTCGGGAAGCCCTGCGAGTAGGCCAGTGGAAGGCCGTCCGCGGAGACGATCACCGCGTGGGCGACTCCGGGCATCTCCTTGACGAACTCGGTGATCAGCCAATTGAAGCCGCGAGCGGCCTGACTGAGTTGGTGGTTCACTGCTTCTCTCCCTCGACGGCGTTGGACCGCTCGCTCATCTCAGCGCGGCCCTGCCGTACGCCTTGCTGGAAACTGGACAGACGACTGCGCACCCGCTCCGCCGAGATCGGGGGCATCGGGGGTGGCGGCGTCGCCGGCGCCGCGGAGGCGGATCCGGGGACGAGGTTCGCCTTGGGCACCCGCTTGGGCAGGCCGGCTCCGGTCGTGCCCCCTTCCACGGGCTTCTTGGCCACCTCGGCGGCGGCCCACCCCTGGTCGGCGGGAGTGCTCCACGGCTGCCTCTCGACGGGAGGCTGGCTCTGCCGGGGCTGGCGCACCGGCAGCGGTTCGGCCGCCTGCGCCGGCTGGAGCGGCTGCTCCAGCGGCCGGGGCCGGCGCGTGGGCTCGGGCTCGAACGGGGACGCGGCCTCGGGCTCAGGCTCGGGCTCGGGATCGGTGGCGGAGCTGCTGCGGAACCAGTCGGATCCCACCGCCGCGAAGATCGGCAGGAACTCCTCCGGCTCCGGCTCCGTCGCCGACACCTCGACCACGGGCAGGTTCTGGGTGCTGTCCGCCATGTCCTGCCGCGTGTCCTGCCGCGGCGGCGTCCACGGGTCGACCGGCGGTGGCTCCGGCCAGGACGACGGGAACGACGGCTGCGCGGCCGGGACGGGCGGCGCGGCGGGGGGCGGCGACGAGGCCGAGGTGAACGGCGACGACCACAGGTCCTCCACCGCGGAGGCGGACACCACCGGCGCCGACCAGAGGTCGGCCGCCGCCGGGGGCGGCGGTGCGGAGAAGTTCGGTGCGGCGGGCGGCCCGCCGGCGGCTCCCCGCCCGGGGGCGAGGCCGAACGGGTTCGGGTTCGGCCCGGCCCCGAACGGGTCCGGGTTCGACATGCTGCCGAACGACGGCTGGGACGTACCCTGCCCGGCCATGGCCATCTCCGGCAGCGCGGACTGGGCCACCACCTGCACGGGGAGCAGGACGACGGCGCTCAGGCCGCCGGTCTCCGGACGGCGGAGCTGGACCCGGATGCCGTGGCGCATGGCCAGGCGGCCGACCACGAACAGACCCATCCGGCGGGAGACCGACAGGTCCACCGCGGGGGGCTCGGCCAGCCGGCGGTTGGCCTCGGCCAGTTCCTCGTCGCTCATACCGATGCCGGCGTCGGTGACCGCCAGGATGATGGCGCCCGTCTCGTTGCCGTTGCTGCTCACCGTGATCTTGGTGTCCTGCGGCGAGAAGAAGATGGCGTTCTCGACCAGCTCGGCGATCAGGTGGACGATGTCGTTGACGGCCGAACCGATGATCGAGGTGCCGGACTCCACGCGGAGGGACACCCGCTCGTAGTTCTCGACCTCCGAGAGCGAGGCGCGGACGACGTCGCTCAGCGGGACCGGCTCACTCCACCGGCGGCTCTGCTCCTGGCCGGCGAGGACCAGGAGGTTCTCGGAGTTGCGGCGCATGCGGGTGGCCAGGTGGTCCAGCTTGAAGAGGCTGGCCAGCCGGCTGTCGTCCTGCTCGCCCTGCTCCAGGTCGTCGATGAGGTCGATCTGGCGTTCCACGAGCGACTGGGTGCGCCGGGAGAGGTTGACGAACATCGCGTTGACGTTGTTCCGCAGCCGGGCCTCGTCGCCCGCCAGCCGGATGGCCTCGCGGTGGACCTCGTCGAAGGCCCGCGCCACTTCCCCGATCTCGTCCCGGGAGACCACTCCGATGGAGGGCACCTCGACGTTGGGGGCCAGGTCCCCGGACTCCCGCAGCACGCGGACGGTCTCGGGCAGCCGGGTGTCGGCCACTTCGAGCGCCTCGCTGCGCAGCCTGCGCAGCGGGCGGACCAGCGTGCCGGCCACCCAGGCGGTGATCAGCAGGATCAGGATCAGCAGGACGAGGATCGCGGCGCCGGAGATGATGGCGCTGCGCTGCTCGTTGCTCTCCATCTCCCGGCTGCGGGCGACGACCGCGGCGGCCAGGCCGCGCTCGACGGTCCGCATGCCGTCCAGCGTCGCGCTGGAGGAGCCGAACCAGCTCTCGATCTCTGCGCGCCACGTTTTGAGGTCGTCCCTCATGAAGGGCAGCGACTTGGACTCGCGCATGCGGGACATGACGAGGGCGCGCGTGGCGTCGGCCCGGTCGACCTTCTGGCCGCTCACCGAGTCGCGGTAGCTCTTGATGGCGCTCGAAGAGGCGGTCGCCTGGAAGGCGGCCACCTCGCTGAGCTGGCTCTGGTAGGCGCCCAGGTACTCGGCGGGGTCGTCGAAGTCGAACTTCCGCTCCACCAGGCCGACGAGCAGGATGCCTCGCTGCTTGGCGACCTGCTCCTTGGCCCGGGTCAGCGCGCCCAGCGCGAGCGCGTCACCGATCAGGCGCTCGTCGCCGCCGCTGCGGCCCAGGTCGTCGTGGAGGGTGATGAAGTCGCTGATCATCCGCGAGTAGGCGATGCGGGCCGCACGCGGGAACACGTCCTGCTCCATGGGCCTGCGCAGGCCGCGCAGCCCCTTCAGCCAGCGGCTCACCTGGGAGGTCTCGGCGAGAACCCGGGACGCCTGCTCGCCGTCGAGGCTCTCGATCGACTTCTGCACCCGCGCGCTGGCCTGGTCGACCACTTCGCGCTGCTGCTTGACCTTGGCGAACCGCTGCTGCTTGGACTTGGGCAACCGGAAACGGCTGCGGCTGTCGGCGATGTACCAGGCGGTGAGGTCGCGCTCCTCGGCCATCTCGTGGGAGAGGGTGCCGAGCTGCTCGACGAGCGAGGCGACCTCGGTCATCTTGCGGTACTCCCCGGCGCTGGCCAGCGAGCTGGTGAGCTGGAGCCCGGACAGCACCACGGCTGCCGCGGTGGGGAGCAGGATAAGCGCGACCAGACGGGGACGCACGCGCCAGTTCGACGGCAGGAGTCGGCTGCCCACCCCTGACGCACGGTGGCTCCGGCGGTCTTGTGTCATCACTGGCCTACGTAACCCCTCGCCGGGTGCGGATGCGGCGAAAGCAATTTGAGCACATCCTTTATGTCACTTCGAATGGAGTAAGTGTCGACAAATCCCCACAAAAGGGATATACGCCCCATAATTTCAGGCGGGCCGGAAGGAATCTCTGGCCTCGGGGGCCTGGTGTTTGATCATCAGATGGCGCGTCACGGAGTACTCCTGGACGGCCTCCTGGCTCATGTCCTTGCCGAAGCCGCTTCCCTTGACCCCGCCGTGCGGCGCCTCGGAGGCGATCGGCAGGTGGTCGTTGACCCAGGTCACGCCCACGTCGAGGCGGTGCGAGACGCGCAGCGCCCTGGCCACGTCACTGGACCAGACCGAGGAGGCCAGGCCGTAGGGAGTGTCGTTGGCCAGCCGTACCGCCTCGTCCTCGCCGTCGAACGGCAGAGCAACCAGCACCGGCCCGAAAAGCTCACCCTGAACGATCTCGCTGTCCTGGCGGGCGTCGGCGATCAGCGTCGGCGGGTAGTAGAACCCGGGGCCGTCGAGCGGGACACCGCCGCAGAGCACCGAGGCGCCCGAGGCGGCGGCGCGCTCGACGAAGCCGTGCACGCGGGTCCGGTGCGCGGCGGAGATCAGCGGGCCGATGTCGGTCGCCTCGTCCCAGGGGTTGCCCGCCTTGATCTGCTCCAGCGTCGCGTGGAGCGCCTCGACGGCCTCGCCGTACACCTCGCGGGAGATGTAGACGCGGGTCGCGGCCGTGCAGTCCTGGCCGGTGTTGTAGGTCGCCCCCATGGCCACCCCCCTGGCCATCTCGGCCAGGTCCGCGTCGCCGAAGACCAGCGCCGGGGCCTTGCCGCCGAGCTCCAGGTGGACCCGCTTCAGCGAGCCGGCGGCCCCGCGCATGACGGCACGGCCGGTCTCGGTGGAGCCGGTGACGCTCACCATGTCCACACCCGGGTCGGTGACCAGGGCCTCGCCCACCTCGGCGTCGCCCAGGACGACCTGGAGGAGCCCCTCGGGCGCCCCCGCCCCGGCGAACAGCTCGGCCAGCCGGAGCGTGGTGCCCGGCGTCTGCGGGGCGGGCTTGACGACCACCGCGTTGCCCGCCGCGAGGGCGGGGCCGATCTTCCAGACGGCCATCACGAGCGGGAAGTTCCACGGCGCGATCGACCCGACGACGCCGACCGGGCGGCGGACCAGCACCGAGGTGTAGCCGGAGCTGAGCACCCCGGCCCCGGTGCCGTCCAGCGAGCGGGCCGCCCCGGCGAAGAACCGGAGGTTGTCGGCCGCGAACGGCAGCTCGCCGTCCCGGAACACCGCGGCGGGCTTGCCGGTCTCGGCGACCTCCAGCCGGGTGAGCTCCTCGGCGTCGGCCTCGACGAGGTCGGCGAAGCGCAGCATCACCTTGGCCCGCTCGGCCGGGGTGGCCCTGCTCCACTCCTCGTAGGCCGCCCGCGCCCGCCGTACGGCGGCCGCCACCTCGGCGACCGGGGTGTCCGGCACGTCCCTGAGGAGTTCGCCGTCTGCCGGGTTGATCAACTTGCCCATGGAACTTCCCTTGTGATGGTGGTGCTGAGAGCCTTCAGGCGCCGGCCTGCTCGATCAGGTCGGCGGCCTTGCGCAGACCGTCGCGGCGGCGGATCTCCTCGCCGGCGGCGGCCAGGCGCTCACGGAGCTCCGTGTCGCCGAGCAGCCTGTCCAGCGCGCCGGTCAGCTCCTCGTCGGTGAAGGCGTAGGTGGCCAGGCGGACGCCGTAGCCGAGCTCGTGGATCCGCTGCGCGTTGTCGTACTGGTCCCAGAACAGGGGCAGCAGGATCATCGGCTTGCCGAAGTGCAGCGCCTCGGTGGTGGTGTTGTTGCCACCGTGCGTGATCACCAGGTCCACCATAGGGATGATCTTCGTCTGCGGGACGAACTCGGCTCCCCACATGTTGTCGGCGAGCTTGATCTCCTCGTGCAGCGGGCCCTTGGAGACGATGAAACGGTGCGGGGTGGTGCCGAGCACGTCGATGACCCGCTGCATCAGCGAGACGTCCGCCGAGCCGAGCGAGCCGAGCGAGAAGTAGACCAGCGCGCCGTCCCTGCCGGCCAGCGACTCGGGCAGCTCGAAGCCGCCGTCGGTCTCGCGGACCGAGGAGTCCAGGCGGTGCCAGGAGTCGCCCAGCGGCCGGGCGTCGACGTAGTCGGCGATCTCCGGGAAGACGTAGAGGTTCAGGTCGCCCTCGTGGATGAAGTCCAGATCGGGCAGCGGCCGGGCGCCCTGGGCGACGACCCACTCGTTGAAGGCGGTCCAGATCTCGCGGTGGGTCCGGTCGTACTCGGCGCGGAAGGCGTCCCACTCGGACCGGTCGTCGGCGGGCAGGCCGGAGAAGACCGGGGCGACGCCCTCGCCGCGCACCTCCAGCGGGTTGCAGGAGACGATGCGGACGAACGGCTTACCGGCCGTGAGCAGCGCCGGGAAGGTGATGACGTTGTCCTCGACGATCACATCCGGCTGCACACGCTCGATAATCGCCTTCAGCTGAGGCTCGCAGTACTTCGCGCCGTCGATGAGCGCGTCCCAGATCGGCTTGGTCACCGTCTCAAGCTGAGCCGAGGTCGACTTACGGTATTCCGGCGCGGTGTCCCGGATGAAGTCCTTCCAGAACTGTCCCGGGTCCTGCTCCTCTTCGGCCGGCGGCGCAAGATCCACCAGGTCCTCTTCGAATCCGAGCGCCTCCAATTTTCCCTTCCAGGAGGCTTCAGCTGCGAAGACGACCCGGTGGCCGCGCTTGCGGAGAATGTCACCGACGCCGATGCAGTTGTTCGTCGGCCCGTAGGCGCTCTCCGGCATGAACAGGATCGTGAGAGACATCATGCCTCCAGGTGAGAGGGAATTCTGGCTTTGAAGAATGGTTCAATTCTTAGATCTAGCTAAAGCGCCGGGAAGCGGTCACTATGGACCCCGGCACAGAGCGTGGTTTTCGACGAGCGGGGAACTATGACGCGCAAGAGGCGGGCGGATCGTCGCCTGGATCTCATCGCAGCCGCACACCGGGCGATCATCCGGCACGGCACCGAGGGAGTGCACCTCAACCACGTCGCCGAGGAGGCCGGTCTGACCTCCGGTGCCGTGCTCTACCACTACCCCAACCTGAGCGAGCTGCTGGTGGACGCCCACCACGCCGGGATGGAACGTTTCTACGAGCAGCGTCTCAAGCGGATCAGCGGCATGCGCGACCCCGTCGAGAAGCTCGTCGTGACCATCCGCTCGGGCCTGCCGCACGGACCGGACGACTCGGACGTGCGGCTGCTCAACGAGCTCGGCGGCGCCGCCGCCCGCAACAGGATGTACGCCCTCCTGCTCACCACGCTCTACGACCGCCAGGTCTCCATGTACCAGAGCGTCCTGGAGACCGGCTCCGCGCTGGGGACCTTCACGCTGTCCGGCGACTCCCTGCTCATCGCGCGCAACCTCGTCGCGCTTGAGGATGCGTACGGTTATCGCATAACGGCCCGCCACCCGGTGATCGGCCCGCAGGAGGCGGCGGAGCTGATCCTGACCTACGCCAGGACCGCCACGAACAACCCGCTCAAGACGTCTCATTGAGGGATCAGCACCCCGTCCTCGGGCGCCCAGGTGAGGGCGACCGAGGATCCCGCCTGGACCTGGGTGGCGCCTTGCGTGGCCACCAGGACCGGCACGGGGCGTCCGGCCACGAGGACGGAGATGTGCGAGATGCCGCCGTAGAAGCTGACGTCGGCGACCTCTCCCCGCAGCACCCCCTCCC
>NZ_NGFP01000201.1 GCF_002149035.1 Streptosporangium minutum
CCCCGACCCCGACCCCGACGCCCACGCCGGGTGGGTGCACGGTGACCTACCGGTTGTCCGACTGGGGCAGCAGCTTCAACGCCGAGATCACCATCAAGAACACCACCACGGCCGCGATCAACGGATGGAAGCTGACCTTCTCCTTCCCCGGTAACCAGACCATCAACAACGCCTGGAACGCCAGGACCACCCAGAGCGGCAAGCAGGTCACCGCCACCAACGAGTCCTGGACCGCCACCATCCCGGCCGGCGGCACCGTCGGCTTCGGGCTCAGCGGCAACTCCACGGCCGGCACCAACGGCATCCCCACCCAGTTCTCCCTCAACAACACCACCTGCACCAGAGCCTGACGCAGCCCTGCCGCGGACCGGTACAGACCGGTCCGCGGCGACTCGTTCATGAGGCGTCTCCGTTTCCCGGCCGTACCGCGGAGACGGGCCCGCCATCATGGACGGCAAGGCTCTGCCCATCGAGCACGTCGGTGAGCCTCCCCTCGTAACGTGGGGACCTGGCCCAGGGGGAGGTCGGGGTACGGGAGAGACCGGAGGCAGTTCCGGGCGGGTGCGGTGCGCATCGTGCGGGAGTCCGGGAAGGGGTCCGGCCGGTAGATCAGGGCCGGACGATGCCTGCGAACGGCCCGTCCGGGTCCTGGATCACCGTGGCGTCGGCCGTGAGGTCACGCGCGCCGGTAGGTCAGGGCGACGGCGCCCGTGGAGAACTCCCGTGAGCTCAGGAGCTTCAGATCGATCGGATCGGTGAACAGGGGCAGCCCGCTGCCCAGCACGCGGGGATGGACGATGAGCCGGTACTCGTCGACGAGTCCCAGCCTCGACACCGACTGCGCGAACCTCGCACCGCCGGGCACGAAGATGTCCGTGCCGGGCCGCTGCTTCAGCTGCGAGATCTCTTCGGCGACGTCGCCTGTCGCCAGCCTTGAGTTGTTCCACTCGACCTTCTCCAGTGTCCTGGAGAAGACGACTTTGGTCGCGTTGTTGATCAGGGGAGCGAGCCGGTCGGTCGAGTACGGCCAGTGCCCCGACTGTTCTTCGTAGTTGACGCGGCCGAGAACGTGCGTGTCCATCCGGCTCAGCGCGTCGATGGTCCATTGCGTGAGGTCGTCGTCCATGTCCGGGAAGATCCATTGCAGATCTCCGTCCGACCGCCCGACAAATCCGTCAAGCGAGACATGCATTAATAGAACGACTTTCCTCATGAATGGAATCTCCTGTCCTTTTTATATTCCGGCTCCGGGCTGGTGCGGCTGTGCTGGGCTACCCGTTCACACCAATGATCAACCCGGTTTCCCGGGTTGATCATTGGTGTTGTGCCGAATGGTTCAGGTCACATCGTTCTACGGCCGCCCGGCTCCACTCGAGGTGAACTCCGGCGCCGGCTTTCCGGCCTCGGAGGTCGCGACGTTCGGCGCCGTCTTTCCCTTGCCCAGCCGGTCGGTGAGTTTGAGGATCGGACGTTCGAGGACGTAGTAGCTGATCGTCGCGATCACGATGGTGCCCACCACCGTGGGAATCAGCAGCTCCCAGAAACCGAACTTGCCCAGCAGGGCCTGCACGGGGACGGTCTCGCCGAAGATGCTCCCGCTCTGGAACACGAGATACATGACGGCGAAGTGCCACAGGTAGAGGCCGTAGGAGATGCGCCCGAGGAAGCGCAGCGGCCAGTTGCCCAGCGAGACCTCCATCAACCGCGAGGACGCGCCCGGCACGACAAGCGGCACCATGACCAGGAAGGAGAAGATGAGCATCAGCGCGGAGCGGATGACCGCGGCCTCCGGCGAGAGCCAGTCGGCCGTGCCCGGGATGGAGAAGGGCTGGGCGCAGTTGATGACATAGGGCACCAGTGCCGCGAGCCAGAACAGGTTCGGCCGCTTGGTCGCCCAGCCGAAGAACTTGGGCGCCTTGTCCGGGGACATCTCGGTGAGGACCGACCACACCGCGATCGCCATGCCGATGGCGAACAGGCCGGACACGCCGAACGGGTAGAAGAACTGCGGCGGCCAGGGGCCGAAGCTCGAGTTGATGTAGAGGGCCCATCCGAGCTGGACCACCACGAGGAGACCGAGCGGGATCAGCATCCGGCGCGCCTTCCGCGCCGGATCGGCGACACCGCGCGCGAGGCGGTGCATGACCCAGGCGATGATCGGCAGCGCGACGTAGAACTGGGTCTCCGCCGGTACGGTCCACGCCACGTCGAGACCGGCGTACCAGTGGAAGTCGTAGATGTGCATCAGCAGGAACGGACGCAGCACGTCCCAGACCCCGGTGATGCTGGAGAGGTTGAGCACGATCAGGCTGAACGCGCACAGCACCCAGAAGGCCGGCAGGAGCCGCGAGGCGCGTCTCACGAAGTAGATCCCCAGCTTGGGCTGCGGGGTGCCTGCGAGGGTGGCGCGGGCGAACGGCCGGTAGAGGAACAGGCCGGACATGATGAAGAAGGGGCCGATCGCGCCTACCTGCCCGGCCCAGAGAATGGACCATATCCCCTCGGTCGGCGGGCCCGCGGAGGACGGGAGAACGAACGTGGAGAAAGCGACGTGGGTGGTGACAACGATCATCGCGCACACGCCGCGTATCCCGTCGAGCGACGCGATACGTTTCTTATCTGGTGTCTTCACGCTGGGCCCACGCGCGGGTGTCGCCATAGCATGTCCTTTCTGAATCATTTGACGTGCCCAGTGTTGACCCGAGCGCTTTCTCCGGCATCTCCTGTATTGCGGAATTGATGGTGTGCCGGCAGGCGGCGCGCCGCGCCGTACAGGCGCACGCGGAAGGGCCACCGGTGCCGCCGGCGCAGGTTACGGATGTGCGGGCGCAGGTTACGGATGTGCGGGCGCGGCCTCGGGGCCGGTCGGGGCGCCCAGGTCGGAGAGCTCCGCGCCGAGCAGGTCCATGGCGCTCACGAGCTGCGAGTCGGACAGGTAGGGCGCGGGTCCGAACCGCAGATACTCCCCGCGGCTGTCGGTCCGCACGCCCCGCGCCGCCAGGCCGGCCTGCAGGCGGGCGGCGTGGGGTGACCGCAGCGCGAGGAACCCGCCGTACTCCTCGCGCGAACCCCGGCGGTCGCGGGTGATCAGATGGCCGGGTGCGTCGAGCGCGTCGAAGCGCTCGGCCAGCAGGCTCACCTGGCGCAGCGAGACCTGACGGAGGAAGCCGGGGGTCAGGCCGTGCTCGGCGAAGAAGTCGAAGACGCGGGCGGCACGGTAGTGACTCGTGGGGTCGTAGGTGGATCCCGCGAAACGCGCGGCGCCGGCCGGATAGCCGACGGACCCCGCGCGATGGTCGCCTGCCAGCTCGGCGAACTCCGCGAACCAGCCGGTGATCACCGGCCGCAGCGCGCGGGCGTGCTCGGGCATCCGCAGGAAGCAGTTGCCCTCACCGAGCTGGAGATACTTGTAGCCGCCCCCGACGACCCACGCCGCCTCGATCCCGGCTACCGAGAACGGCACGGCGCCCAGGGCGTGGTAGGCGTCGATCAGCAGCTCCACACCCCGCCGCCGGCAGGCCCGGGCGAGCGCGTCGAGTCCGGGAACGATCCGGGAGGTCTCGAACAGCACCGCCGACACCAGGACGGCGGCGGTCCGGTCGTCGACGGCGTCGGCCATGCGCGCGGCGAGCGTGTCGGCGGGCTCGGCGGCGACCCTGACGACCTCGACGCCCTCCTCGGCCAGCCGGGCGAGCTGCCGCCGCAGGGTGTGGAACTCCCCGTCGGAGGTGACCAGCCGGGGCCGGTCCCGCAGGTTCACGGCCGACAGGAAACGCAGCACGAGCTCATGTGTGCTGCCGCCGAGGGCGAGCTCGGCGGACGGGTCGCCGAGGAACAGGCGGAAGCCGTCCCGGACCCGCTCGGCCTTGTCGAAGGCCTTGCCCCACTTGTCGTCCACTTCGAGGGCGGCGTCGTGGAACGCGTCGAGCTGACCGGCCAGCGCGACGTCCGGCCACGCCTGGTGCGAGTGGCCGGACAGCAGCAGGCGCCGCGACACGTGGAACTTCGAGTAGTGCGGCGCGAGCCACGGCGACAGGTCGGTCACAGCCGGCCCCGCACGGTCCACAGGTCGGGAAACATCGGTGTGGACAGGGTCGCGCGCAGGTAG
The DNA here is from genome assembly GCF_002149035.1 of Streptosporangium minutum. GTDB lineage: Bacteria > Actinomycetota > Actinomycetes > Streptosporangiales > Streptosporangiaceae > Streptosporangium > Streptosporangium minutum. The sequence goes on from NZ_NGFP01000201.1 coordinate 4,109, forward strand.
GCGGCTCCGGAGGAACCGCCGGTGCCGGACTTGTCGCCGATGATCCGCTCCACCATCTTCCCGTGCCGGTAGCGCCACTCCTGGATGCGCTGGTCGAGATCCACGAGCCCCTCGCACACCTCAGCCGCCACGTCGTCGTCGTGGTAGACCTGCAACAGTACGCCCTGCAACTCCACCGACGGCTCCATCGGCAGCGACACGTCCCGATACAGCAGGTCGTGCGGCACCGGGTAGCCATGGACCACGAGGTAGCCGAGGAAGGAGTCGAAGAGGGTGGGCCGGTTCATCGCCGACTCGATCCGGTAGCGCTCACCGCTCCCCTCCAGGTAGCGCTCGAACGCCCGGCGATCACGCCGCCCCAGCACCGCCTCGATCTCGCGGAACTGCGCGGACTGGAAGCCGCTCGCGGTGCCCAGGTTGCCCCGGAAGCTGGTGAACTGGGAAGGGGTCATGGTCTCCAGGACGTCGATCTGGGTGATCACGGATTTCAGAATGCCCAGTGACCGGCGCAAGGAGTGGAGGACGTGCGCGCTGTCGCCGAGGGCCAGCTGTCGCTGCAGGCCGGCGAACTCGTGCAGCAATTGCTTGAACCACAGTTCGTGCACCTGGTGGACGACAATGAACAGCATCTCTTCATGCTCGTCCGAGTGCGGCCGCTGGGCCGTCAGGATCTCATCCAGCGCCAGGTACGAGGAGTACGTCAAAACGGGGGAGTGGTCGACGATCACGGCTTCATCAACCTCCACAAAAGGCAGGCATCGCGGCCGGTGTGAACGCGATGTACGGCACATGGAAACAAGCGCGGTCCCCGTACGGCAGAACCGCCGGGGATTTCCCCCGGGGCCCCGGCCGCGCAGTTGGCGGCTTCGCGTGGAAGCCGCGGCGATGGCGTTCAGGGCCGTTAAGAAACACGCCGTCATTCCATAGCGTCAGGCTACGGCGCGTGACACCCCACAAAAAAGAGATTACGGAAATAAGGGTAGGATCAGCAATCTGAGAGAAAAAGGGCAATTGTCATCAAAGTGGATGCAATTCCCGGGACCGTGCGCTGAATCCGGCCCCGGTTCCCCATAGGGCCCGCGGGAGACGCCTCGCGGGCGGTCGGGCGCTGTGACCGCAGCCGGGGGACATCGGAGCCGGCCGCCGCGCCGTCAGGCGGCCTCGGCCAACTTGCGCGGGTGGATGTCCTGGTGGGACCGGTGGGGGACGTCACGGGACATCTCCTCCAGGGCCCGGCGGTCCAGCTTGCCGGACGCGGTGTGGGGAAGCCTGTCGACGAACTGGACGTCCCGCGGATACTTCTGCGGGGCCAGCCTCGACCGCACGAAGGCCTGCAACTCCGCCGCCGTCACCTCGCCGTCGGACACGACGTAGGCGCGTGGCCGGGTCAGCCCCGCCACCTGGTGGCCGACCAGAGCGCACTCCACCACGGACGGATGCGCCATCAGGCAGTTCTCGATCTCAGCGGGCGCCACCCATATGCCGCCGACCTTCAGCAGGTCGTCCGCCCGGCCCCGGTAGTAGAAGAAGCCCTCGGCGTCCCGGGTGACCAGGTCGCCGGAGCGCACCGTGTGCTCGGCGGTGAACGTCTCGGCCGACTTCTCGGGCTCCTGCCAGTACTCCAGCGCCACCGCCTCGCCGCTGACCTCCAGGACCCCGACCTCGCCGTCCGGCACGGTCGCGCCGTCCCGGTCGACCACCCGCGCGCTGTACCCGGGAACCACCTGGCCGAGGCTGCCGGTCCGGGACCGGCCGGGCCGGTTGGACAGGTAGATGTGGTACGCCTCGGATGAGCCGATCCCGTCGATGACCTCCACGCCGAAGGTGTCCATCCACTTGCGGTGCAACTCCGCGGGCAGGGCCTCACCGGCCGACGTGCACAGCCGCAGCGAGCTCAGGTCCTGGTCGGCCGCCTCCGGGTGGGCGACCATGGCGCTCATCATGGTCGGCACGTTCACCAGGATCGTCGGCCGGTGCTCCGCGATCAGCTCGAAGATCTTGTCCGCCGTGCTGCGTTCCGGGAACGCGATGCCGGCCGCGCCCACGCCGAACGGGAACAGGGCGGTCAGGTCGCGGGAGTAACCGAAGAACAGCTTGGGAACCGGCAGCACGACGTCGTCCGGCCGGATGTCCAGCACCCCGCGGGCGTACCCCTCGAAGCTCAGCAGCGGGCTCCGCGCGGGCAGCACGCAGGCCTTGGGCGCACCGGTGCTGCCCGTGGTGAACTTCCAGATCGCGACGTCGTCGCGTGTCGTCGGGGCGGGGTCGAGCTCGGCCGGCTGCGCGGCGACCAGCGTCTCGAAGTGGTGCTCGCCGTCGCGCAGGTCGTGCGGGGGCACCCCGACCACCAGCAGGTTCCGCGCCCCCGCCTCGCGTAGCCGGTCCAGGGTGACCGCGTCCGCCACGACGATCGCCGGCGACGCGTAGTCCACGTAGTAGCGGTAGTCCTTCGGCTGCAGATACGTGTAGACCTCGGCGGTGACGGCGCCGATCTTCTGCGTGCCGTACCAGGTCGCGACGGACTCGACCCCGTCGCTCAGCGCGATCAGCACCCGGTCGCCCTGCCGCACTCCCAGCGCGTGCAGCGCGTTGCCCACCCGGTTGGCCAGCGCCGTCAGTTCGGCGTAGGTCGTGTGGCCGGCGCCGGTGATCAGCGCGGTCCTGTCGCCGATGTTCCGGTCGAGGAAGTATTCGGCGATGTTGAATTCGGGATGGCTGATCTGGCTTTCGAAGGGGGAAATGATCGGCAAGGTGGCTAGAATCGTCATTTTCTTAAACCTTTTTCTCGAATGTCGATTTGTCCTCGCACAATCAACGGTGCGCGCCGGGGAGCCGCCGGACCAGGCAGAACGGAGGCAGCAAGTTGGCCGCCGATGACAACTTCCTGCCACCCGGACGCCCGACACTCCGCCGCACGACAGGTGGAGGAAGGGGGCCGGGATCTCACGGCCGTTCACGGAGGAGGTCCGGCAATGTGGAAGACGGCGGATTCCCTCCGGCTCCATACGCTTGGGGTCAGCCCGTGCCGGTGCGAGAGGGAGGTGGCCCGATGTGCATGGCCTCACTGGGCGGCCCCTCCGGAGCCCCGGCGGCGCCGATCGTCTGTCCCCGCGCGTACGGCGTGCCCGCCGGGCGGGCGCTGAGCCCCCGGGAGGCGGGCGAGCGGGTCGGGGAGATCTGGAGGAGCGCGCTCGGCCTCTCCGGTGACGAGACGGACGCGACGTTCGGGGAGCTGGGCGGCCGGGCGATCGCCGCGGTCCGGATCGTCGCCCGCATCGAGGACGACCTCGGCATCCGGGTCAAGGCCAGTGACCTGTACGGTCACCCCCGCCTGGACTCCTTCACGCGCCACGTCGTGGCGGCGGGGCAGGCCGTTCGCCCGTGGCCGTACGGGGGCAGTACGATCTCCGCATGGCTCTCCCCGACGTGCTGACCCGTCCGGCCATGCCTCCTGACCGCGTCATCGGCTACGGGGACGATCCCGAGCAGATCATCGATGTGCGGTCCGCCACGAGCGAGCCGGACGCGCCCGTCGTCATCCTGCTCCACGGGGGGTTCTGGCGGGCGAAGTACGACCGGGTCCACACCCGCCCCATGGCGGACGACCTGGCGGGCCGCGGGTATGTCGTGTGCACTCCCGAATACCGCAGGCTCGGCCAGCCGGGCGGCGGCTACCCGGGCACGTTCGACGACGTGGCCGCCGCCGTCGACGCGATCATGGGTGACCTCCCGGCCGCGGGAGGCGTCGTCCTCCTCGGCCACTCGGCCGGCGGGCATCTCGCCCTCTGGTCGGCGCTGCGTCACCGGTTGCCCGTCACCTCACCCTGGCACGCCAGCCTGAGGATCCAGGGCGTGGTGCCGCTGGCCGGCATCTCCGACCTGGGCTGGGGCATCGAGGCCGGCATCGGCGCCGGCGCCTGCTCCGACCTGCTGGACGGCCGCCTCGCCCTGCTGCCCGAGACGGACCCGATCCGCCTGCTGCCCTACGATCGCGGTCGCCTCGTCCTCGTGCACGGCACCGAGGACGTCCAGGTCCCCATCGAGATCAGCCGCCGCTTCGCCGAGCGGGAGAAGTCCGCCACGCTGGTGGAGCTGGAAGGACTGGATCACTTCGAGCTGATCGATCCGCTCTCGCCGGGATGGCCGTCGGTGGTCGAGGCCATCAGGTCGATCGTGGGCCCGGGCGGCCGGGTCGAGTAGCCGGTGGCGACCGCCCGGATCCGCGCCGCACGAGGGGGACGGGACGCCGCGAGGCGATGAGGGTCTCCACGGGACGGATCGGAACCGGCCGGGGCCGCCCCGGCCCGTGGTCATGCGCCCGGCACGGCCGTCGGCGCGTTCCGGCCGGCGCGGCCGCCGAGGCACGTCTCCGCGCTGTTCCGGCGGCGGTTCCCGCGCGCTTTCCGGGGTTCTCCCGATCCGGGTAAGGGCGACACGGACGAATGAATAGGGGTTGCCGCCGGTAACGCGTCGGCCAATTCTGATGGCGTCGGCTCAACGCGATCGATATGTCGTCGGTCTGTTGTCGAGTGTCTTTTCCAGGATTTCACACCGCTGACGGTGGGGTCCATTCGTTGTGACGGGGTGTGAGCGGATGGCCGTGGCCCGTGAGGACGAGTTCTCGCGTTATGTCAAGGAAGCCAGGCCGGCGCTGCGGCGGGCCGCATTTCTGCTCTCGTCCGACTGGTACGAGGCCGACGATCTGGTGCAGCGGACGCTGATCGCCCTTCACGGGCGGTGGGACAGTCTTGAGCGCCGTGACAGGATCGCCGGTTACGCGCGCACGGTCATGATCCGGATGATCATCAGTGACCGCCGGTCCCGCCGGTGGTCGCGAGAGGCGCTGCCGGGAGTGCTTCCCGAGCCGGCCCCGGCGCCGGATCCGTACGCGCTCCTGGGGGACCGGCTGGTCCTGATGCGTGCCCTGGCCGTTCTCGGGCCGCGGCAGCGGGCCGCTGTGGTCCTGCGGTACTGGGAGGACCGCAGCGTGGAGGAGACCGCGCAGGTGATGGGGAGCGTGGCCTCGACGGTGCGCAGCCAGACGGCGCGCGCCCTGGACATCCTCCGCTCGGTGCTCCGGGCCGAGGCGTACGGCCCGGTGAGCGGGCCGGCTCCGGCGCCGCGGGGGGACGGGCCGAGAGGATAGGCGGGGTGGCGCTCCCGCGCGGCGGCGGGTCGCTCCGCTGAATCGCCGGAAAAATTATCCGGTGTTTTTCCGGAAAAGCTGGTACGACTTATCGGAGAGCCTGCCGGCGTGTTATGAGAATATCTGCCCCACCATTCTGCCGCCGATGCCGGAGAATATTCTCCGCAACCGCCGGACCGGCATTTCCGCACCGTTCACGATATCTCTTCTTCCAAATTGCTGCATAGGCATTTTCGCGTTGACGGTCCCCGCCGCAGGCGTGTTGTATTGGTCTTGTGTCAGCACCATGTGTGATCCACGACACGAATTGAGGTGCTGGATGCCGGGGAAGCCCGGCTCGCGGCCCTCGCTAATGGCAGGACCCTCCCGGCGGCGGCAGCGGCCGTGGGCCGGAGGGTTTCACCATGGGCCCTCAGGGGGCCGGGATGCGTGGCGAGGAGGGACTGATGGCGCCCACACCTGGAAGCTCTCGGTCAGCGGTTTCAGGGGCGTCGTGGTCGCCGGTGCCTCTGGAGGGAGTCGCCGAGTGCCTTGGGGGGGAGGTCCATCTCGCGTACGCGCAGCGGCCGGTGTCCGGGGTCGTCACCGTCGCGGCGGGTTTCTCCCCGGACGCCGCGCTGACCAGGGCGGAGTTGCGGGCCACCGCCATGGACGCCCTGTACCGGATTCCCGACGGTCTCGCGCGCCCCTGTACCGGCGACGACGGCAGAGAGCTGTGCCTGGCCGACTTCATGCCGGAACCCCCCGCCGACCGTCATTCGAGCGTCGCCGGCGTCGGCCTGCTGAGCCGGGAGCGCTACCTTCTCCCGGCCGAGGTCGTATGGATGGGCGAGCGGGACTGCCGGGTGGAGCCCACCGTGGTCGGCGTGGTGGACGACCGCTCCGACGGCGCCTCCGGCGCGATCGCCGACCTTCTCGCCCATGACGTGGTCACACGCTGGTGGGCGAGCCCGCGGATGCCGCTCCTGAGGGTCTCCGAGCACCTGGAGAGGTTGATTCCCGCGAGTGTCGCGTCCGCGGTGTCCGCTCTCGGGCTGTGGGTGTCGGCGTTCGTGCTTCCCGGCCCCGATTTCCAGATCGCCGTCGTCGGCGTCAGCGGAGAGGGGACCACGATAGCCACCGCTGCCGCCCGGTCGGTGAAGGCGGCGGTCGGCGAGGCGTTCCTGCGCGCGGTGGCGGCACGTGCGCAGCCCTGGAACACGCTTCCGGTGGCCGACTCCCTGCGCCGCCTGACGGTGTGGCATCGTGAGGCCGACTACCTGGCCTACCTTGAGCGATCGGCCGTCGACGCGGATCCGTCGGTGGCCGACGAGCCCGTCACCCGGGACGGAGCGCTCGGCTGGGCCGACGTCGCCTCCCGCCGGTTCGGGCACGAACCGGTCCTCGTCAGCTTCGGGGCATTCGACGACCCGGTGAAGGTGGTGTGCCCCGGCGCGGCCTGTTACCGGACCGTGCCGCCCGGCACGACGCTTCCGTGCCCCGTTCCCTGAGGAGTGCCCCGTTGTTCCCTGAGGAGTGTCCCGTTCCCTGAGGACGCGCCGCCCCTCCGGCAAGCGCCGACCCCCTGGGGAGCGGCCGGCCCGCCCGGGTTCCGCTCCGTGGAGCGCCGAATGCCGCGCGCGGACCGGAAAGTGGCGATGACCGGACATGTCCACTGTCCGCCAGGCGCAGTCGTAGCGCCGCCGGTCTCTCCTTGACGAAGCTTCCTTCTGCCGGCGTCACCCCCCTGCCGGCAGAAGGAGAGCCCCTCAATGCCCAACAGACGTAGAGCGGCACTACTCAGCGTCTCCCTCGCCGCCGCGCTGGTCGCGGCCGGCACCGGAAGCGCGTACGGCGATTCGCCGGCCCCCGTCGCCGGGGTCACCGGCATACCGGCGCCGTCGGCCACCACCGCGCGGGTCACCCTCATCACCGGTGACCAGGTCGCCGTGACCAGCCAGGCGGGCAAGACCGTCTCAGTCGGCGTGACCCCGTACAACCGCTCGGTCAGCGACATCCGCACCTTCACGGTCGGCGCCGACGTGTACGTGATGCCGAAGGAGGCCGAGGCGCTCGTCGGCTCCGGCCAGGTGGACAAGCGGCTGTTCAACGTCACCCAGCTGATCGCCCAGGGCTACGACGACGCGCACAGCGAGTCGATCCCGATGATCGTGCGCTACCAGGAGAACGCCGCCAAGAAGGCCGGTGAGCCGAGCGCGCCCGACGGCGGCCGGGTCACGCGGAGCCTGCCCGGCGTCCGCGGAGCGGCCGTCACCGCGGACAAGAAGCAGGGCGACAAGTTCTGGGAGGCCGTCGACGACGACACCTCCAGGGCGGGTACCCCCAAGACCAGGCTCTCGGGCGGCATCCAGCGACTCTGGCTGGACGGCAGGGTGAAGGCGCTGCTCGACAGGAGTGTGCCGCAGATCGGCGCACCCGAGGCCTGGGCCGCCGGGTACGACGGCACCGGCGTCAAGGTCGCGGTGCTGGACACCGGCGTGGACCCGAACCACCCCGACCTCGCCGACAGGATCGCCGACAGCCGTAGCTTCGTCCCGGACGAGGGGGTGCGGGACGGCCACGGCCACGGTACGCATGTCGCCTCCACGATCGCCGGCTCCGGCGCGGCGTCCGGCGGCAAGTACAAGGGCGTGGCGCCCGGCGCCAAGCTCATCGTGGGCAAGGTGCTCGCCGACGAGGGCGGCGGCATGGAGTCGTGGATCCTCGACGGGATGACCTGGGCCGCCCACTCGGGCGCGAAGGTCGTCTCGATGAGCCTCGGCGGCCAGGAAGGCGCCGACGGCACCGATCCGATGGCGATGGCGGTCAACCAGCTGACCGCCGAGACCGGCGTGCTGTTCACCATCGCCGCGGGGAACAGCGGGCCGGGGGCGACCACGGTGGGCTCACCCGGCGCCGCCGACGCGGCCCTGACCGTCGGCGCGGTCGACGCCGCCGACGCGGTCACCGACTTCTCCAGCCGCGGTCCCCGTGGGGGCGACGGCGCGCTCAAGCCGGAGATCACCGCCCCCGGCTTCAAGATCGTGGCCGCCCGTGCGACCGGCACCTCGATGGGCACGCCGGTGGACGACACCTACACCACCGCGAGCGGTACCTCCATGGCCACCCCGCATGTGGCCGGCGCCGCCGCGATCCTCGCCCAGGAGCACCCGGACTGGACCGCCGCGCGGCTGAAGAGCCAGCTCATCAGCACGGCGAAGACCACGGCCGGTACACCGGTGCACTCCCAGGGCGCCGGCCGCGTCGACGTCAGCCGCGCCGTCCGGCAGCTGGTCTCCGGGCCGGGTGTGATCGACTTCGGCCTCGCGGACTGGGACTCCGGCAGCCGCCCGGTCACCAAGCGGATCGACTACGTCAACGACGGCGACCAGCCTGTCACCCTCACGCTGTCGGCCAAGGGCGCGGGCGAGGACCTGCCGGCCGGGGCGCTGACTCTGGACGCCGAAACGGTGACCGTGCCGGCTCACGGCACAGCCGCGGCGAGCGTCACCGTCGACACGGCCGCCACGGCGGCGGGCGCGCACGGCGCGCACGTCACCGCCGCCTCCGCCGACGGCCGGACGGTCGTGACGACGGCGGTCGGTTTCGTCAGGGACGTGGAGCGCTTCGACGTCACCCTCAAGGTGCTCGATCGGGACGGCAAGCCGACGACCGGCGTCGCCGTCGTCCACGACTTCGCTCTGGGGAAGCTGGCCCTGCCGGACCTGTACGTGCCCGGGGAGGACGGCACCGTCGTGGCGCGGCTGCCCCGCGGCGAGCACGCCTTCATGGCGGAGATCTTCCACTACAGCGCCGACGGGAACCGCGTCTGGGAGTACACCTACGGCGGAGAGCCGGGCACCCTCATCGATTCCGACCGGACCATCACGTTCGACGGCGGCAAGGCCGGCCCGGTCACCGTCGACACCCCGAAGCCGAACCAGACGGACAGGATCCGGCTGGGCCTCGCCATCCGGAACTCGACCGCCACGAACGCGTTCGGCGTCGAGCAGTGGATGAACGGCGAGACGAAGGTGTACTCCATCCCGTCGCAGGTCACCAGTGACCGCTTCGAGTCGCGCGTCGGATGGTCGCTCAGCGCGCCGGAACTCCGGGCGCGGGTCGTCGGCCGCGGTGGAGGACCGATCGAGCCGGTGTACTTCCGGGGCAGGGCCGGTTCGGCGCGCATCGACGGCACGCGGGTACTGCCGGTGGTGGACGCCGGCACCGGCCGGCCGCAGGACTACGCCGGGCAGGCGGCCCAGGGCAAGCTCGCGCTGGTGAAGCGCAGCCCCGACCTCACTCCGTACCAGCAGGTCGACAACGCCGCGGCGGCCGGCGCCGGCGCGGTCGTCATCTACAACGACAACCCCGGCGACTGGGGCGCCGACAACTGGGGCACGACGGCGACCAAGATCCCGGCGATGACCCTCTCGGGCACGCAGGGTGCCCGGCTGGCGGAGTCGGCGATCCGCGGCAAGGCCAAGGTCGAGCTCACGGGCACGGCGGTGAGCCCGTACTCCTACGAACTGCTCAAGTATCGGCAAGGCGGCATCCCCGCCGACCAGCGGTACCGGGTACGGGCGAACGAGCTCGCCACGGTCGAGTCGTCGTTCCACGCCTCGGCGCCCGGCACGGAGGCCGGGTACGCCCGGCCGATGGTCTCACCGATGCAGACCGTGGCGTACCTGGTCCTGAACCGGATCGTCTCGCCGCGACCCCTCACCGAATACGTCACGGCCGACGTGAAGACCTGGGAGGCGATGCAGGTCGGCACCGTATGGGAGGCCGGCCAGGCCGGGCAGCAGACCGCGCCGACGGTGCTCAAGGCCGGTCAGCGGGTGTCCCGCGACTGGAACAAGGCGGTGGTCCGTACGGCGCTGCCAAGCGGGCTGGACAAGTCGGCCTACCGGGACGGCGCCGTCGCCGTGGTGTACGCGGGCGGGTTGTCCGACACGGCGCCCAACCAGTGGATCATGAACCGTGCCTTCACCGACAAGGAGCGGACCACGGTGTACCGGGACGGTGAGCTGCTCGGATCCGCGCCGTCAACGGTCGTCGCCTTCCCGGTGGCGCCGGACCGCGCCGAGTACCGCCTGGTGGTCGACGCGCAGCGGGACCAGCCGTGGTGGACCACCTCCACCAAGGTGAACACCGACTGGACGTTCCGCTCCGAGGCGGCCGACGCCGGGACACCGCTGCCGGTCCTGTCGGTCGACTACGACCTCGATGTCGACCGGGCCAACAGCGCCTCGACGGGGTCCGCGACCCGCGTCGGGCTCGGCCTGCGGTACCCGAAGGGCAAGGCCGGCCCTCGGATCACCGAGGCGAAGCTGTGGACTTCCTACGACGACGGCACCACCTGGCACCAGGTGCGGCTCGCCGCCAAGGGTGACGCGGCCTTCACCGGCACGATCAGGAACCCCGCGTCCGCGAAGGCCGGCGGGTCCGTCTCGCTGCGGGCACAGGCCACCGCCGCCGACGGCAGCACCGTCCTGCAGACCGTGACCCGCGCGTACCGGTTGCGGCGGTAACCCGACGGGCCGGGGCGCCTCCGTCCGCGCGGCGGACGAGGCGCCCCGGCGCCGTTCGGGTCACCTCACGAGGGGATCATGCCGGACCTGGCCGCGTACCAGGCCAGCTGCATGCGGCTGTCGGTTCCGGCCAGTTTCATCAGCCGTCGGATCCTGCGCTGCACGGTGCGCTCGCTGGTGCCGAGCCGGCTGGCCACCGTCTTGTCCGGCATGCCGGACAGCAGGTACGTCAGCAGTGCCACGTCGACGTCGTCCCATGCGGGAACCCCCTCGGTCACACTCGTGGCGGTGAGCCGCAACGGCGTCGCCGCCTGCCAGACCCGCTCGAAGAGCGCCACCAGCAGGTGGACCAGGGACTGACCCCGTACCAGGAGGAAACCCGGCTGGACGCTTGCCTGGTCGAGCAGCATCGGCAGCAGCACCGCCTCCCGGTCCACGATGATCATTTTGCTGGGCAGCTCGGCGGCGATCCTGATCTCGTACCCGCTCTTGAGGAATCTGCCGATCTCGGCGGGCGCTCGCGGATCGTCGAGAGCGGCGCGTTCGTACACGTAACGGTAGGTGGGCAGCGCGTTGGTGGAGTCGTCGAGGTTGACGTCGAGCACATACGGGGGCCGGAAGAAGGCCAGCACCTCTCGTCTGGCGCCGCGCTCCATGTTGTCGAGCCAGGTGGTGAGCTGTTCCGGCGTGGTGAGCGCCTCTATCTCACCCGCGGGCGAGGCGGCTCCCATCCGGTAGACCTCCGCCAGCTCCGCCAGCCTGCCCTGTACCTGTTGCAGCGCGGCCTGCCGTTGCGCGATCAGCGTGCCGAGTCCGACGTCGGGCGGTACGACCATGTGCAACCCGCTGTCGTCGCGGGTGGCCAGGCCGAGCGCGACGAGCCGGGCCACGGCGGCTGTCACGGTCGCCACCGGCATGTCCAGCACCTCGGCCATGTCGGAGACCGTCATCCGGTGACATCGCAGGAGCTCGACGTAGAGGGTCTCCTCCTGCTCGCTGATCCCCAGCCTGTTCAGCATCTTTAATCACTTTCTGACCGCATTGCATCATTTGTCCCGTGGTTACTATGCCCCGTGCCCGGCTGCGGGGATCATCCGAGTGATCAAGGAAAACGAGTTTTCCGCCCAGGTCGACGCCGTTGCGGACCGGGCGGTGATCGCGCCGGCGGCCATCGCGCTCGAGGGCGGCGGGCGGGGCGGTACGTGCCCGGACGTCACCGGTGCGTTCGCGGCGACGGGGCAGGCGCTCTGCCGAGCCACGTCATCGCCGGTCCGTCAGGGGGGGAGCCGGCGGCAGGGGAGCACGAGGGGCTGGAAGGCTCCTCGTCCCGGGGTGTGGCAGAGCCTTCGTCCCGGGGTGGGGCGGAGCCTCGAAGGTGCGCGGTCCGGGTGCGGACCGCACGGAGCGCGGAGCCCCGGCGAGGCCCGTGTGCGTGGTCCGCTGGCGGCGTTCAGCGCCTCACGGAACAGGACCTAGGACGCGCCGGCCCCGCTGGGTTCCGCCGGAGGTCGTTCGTACACCAGACGCCAGAGGAGCTTGTTGAACAGTTCGCGCTCGTCCGGGGCGAGCGGAGCGAGGAAGGCGTCCATGGCGTTCATCATGGTCGGGGTGAGCTTGTGGCGCAGGAGGGCCTGCCCCTCACTGGTGAGGCCGATCGCATACTTACGCCGGTCGTCGGGGTTGCGCGCCCGCTGGACGAGGCCGAGCCGCTCCAGCCCGTCGACGACGCTGACCATGGTGGTCCTGTCGATGCCGTGGGTGCGGGCGAGCTGCTGCTGGGACTGGGGGCCCATGGAGTCGATGGCGGTGAGCACGATGAAATCCTTCGACCGCAGCCCGAAGGGCTCCACCGCCGATTCGAAGATCTCGACGAAAAGATCGTTGGCCTTGCTCACCAATAGGCTGGTGGAGCCGGACATAAAGTCCGCAAGGGGGAGATCCGTATTCGGAGAATCAGCGCTCACATACGTCCCTTCAGCGGTCATGTGTTGCATAATGCGCCAAAGTGCCCATATCAAGCATGCTCATATATGGCAAGAGCGTCACACCCTATAGGCCAAGAGTGTCACACGCTGCCATGCGCAGCGCAACAGCCGAATCTAAATCATCAGTGATACTGATTGACAGGAATACTGAGGATCTGTGAAGCTGATTAATGTGGGAGGGTGGTGGGGACTCCGCTCGGGGTTCCGCGACCGCCCGGGTGAGGAGACTCCATGTCTGAAGGCCGAGGCGGCCCTGACGCCGGCACCACATGGGATGAGGTCCATGAGATCGTGCTCGGCGTGGACCTGTTCGAGGTGGTCGACGAGCAGGAAGGCTGACTGCTGATCCGCTGGGAAAGGGGTGGGGCTATGGGTG
>NZ_NGFP01000202.1 GCF_002149035.1 Streptosporangium minutum
ACAGCACGGTGGTCGAGCCCGAGGAGCTCCCCGAGGAGTGCAGGGAGACACAGGCGCCGACCCCGAAGCCCTCGGAGGCGACCACGCCCTCGGAGCACCCGTGCACGGCCGGCGAGTGCCCGCCGACCGACGACCAGCCGGCGCCCCTGCCGACGGAGTCGACGACCTCCGTCTCCTCCGGCGGCTAGCGGGTCACCAGCGGCCGGTGCGCGTCTGAAGCACCGCCGCCGCGGCGACCCCGGCCGTCGAGGTGCGCAGCACCGTCGGCCCGAGCAGCGCCGGCACCGCTCCCGCCTCGCGGAACGCGCTGATCTCCTCATCGGCGACCCCGCCCTCGGGGCCGACCACCACGACGATGTCACCGGCGCCGGGAAGCTCCAGGGTGGAGAGCGGGGAGGCCGCCTCCTCGTGCAGCACGACGCCCAGGGCCGCCGCCGACAGCAGCGTGACGACCCCGGCCGTGGTGGCGGGCTCGGTCACCTCGGGCAGGTGGAAGCGGCGGGACTGCTTGGCGGCCTCCCTCGCCGTGGAACGCCAGCGGTTCAGCGCCTTGGCCGCCCGCTCGCCCTTCCACTGGGTGACGCACCGGGCCGCGGCCCAGGGCACGATCACGTCGACCCCCGCCTCGGTCATCATCTCCACGGCCAGCTCGCCCCGGTCGCCCTTGGGCAGCCCCTGCACCACGACCAGGCGGGGCCGCGGAGCCGGCGCATCGTAGCGGCGCAGCACCTCGACGCGGAGGGAGTCCCGGCCCGCCTCCCGGACCACGCACTCGGCCACGGCGCCCGCGCCGTCGGTCAGATCGAGCCGCTCCCCGGCCCGCAGCCGCCGCACGGCGGCCGCGTGGCGTCCCTCGGGGCCGCCGAACGTGAACTCCTCCCGGGCCAGGTCGGCCGGATCGGCCAGGAAGACCGGGACCGTCATCGGCCGGTGCGGGCGGGTCCGCGCGACCGGGAGACGTGCCTGTCAGCGGCCATTGAACGCATCCCGCAGCCGGGAGAAGAACCCCTGCTGGCCGGGGGCGAACTTGCCGGGCGGGCGCTCCTCGCCGCGGAGCTTGGCGAGCTCGCGCATGAGCTCCTCCTGGGCCGGGTCGAGGCGCGAGGGGGTCTCCACGTTGACGTGGATCAGCAGGTCGCCGCGGCCGGTCTCGTTGAGGCGCTGGACACCGCGGCCGTAGAGCGGGATGGTCTGCCCGGACTGGGTCCCCGGCCGGATGTCGAGCTCCTCCGCGCCGTCGAGCGTCTCCATGGTCAGGATGGTGCCGAGCGCGGCGGCGGTCATCGGGATCTGCACGGTGCAGTGCAGGTCGTCGCCACGGCGCTCGAAGATCTCGTGCGCGCGCTCGACGATCTCCAGGAACAGGTCGCCGGGCGGGCCGCCGCCCGGGCCGATCTCACCCTCGCCGGCGAGCTGGATGTGGGTGCCGTCCTCCACGCCGGCCGGGATGCGGACCTTGATGGTCCGCCGCGTGCGGACCCGGCCGTCGCCGGAGCACTCCTGGCAGGGGTTGCGGATGATCGAGCCGAACCCGCCGCACTGGGGGCAGGGACGGGAGGTCATGACCTGGCCGAGGAAGGACCGGGTGACCTGGGAGACCTCGCCCCGGCCGTGGCACATGTCGCAGGTGTCGGGGTGGGTGCCGGCCGCGGCGCCGGAGCCCGTGCAGACCTCGCAGAGCACGGCGGTGTCGACGACCAGCTCACGGGTGGTGCCGAAGCCCGACTCGCGCAGGTCGAGCTCCACCCGGATGGTGGCGTTGCGGCCCCGGCGGGCACGTGACCTGGGACCGCGGCCACCGCCGCCGCCGGCCGCGCCGAAGAAGGCGTCCATGATGTCGCTGAACGGGAAACCCGCGCCGAAGCCTCCGGCGCCCGCACCCCCGCCCGCGGCGAACGGATCGGCGCCCATGTCGTACATCTGGCGCTTGTTGGGGTCGGACAGGACCTCGTAGGCCTGTGTGATGTCCTTGAACCGCTCCTGAGTCTCAGGGTCGGGGTTCACATCGGGATGCAGCTCCCGCGCCAGGCGACGGTAGGCCTTCTTGATCTCTTCCGCACTGGCGTCACGGCGCACCCCGAGGGTGCCGTAGTAGTCGCTCTTAGCCACTTAGTTGACCTCTTAGGATGCAGCCAGGATCTGGCTGACGTAGCGTGCCACCGCGCGCACCGCGCCCATCGTGACCGGGTAGTCCATTCGCGTCGGACCCAGCACACCGAGCCGGGCCAGTTGCTTGTCCCCCGAACCGTATCCGGCGGCGACGAGCGACGTGCCCTGGAGCCCGGTGTAGGGGTTCTCAGAGCCGATCCGCACCGTCAGCGCCGACAGGTCGGAGGTCTCACCGAGCAGGCGCATGAGCACCACCTGCTCTTCCAGGGCCTCCAGCACGTCGCGGAGCCCGACGGTGAAGTCGGCTCCCGCGAGGTTGGCCGCCCCGGCGAAAACGATCTTTTCATCATGCCGGTCCACGAGGGACTCCAGCAGCACCGACAGGACGGTGGCCGCCAGCGGACGGTCCTCCGCCGGAAGCCGTTCCGGCAGGTCGGCGACCATGTCGGGGACCCTGGCCAGCCCGCACCCGTCCAGGCAGGCGTTGAGCGTCGCGCGGAGGTGGGCGACGCGGGTCTCGTCGACCACGTCGGGCAGCTCGACCACGCGCTGCTCGACCCGCCCGGTGTTGGTGATGAGCACGAACATCAGCCTGCGCTCGCTCAGCGGGACCAGCTCGACGTGCCGGACCGTGGAGTTGGTCAGCGTGGGGTACTGCACGACGGCGACCTGCCGGGTGAGCTGCGCCAGCAGGCGCACCGTGCGCATCACGACGTCGTCGATGTCCACGGCTCCGGCGAGGAAGGTCTCGATGGCCTTCCGCTCGGCGCTCGACAACGGCTTCACCTGCGAGAGCCGGTCGACGAACAGCCGGTAGCCCTTGTCGGTGGGCACCCGGCCGGCGCTGGTGTGGGGCTGGGCGATGTAGCCCTGCTCCTCCAGCACCGCCATGTCGTTGCGGATGGTCGCTGACGAGACGCCGAGGTTGTGCCGTTCGACGAGGGCCTTGGAACCCACCGGCTCGTTGGTGGACACGTAGTCCTCGACGATGGCGCGAAGCACCGCCAGCTTGCGGTCGTCGACCAACGCGCTCACCTCCCTGCCTGCGCCCGAACGTAAAACACCAGCTCTGGCACTCTGTGTTCCCGAGTGCCAAGTGTACGGCTCCAGCCCACGGGGTGCGATAACACGGCGTCAGGATGATGGAGCCAAGCGGGCAGCAAGTCAACTGCTATCGGTATACAAGCGGCAAGCCCCACAATTTACGACATGTCGAACGATTTCGTATCCCCCTCCGGGGGCGGCCCCTCCGGCACCCCCGGTCACGGCGCCCCCGGTTACGGTGCCCCCGGTCACGGCGCCCCCGGTTACGGTGCCCCCGGTCACGGTGCCCCCCAGCAGCCCTACGGCCAGCAGCACCAGGGCGCCCCTCCCTACGGATACGCACCTCCCGGCTACGGGACGCCCCAGGGCCCGCCGCCGAAGACGAAGGTCAAGCCCGGCATCGGCTGGATCGTCGGCGCCTGGCTCGTCTTCGTGCTCAGCGTGATCGTCGGCATCGCCGGGTTCGCCGGCGGCATCTTCAGCGCGATCACCGACGCCGCGCCCACCAGCTCGTTCCAGCCGGGCCAGACCGTGACGGTCAAGCTCGACCCGGCGGACAAGCCCGCCATCTACGTCTCCGCCGCGACGGGCACGAAGTTCGAGTGCCAGATCCAGGGCGATCCGGGAGCCGTCAGGCTCCAGCAGCCGAGCCTGGACCAGACCGTCACCTCCGACGGCGTCATCTGGGAGCTGGCCCTGCGGGTGGGGGTGGACAAGGCCGGCGACTACCCGCTCACCTGCACCACCTCCGAGGGGGCGAGCGCCAAGTTCGGCGTCGGCAAGGAGATCGCCGCCGACTCGGTGGTGGGCGGGGCCGTCGCGCTGTTCGCGGTGCCGGGCCTGGGCTTCCTGCTGGCCGTCATCGTGACGATCGTCGTGCTGGTGAAGCGGAGCGGCGCCCGCAAGCGCCAGGCCGCCACGGCGGGGCAGTGGGGACAGCCGGGACCGTACGGCAGGTGATCGCGGCTTTTGCTACCGTCCACTTGATCCCTGAGAAGAGAGTGGGCGGCCGGTGATGTACGAGCGTGACGTGCTGTCGGAGGACTGGAGGCGCCCCCTCAGGGGGAAGATCCCCCAGGTCCCCGCAGAGCTCGACCTCGTCGTGGAGGACGCCGACGGCGGCTTCTGCGGCGCCGTGGTGGCCTGCGACAAGGAGGCCGTCACGCTGGAGGACCGGTTCGGGCGACGGCGGCTGTTCCCGCTGGAACCCGCCGCATTCCTCCTGGAGGGCAAGGTGGTGACGCTGGTGCGGCCCGCCGCCGCGCCGCGGGGCCCGAGGCGGAGCGCCTCGGGCTCGATCGCGGTGGAGGGCCTGCGTGCCCAGGTGGCCAAGGAGAGCCGGATCTACGTGGAGGGCGTGCACGACGCCGCGCTCGTGGAGAAGGTCTGGGGCCACGACCTCCGGGTGGAGGGCGTGGTCGTGGAGTATCTCGAGGGGGTCGATCACCTGCCCTCGATCGTCGAGGAGTTCGAGCCCGGCCCCGGCCGCCGCCTGGGCGTGCTCGTCGACCACCTGGTCCCCGGCTCGAAGGAGAGCCGGATCGCCGCCCAGGTCTCCTCACCGCACGTGCTGATCGTCGGACACCCGTTCGTCGACGTCTGGCAGGCGGTCAAGCCCTCGGTGCTGAAGATCGCCTCCTGGCCGTCGGTGCCGCGCGGCGTACCCTGGAAGGAAGGGGTCATCGCCGCTCTGGGCTGGGATCTGGAGCCCGCTGACGCGTGGCGCCGCATTCTCGGATCGGTGGCCACCTACGCCGATCTGGAGCCGGAGCTTCTCGGCCCGGTCGAGGAACTGATCGACTTCGTGACGGTTCCCGGCGAGGATGGTCAACCCCGCACCCATCAGGAGGGGTCATGAGCGACAGCCCCGAGGAACCGCGGCCCGGGTCCGCGGACGACGAGCCCGCCGGACACACCGGCCGGCCGTCCCAGCCCGGCTACCCCCCGCCACCTCAGCCCGGCTACACCCAGCCCGGCTATACCTCGCCTCAGCCCGGCCAGGACCACACCCGGCCCGGCCACACCCAGCCTCAGCCCGGCCAGGGCTACCCCCAGTCCGGCCAGGGCTACCCGCCACCGGCCGCGTCGCCGTACGGATCGGACGGCCACGACTACCGGCGGGGCTATCAGGGCGGCTACCAGGAGGCGTACCCGCCGCCCGGCGCCTACGGCCCGCCGCCCGGCTACGGATACCCGGCGCCGCCGGGGACGTACGGCCCGCGGCCCGGGAGCGACGACACCACCATGGCCATGCTCGCCCATCTGCTGGGCCTGCTGACCTGGTTCGTCGGCCCGCTGGTGGTCTATTTCGTGAAGAAGGACGACTCCCCCTACGTGCGGGACCAGGCGGCCGAGGCGCTCAACTTCCAGCTCACCCTGATGATCGCCTACTTCGTCTCCTGGATCCTGGCGTTCGTGCTGATCGGCTTCATCCTGATGTTCGTGGTGTGGATCGGGTCGATCACCTTGATGATCGTCGCCGCCGTAGCGGCCAGCCGGGGCGAGAGGTACCGCTATCCGTTGAACATCCGCTTCATCAGCTGACCGGGGACGCACGCCCGGCACTTACATCTCCCCCGGACCCCGCCGGCGGCTCTCAGGTCAGATCGCGTACCAGGGCGTCGGCCAGCAGGCGGCCGCGCAGTGTCAGCACCGCGCGGCCCGCCTTGAACGGCTCCATCTCCAGCAGGCCGTCGGCCAGCGCCCGGGCGACGACCGGCGGCCTTTCGATCTCCCTGAGCGGGAAGCCCCGGACGAGCCTGAGCTCCAGCATCAGCCGCTCCACCGCTCTGTCCTGCGGAGTCAGCACCTCGCGCGCGTGCGCGGGCGAGACGCCGGAGGCCAGGCGCTGGGCGTAGGCCGCCGGATGCTTGACGTTCCACCAGCGGGTGCCGCCGACGTGGCTGTGCGCGCCGGGGCCGACACCCCACCAGTCGCCGCCGGTCCAGTAGAGCAGGTTGTGCCGGCAGCGTCCGGCCTCCGAGGTCGCCCAGTTGGACACCTCGTACCACTCGAAGCCGGCCTCGGCGAGCATGGCGTCGGCGATGAGATAGCGATCGGCGGCCACGTCGTCGTCGGGCATCGGCAGCTCGCCGCGCCGGATCCTGGCCGCCAGCCTGGTGCCGTCCTCCACGATCAGCGAGTAGGCGGACACGTGGTCGGGCCCGGCCTCGATCGCCGCGGCCAGCGAGGCCCGCCAGTCGTCGTCGCTCTCCCCCGGCGTGCTGTAGATCAGGTCCAGGTTGACGTGGTCGAACCCGGCCTCCCTGGCCTCCCGTACGGCCTGCGCCGGCCGGCCGGGGGTGTGCCGGCGCTCCAGCACCTCCAGCACGTGCTCACGGGCGCTCTGCATGCCGAAGCTCATCCGGGTGAACCCGCCGCCGCGCAGCTCGGACAGGTAGGCCGGGTCCACCGACTCGGGGTTGGCCTCGGTGGTCACCTCGGCGCCGGGAGCGAGCCCGAACTCCTCCTCGATCGCGCCCAGGATCCGGACCAGGTCCCCGGCGGGCAGCAGGGTGGGGGTGCCTCCGCCGAAGAACACGGTCTCGACCGGAAGGTCCGCGTCGCCCAGGTTGGCCCGGGCCCGCCGTACCTCGTCGACGGCGGTGTCGGCGTAGTCCTTGTGCGAGGCGCCGGGGCCGAGCTCGGACGCCGTGTAGGTGTTGAAGTCGCAGTAACCGCAGCGGGTCACGCAGAAGGGCACATGGACGTAGAAACCGAAGGGACGCCCGCCGAGCCCGTGGAGCGCGCTGTCGGGGAGCCGGCCCGAGGCCGGTACGGGATCACCGTCGGGAAGAGTGGATGGCACAACACCAAGTCTGCCGCTCCGGCCGCGATGCCCGGACCGTGGCGCCGCGCCGGACCCCCGCGCGCCCACTGACCGCGGAGCCGTACAGAGCCGTACGGCGGCACAGACGCATCGCAGAGCCGTACGGCGGCACAGGACACATGACGGAGCCGTACGGCGGCACAGACGCATCGCAGAGCCGTACGGCGGCGCGGAGGCCGTCCAGCGCGGCTGCGGAATCGCGCGGCGGAACGGGGGTGTACGCCCCGGGTGACCGCTATGCGGCAAATCCATGGAAGACCGTTGACGCTCAGTTCGCCCAGGTCTACGATCCGGGAAAACTTAAAGGAAAGTTTCCTATAAGTTACCCCCCCAGCAGGTGGAGAAGCCCGTGCAGAGACTCCTCCGGAACACGCTCGCGGCGGCCCTCGCCGCCGGTCTGACGGCCCTGGCCGCACCGGCGCCCGCCCAGGCCCAGGCACATCCGGACCACGGCGACCGCTTCAAGCGGGTCGCCTATTTCGTTCAGTGGGGCATCTACGGCCGTAACTACCACGTCAAGGACATCGACACCACCGGCGCGGCGGCCAAGCTCACCCATATCAACTACGCGTTCGGATTCGTCGGCGCCGACGGCGACTGCGTCTCCTCCGACGCCTGGGCCGACTGGCAGCGCCCGGTGCCCGCCGACCAGAGCGTGGACGGCGCCGCCGACGCCGACGGCCAGGCCCTCAGCGGCAACCTGAACCAGCTGAAGAAGCTCAAGGCCAAGCACCCCGGCCTCAAGGCGATGATCTCGCTCGGCGGCTGGAGCGGCTCGAAGTACTTCTCCGACGCGGTGCTCACCGCCGAGGGCCGTACCAAGCTGGCGGCCTCCTGCGTGGACCTGTGGCTCAAGGGCAACCTGCCCGGCGCCGCGCCCGGCGCGGGAGCAGGCGTCTTCGACGGCATCGACCTGGACTGGGAGTGGCCGGGCTCCTCCGGCGCCGACGGCAACGTCATCAGGCCCGAGGACAAGCGCAACTTCACGCTGTTCACCGCCGAGCTCCGCCGCCAGATGAACGAGTTCGACCGCA
Source organism: Streptosporangium minutum (assembly GCF_002149035.1). Lineage (GTDB taxonomy): Bacteria > Actinomycetota > Actinomycetes > Streptosporangiales > Streptosporangiaceae > Streptosporangium > Streptosporangium minutum. The sequence goes on from NZ_NGFP01000202.1 coordinate 8,017, forward strand.
AGAGCGAGCTGAGCGCCTACCTGCCCGCCGCGGCGGCGAAGATCGACTCGGGTTTCGAGGTGCGCGAGCTCTTCAGGCACTTCACCTTCGCCACCGTCCAGGGCTACGACCTGCGCGGCTCATGGGAGACCGTCACCGGTCACAACGGCAACCTGTTCGCGGACCGGCGCGACCCCAACACGGTGAAGTACAGCGTGGACCAGACTGTCCGCGACTACCTGTCGCGTGGCGCCCCGGCCAGGAAGATCGTGGTCGGCGTCCCGGCGTACGGCCAGGGCTGGACCGGCGTCACCGGCGGCGGCAACGGTCTGTTCAAGAGCGCCACCGGCCCCGCCCAGGGCACCTGGGCCGCCGGTGTCGACGACTACGAGAACATCGTCAAGAAGCCCGGCAAGCGCTACCGCGACCTGCGGACCGGCGCGGCCTGGATCTACGACGGCAACGAGTTCTGGTCCTACGACGACCCCACCACGGTCACCCAGAAGGCGGCCTACATCCGCCTGAAGGGTCTCGGCGGCTCCATGATGTGGTCCATCGACCAGGACGACGCCAAGGCCTCGCTGACCTCGGCGCTCTACAGCGTCCTGCGCTGAGGCGTCTGTCCCCCAGACCGGGCGGGGCCGCAGGTCCTGGGTCACCGGCGACCCCGCCCGCACGTCCCGGCCTCCGCTCCCGCCCGGCGATCCCGTCCCCGTGGGCGGAGCGGCAGGGGCGCACCGGCTCCCTGTCACCGTGGCGGCCCGGAAGGCCCCGGTGGCCGCGACGCCGCCCCGATCGCGGGGTGAGCCGGCGTCCACCGGCTCACCCCGCCGGGAATCCCCGGCCGGGAGCGGCTACTTCTTGGCCTTGTCGGTGGACGACTCGGTGGACAGCGCGGCGACGAAGGCCTCCTGGGGGACCTCCACCCGGCCGACCATCTTCATCCGCTTCTTGCCCTCCTTCTGCTTCTCCAGCAGCTTGCGCTTACGGGAGATGTCACCGCCGTAGCACTTGGCGAGGACGTCCTTGCGGATGGCGCGGATGTTCTCACGGGCGATGACCCGGGCGCCGATGGCGGCCTGGATCGGCACCTCGAACTGCTGCCTCGGGATGAGCTCGCGGAGCTTCTTGGCCATCTCCACCCCGTAGGCGTAGGCCTTGTCCTTGTGGACGATGGCGCTGAAGGCGTCCACGGCCTCGCCCTGGAGCAGGATGTCGACCTTGACCAGCTCGGACTCCTGCTCGCCGGAGGGCTCGTAGTCCAGTGAGGCGTAACCGCGCGTGCGGGACTTGAGCTGGTCGAAGAAGTCGAAGATGATCTCGCCGAGCGGCATGGTGTAGCGGATCTCGACGCGGTCCTCCGACAGGTAGTCCATACCCTGCAGGTTGCCCCGGCGGTTCTGGCAGAGCTCCATGATGGCGCCGATGAACTCCGAGGGGACCAGCACCGTGGACTTCACCATCGGCTCGAAGACCTTTTCGACCTTGCCCGTGGGGAACTCCGAGGGGTTGGTGACGGTGACCTCCTTACCGTCCTCCATGATCACCTGGTAGACCACGTTGGGCGCGGTGGAGATGAGCGAGAGGTTGAACTCCCGCTCCAGGCGCTCGCGGACGATCTCCATGTGGAGCAGGCCGAGGAAGCCGCAGCGGAAGCCGAAGCCGAGGGCCGCGGAGGTCTCCGGCTCGTAGACCAGGGCGGCGTCGTTGAGTTGGAGCTTGTCCAGCGCCTCACGGAGCTCGGGGTAGTCGTCGCCGTCGATCGGGTAGAGCCCCGAGAAGACCATCGGCTTGGGGTGCTCGTAGCCGCTGAGCGCCTTGGCGGCCGGCCGCGCGACGGAGGTCACGGTGTCGCCGACCCGCGACTGGCGGACGTCCTTCACACCGGTGATGAGGTAGCCCACCTCACCGACGCCGAGCCCCTTGTCGGCGATCTTCGGCTCCGGCGAGATGACGCCGATCTCCAGCGTCTCGTGGGCCGCGGCGGTGGACATCATCAGGATGCGCTCGCGCTTGCCCAGGTGACCGTCCATGACCCGGACGTAGGTGATCACGCCGCGGTAGGTGTCGTAGACGGAGTCGAAGATCAGCGCGCGGGCGGGCGCGTCGGCGTCGCCGACCGGGGCCGGAACGTTCTGGACGACATGGTCGAGCAGCTCCCGGACGCCCACACCGGTCTTGCCGGAGACCTTCAGCACGTCCTCCGGCTCGCAGCCGATGAGGTGGGCGATCTCCGCGGCGTACTTCTCCGGCTGCGCGGCGGGAAGGTCGATCTTGTTGAGCACCGGGATGATCGTCATGTCGTTGTTCATGGCCAGGTAGAGGTTGGCCAGCGTCTGCGCCTCGATCCCCTGCGCGGCGTCGACCAGCAGGATGGCGCCCTCGCATGCCTGGAGCGAGCGGGACACCTCGTAGGTGAAGTCGACGTGCCCGGGGGTGTCGATCATGTTGAGGACGTAGTCGGTGTCGCCCATCTGCCACGGCAGCCGGACCGCCTGCGACTTGATGGTGATGCCGCGCTCGCGCTCGATGTCCATCCGATCGAGGTACTGGGCGCGCATTGAACGGTCGTCGACCACGCCGGTGATCTGCAACATGCGGTCGGCAAGCGTTGACTTGCCATGGTCGATATGCGCGATGATGCAGAAGTTGCGGATCACCGCGGGATCGGTCTGGCCAGGCTGAATGCGCACCGGTGTCCGTTTCGACGGGATTGATGACGATCGACGACTGGCATACCAGCCGTCTTCCATGGTGACATGTCCGGGTGATTGCCCGGACCAGAGCACGGCGCGGCCTGCGGTTTCTCGCGATGGTGGCGGCCGTGCTCCTTGTGCTTCCCGGGGTGGCCGCAGCCACCCTCACGCTCCAGTTTACCGGGACACCCGCCCCGTGGGCGAAGACCACCGGTCACGACGCCCTGTGGCTCGGCCACGCGTGGGTGGACGGCCGCAAGAACGCCGCCGATCTGAAGGAGCTGGCCGCCCGGCTGCGCAAGACGGGGATCAGGGACGTGTATGTCCACTCCGGCCCCTTCGAGTACGACGGGACGCTGCCCGCCGCCAAGCATCCCGCCGCCGAGGACTTCCTGAAGCGGTGGCGCGCGGAGCTGCCGAAGGTGCGGGTCTCGGCGTGGCTCGGCCAGAAGGTCGACGGCGGCCTGGACCTCGACGACCCGGCCACCAGGCAGCGCGTGCTCGACAGCGTGAGCGGCGTCATGACGCTCGGCTTCGACGGCGTGCACTACAACTTCGAGCCGATCGGCAGCGGCGACACCGAGTTCCTCGACCTGCTGACCCGGACGCGCCCGATCGTCGGCGACGGCCTGCTCTCCACCTCGACACCGCAGATCGAACCGTTCCCGCTGACCCGCCCCGCCGTCCGCGCCGTCATCGGCCACGACAAGTACTGGTCGCCCGAGTACTTCAAGGAGGTCGCGGCCCTCACCGACCAGGTCGCGATCATGACCTACGACTCCGGCCTCCCCTCCGAACTGCTCTACGGCGGCCATGTCGTACGGCAGGGCGGCCTCGCGCTGGAGCTCGTGCCGCCGGAGAGGACCGTGCTGATCGGCGCCCCGGCCTACCACGACCACAACGTGCCGTGGGTCGACGCGGCCGAGAGCGTCGCGACGGCGGCCGAGGGCGCGCGGCTGGCGCTGACCGCCTACGGCAAGCCACGCGAGCGGTTCGGGCTGGCCCTGTACGTCGATTTCGCGGCCACTGCGGAAGACTGGGCGGAGTACGAGCGATTCTGGTCTCGTCCATGACAACAGCACGGTAAACTGATCAGGCATCCCTCTGTCCAGGCAGTCGATTTGAGCGACCGTCCAGGCAGTTGGTAGCCTGTTCAACTGCGTGTGGCGCGCCCTCTCTGCCCGCGCGCCCCACTCCGACGACATTCACCGAGGCTTCTTCGTGGCGAACATCAAGTCCCAGATCAAGCGCAACCGGCAGAACGAGAAGGCCCGGCTGCGTAACAAGGCTGTCAAGTCGTCCCTCAAGACGGCGGTCCGCAAGTTCCGCGAGGCTGCCGACCAGGGCAACGTCGACCAGGCCGTCGTGCTCCAGCGCGCCGCTTCCCGCCAGCTGGACAAGGCCGCCAGCAAGGGCGTGATCCACAAGAACCAGGCCGCCAACCGCAAGTCGGCGATCGCCCAGCGCGTCGTCGAGCTCTCGGCCGCCAAGTAACCCAGGTTCTTCCGGACGCCGCATCCCCCGCACGGGGGGATGCGGCGTTCTGGCGTTCCACCGGGGTACGACGTCCCGGCGTTTCGCCGGAGTACGCCGTTTCGGCGTTTCGGCGTTTCGGCGTTTTACGAGAGTGCGGCGTCCCGGCGTCTCCCGAGAGCACGGCGCCCCGGCGTCGGCGGGCGCCGGGCGGTTCCCGACGAAAGTCAGGAACTCCGTTCCGGCGCGCAGGCGCCGCCCAGCCGTATCAGGAGCCCTGCCGCAGCGTTCGGGAGCCGCCACACGCGACAGGAACCCCGTTCCGGCGTGCAGGACCCGGCGCCCGGCCCGGACGGGCGATTCACCGGACGGGTCCGGATCACTCCAGCTCGCCCAGCAGAGTTCTGAGCAGGTCGCCGAGCCGCTCGCGATCCTCCTCCGGCAGCGCGGCCAGCGCCTCGCGCTGAGGCTCCAGTCCCGCGGCCACGGCCTCGTCGACCAACTGGAGCCCCTTGGGGGTCAGGCTGACCCGCAGTGCCCGGCGGTCGTCCGGGTCGGGGGCGCGGACGATCAGAGCCGCCCGCTCCAACCGGTCGAGGCGTCCCGTCATGCCGCCGGAGGTCAGCATGAGCGTGGCGGTCATGGCCTTGGGCGACAGCGTGTACGGCTCGCCGGACCGGCGGAGGGTGGCGAGCACGTCGAACTCGCCCCGGCTGAGACCGCGGGCCCCGTACACCTCTTCCATGCGATCACCCATGAGCCGGGCGATCCGGTAGATCCGCCCGAAGATCCCCATCGAGGAGGGGTCCAAATCGGGCCGCTCCCGCCGCCACTGCAACATGATCCGGTCGACCGGGTCCTCTGTCATGGCAGCAGTGTAGCTTGACGGTAAATAACTTAGTGCTAAGTTACTTAGCATTGAGTTTAATGAAGGAGTCTTCATGCCGGCCCCCCGTCTCGCCCTCATCGCCACCACAGCCCTCGCCCCCGCGGTCTGGGGCACCACCTACATCGTGACCACCGAGCTGCTGCCCCCGGACCGCCCGTTGCTGACCGCCCTGCTCCGCGCCCTCCCCGCCGGCTTACTCCTGGTCGCCATGACGCGGACGCTCCCCCGGGGCAGCTGGTGGTGGCGGGCACCGGTGCTGGGCGCACTGAACATCGGCATGTTCTTCCCCCTGCTCTTCCTGTCCGCCTACCGGCTGCCCGGCGGCGTGGCGGGAGTCCTCGGCGCCATCCAGCCGCTCCTCGTCGCCGGATTCACCCGTGCCGTACTGCGCGAGACCGTCCCGGTCCACCGCGTGATCGCCGGGATCACCGCGGCGGTCGGCGTCTCCCTCGTCGTGCTCCGGGCCGACGCCGCCCTCGACGCCGTCGGTGTCACCGCCGGCGTCGTCGCCGCGGCGGGCATGGCCGCGGGGGTCGTCCTCACCCGCGCCTGGGGGAAGCCGCCGGGCGTGAGCGACCTGGCCCTCACCGGCTGGCAGCTCACCGCGGGCGGCCTGATGATCGCCCCTGTGGCCCTCGCCGTCGAGGGCATGCCGCCCGCCCTGGACGGAGCCGCCGTCGGCGGCTACCTCTGGCTGGGCCTCGTCGGCACGGCCGCCGCCTACACCCTGTGGTTCCGCGGCATCGCCCGGCTGCCGGCCGCCCAGGTGTCCCTGCTCGGCACCCTCAGCCCGCTCACCGCGGCACTCCTCGGCTGGATCGCCCTCGGCCAGTCCCTGAGCCCGCTTCAGCTCACCGGCTTCGCGCTGGCCCTCGGCGCGACCGTCCTCGGCCAGCTCCCCGCATCCCCGCGGATGCGCGTGGGGTCGAGGAGCGACCTCACGCCTCCGGTGGACGTCCAGCGCAGGACGGACCAGCGCTGATCGCGTCGGGGAGGCGGAACCCAGCCCTGCATTCCGCGTCCAGCCCCGATCGGCCAGGGGCGATCACGGACAGTTTTAGATCTTGCGGAGCATCTGACCTGCGACGATGTCGCACATGCGGAGAACGGTCCTAGCGGCCGGTACGGCTGGCCACGACAGTCTGGATCATGTGCTCCAGCGCGTAGGCGGGGTCGGCACCGCCGCCCTTGACCTGCTCGTCGGCGGTGGCGGCCGCCTGGAGCGCACGGGCGATGCCGTCGGGGCCCCAGCCGTTCAGCTGCCGCTGGACCCGGTCGATCTTCCAGGGCGGCATGCCGAGATGGCTGGCGAGCTGCCCGCCGCGCAGGTTGCGCGGGGCGCCGCCCACCTTCGCGAGCGAGCGCAGCCCTCCGGCGAGCGCGCTCACCAGCAGGACGGGGGCCGTTCCGGTGGCGAGCGCCCAGCGGAGCTGCTCAAGGGCGTCGCCCAGCCGTCCTTCGACGGCGGAGTCGGCCACGGTGAACCCGCTGACCTCGGCCCGCCCCCGGTGGTAACGGGCGACGGCCGCCTCGTCGATGGCTTTGCCCGGGGTGTCGAAGGCCAGCTGGCTGCAGGCGGCGGCCAGCTCCCGCAGGTCGTTGCCCACCGCGTCGAGCAGGGCGGCGGCCGCGTCGGCGCCGATGCTCCGCCCCGCCCGCTTCAGCTCGGCCTTGACAAACGCGAGCCGTTCGGCCGGCTTGGTCAGCTTGGTCACGGCGACCACGTGGGCACCGGCCTTCTTGACCCCGTCCACCAGGGCCTTCCCCTTGACCCCGCCGGGGTGGACGAGGAGCAGCACGGTGTCGTCGGCCGGGTGGGCGGCATAGGAGACGATCTCGGTGACGACCTCCTTGGACAGGTCCTGGGCCGAGCGGATCGCCACCACCGACCTGTCGCCGAACAGCGACGGCGAGGACAACCGGGTCAGCTCCCCCGGCTCCACCTTCCCGCCGATCAGGTCGTACACCTCGGTTCCCGGGTCCGTCGCCCTGGCCGCCGCGATCACCTCGCCCACCGCGCGGTCGGCCAGCAACTCCTCGTCGCCGAGTATCAGGATCACGGGTGCTGGATCGGTTGCCGCCATGTCCAGCAGCATGCCACGTGCCGGTGGCCGAATTGCAATCAGCAAGCCGTTCGCAATCCGAATGCAGGCCTCATGGGGCAGGCTCGGAGCAAGCAAGGGAGGTGAAACCCACGATGAACTCCACTACCTGCCGCCACGCCTGCCCGCACTGCGGGACGACCCTCGACGAGGGCCCCATCATGTACCGCTGCGCACACTGCAGCCGCTCGGTCTACGCCGCCGACGTGAACACCGAGTTCCGCCGCCCGGTCAAGGCCGCGCTCTGATCCCACGGGAAGCCACATGGCCTGCCCCCCGGGGAGACAGGGGACGGGGAAACGGTCCGCCGACGGCAGACCGTTCCCGGAGAGATCGGACTATGAGGGAACCCGGGGAAGCACGCACGGGAGGAATACAAGGGAAGACCGTGACCGGAACGCACGGAAAGGCCCACACGGGGAAGCCATGACAGGGAAGCCGTGACGGACACACGGAAGACCCACACAGGGAAGCCGTGACGGGCACGCACGGGGAGACCGTGACGGGCACGCACGGCGAGGCTGTGCCGGCGAGGGGGCGTAGGGGTCAGGTGGCCTGCGGGGTCTCCTTCCAGGCTTCGGCCCATCCTCCCTGCACCATGGTCTGGAAGACCCATCGGCCGCCGGCCTTCACCAGCAGGTCCGCGTAGCGCATGCCGTACGACTCTCCGTTCGCGGTCACCGTCGCGTCGGTGACCACGACGACCAGGTGCTTGGTCAGGAAATGCGGCGTACGGGTCGACTGCATCGCGATGTCACCCGGCTCGCCGCCTCCCATCACCTCGGCCATCGTGCGGGTGAACCGCTCACGGGTCCACTGGGCCGCCAACCCTTCACCGTCGGCGCTGTCGGTCACCACGTTGAGGGGGAACATCGCCATGTCCGCCATGCGTTCGACGTCGACCTTCGCGCTGTGGGCGTCGTATTCGGCGAACCACGCCTCGACGCTCTGCAGATCCTCGGCTGCCGGGATGAAGGCACCACTACCGAACGGGGATCCCTGAGTTTCCGTCACTGCTCGCTCCTTTGTCGTCGACACGCTCTACCCGGTACGCCGGTCGCCGGTCTCCCATCCCGCGTGGAGGCGGGCCAGAGTCCTCTGTGTCTCGACCGATATGAACCGTACGCCATACGGTACGCAGTACGGCAGAATTGTCAAACGTCCGTTCCCTCTCCGAGCGGCTGGAGAACCGGATGTCCAGCGCCTGCGGAGCCCGGGAAACGACTGTTACGCCTCCTCACCACGGCCCCGGTATGGCAGGTCCGCCCTGCGGTCATTTCACTGGGACTCGGCTCCGCCGACGTCATCGGTCGTCAGGGCCCCGGGCGATCACCCGTCCGGCCGGAGCGACCTCGGGGGATGACGGCCAGGCCTCCCCCACGGGCCACCACGGCGAGGGCTCCCGACAGGTCCGTCCGGTAGACCCGCACGCCGAGCCTGTTCAGCCGGGCCAGGGTCGACGGGGCGGGATGGCCGTAGTCGTTGTCCGCTCCGACGCTGATCAAAGCGGCGCGGGCGCCGGTGGCGGCGAAGAAGCCGGGGTCGTGTCCGGCTGATCCGTGATGAGGGACCTTGAGGATGTCGGCCGGCGGGAACCCTCGCCGGAGCAGCTCCGCCTGGGCCTCGGTCTCGATGTCTCCGCTGAGCAACGCCGTCCCGGCCGCCCAGCGCACGTGCACCACGACGCTGGCGTTGTTGACGACCGCTCCCTCCCCCCGCCCTTCCGGAGACGTCTCGGCCTGCGGAGCGATGATCGTGAGCTCGGAGGGGCCGAACCGCCAGCTCGCACCTGGCCGCGCCGCCCACTCGACGACCCGGCGACGGGCGAGATCGCCGCTCAACCTGGCGCTCTCCCGCTCCGCGACTCCGTACGGGGTCACCACCACCGCCCCCACCCCGCGTCCCCGGAAG
>NZ_NGFP01000203.1 GCF_002149035.1 Streptosporangium minutum
CCCCCTCAACTCCGTCATCCCCTCTCCCCCGGCCGCCCGTCCCGCCTCACAACGGCACTCCGAACGCCCTCAGCCCGCCCAGCGCCCTGCCCCGCTCGGTGTGCCACGCGGGCGCGGCCCTCACCACCATGACCTCCACCTCCAGGCCCGGATACGCCTTGTCGACGTCCACCACCACCCCGTCCAGCGCCGAGATCATGCAGATCTGGTCGGGCGCCATGGCCGCCACCGCGCCGTCGGCCAGCGCCAGAACGATCTCGTTGTGCGCCTCCAGCCGGACCAGCCTGCCCAGCCCCTCGCTCTCCTGGACCAGGATGCTGGACGGCAGCGACGGCAGCGACGGCAGCGACGGCGCCGACGGGTGCCTGCCGTACCCGGTGCTGCCCCCCACCTCGGTGATCCGGCCCCGGCACAGGGTCCGCACGCCGTACGGCGCGGCCAGGGAGCGCGGCGCTCCCGGGACGCCGGCCGCCAGCAGGCGGCTGACCGTGCCGGGGACCAGGACACGCGACAGGACGCCGGCGGACATCGGGTAGCAGGCGGCCAGCGCCCAGCCGCCCAGGGCCAGGACCAGGGGGCGCGCCAGCTCCTCCACCCGGTCGGGCTCGGTGTCCAGCCCCACCAGGTCCCCGGTGGGACCGGCGAGCTCGAGCGGCGTGGCGGCGACCCCGCCCAGCGTGAAGGTGGTCTGCTCGATCAGCGGGAACACCCGCCCGGTGCCGTCGCCGTCCACCAGCGGCACGCCCAGCAGCGCCGCGGTGATCACCGGGAGCAGCGCGTTCTCCGCGGCGAGGTTGAGCGCCACGACCGCGCCCGCCTTCCGGCCGAGCCGCCGCTCCAGCGCGTGGACCACCCGCCGGGGCTCGTCCCCGCCGGGCAGCTGCTCGCCGAGGGCCGTGGTGGAACCGTAGAGGCTGATCGCGACGGAGAGCGTCTCCGGCGGCAGCGCGCCCGCGTCGACCACCGGCACCCCGGCTCCGAGCACCGATCCGGCCCAGTCGAGCGCGACCTGGAAGGACGAGTCGGCCGCGCCGGTGGCGAACAGCCGCGACCCGGCGGCGAAGGCGCCGAGCGAACCGGAGTCGATCGCTCGGGGATCCCCTCCGGCCTCGTCCCGGAGGCGGCGGCTCACGGAGCCGTCCCCTCCGCCTTGACCTGGACCCGGTAGAGACCGTCGGGCAGGTAGGAGAGCGGGTTGACGACCGTGGTGGCGACGCGGGCGGATCCGGGGACCGCCCCGGCGCTCACCACGCGCGTCAGCGCCTCGTCGCGGGCGTCGTCGATCGCCCGGTCGAGCTCGGCCCGGCCCCGGGCGTGCACGATCCGCTCCACCTCGGCGGCGGGCCCGGCCAGCGCCGCCCCGTAGGCCACGGCCAGCTCCGCCCGCTCCGGCACCTGCCAGCCAGGCCCCGCCTCCCGCGCGGAAGGCCCCACCGCGACGCCCCCCGGAGCCGACACGAGCATCGGCAGCGGCACGTTGACCGGGACGTCCGCGCCGCGCCGTCCACCGGTCCTGGGCACCCCTCCGGTCACGAGGCCGGTACGCACCGTCCTTCCCCGCTCCTGGACCGCGGTGTCGCCCAGCCCGGCCAGCGCCGCGCCGCCGCGCAGCGCGCAGGTGAAGGCGCCCAGGTAGCAGACCAGCGGGTAGCGGCGGAAGTAGTGGGCCGAGACCAGGCCCGTTCCGGTCCTGGCGAAGAACAGCGGCGTCCCCGGCAGGTCGCGGGCCACCCGGGCGGCGACCCGGCCCGCGATCCGGTCCGCCTCCGGGCCGAGCGCCGCGTTCAGGATCGCGCTGTTCTCCCTCTCCCGCAGCCCGGCCCGGCCGAACTCGTACGACAGGGTGATCCGCGCCCCCGGCACCTCGGCCGTGATGATCTCGGCGACGGCCAGCTCGTGGTCGGGCAGCCCCGGCGACCCGGTCGCGGTCACCGCGAAGTCCGTCAGGCCGCACCCGGCGGCGAACCGGGCCACCGCGGCGGCGTCCAGCTCGGCGATCGGCCGCCCGGTGAGGCTGTGGCCGCCCCGGACGACCGTCCCCACTCCCGAGCCGTCGGGCCAGCCCGCCAGAGGGCCGAGCCCCGGCGGGCACGGCCCCGCGACCCTGATCGCCGCGACCCGTGCCCGCCGTGCGGTGTCCAGGTCCACCGCGACCGACACCGCCCTGACCGCCGCTCCCGCCTCCGTCAGGGCACCGTCCCGGACGGCCGCCACCACCGGCGCGTGCCATCCGAGATCGACGCCGAGGATCATTCCAGGCCGCGCCCCTCGGTCTCCGGCAGCGGTACGGCCAGCAGCGCCGTCACCACCATGAACGCGTTGATCACCAGCATGGTCGCGGTGAAGCCGGTGGCGTGGGCGAGCAGCATCCCCACCGCCGACGGGGCGACGGTGGTGGCCACCAGCTGGGAGGCGGTCGCCCAGGAGTAGCCGGTGCCGCGCAGCGCGGTCGGGTAGAACTCGCCGTTCCAGGTGTTCCACACGCCCCAGGCGCCCAGGCTGAAGAACGACAGGACGAAGTTGCCCACGTAGAGGCCGGTCATCGTGGACGCGGTGGCGAAGCCCAGCCCGCCGAGGGCCGCGGCCACCACGTAGACCAGGAAGACCTTCTTGCGGCCGAAACGGCCGGTGAGCAGCGACGCGCTGACATAGCCCGGGATCATCATGAGAGCGCTGAGCGCCGCGAAGCCGAGGCTCGCGTCCATGCTCAGCCCCTTCTCCTGCAGCAGCGTGGGCAGCCAGGTCTGCAGGCCCCAGTAGCCCCAGTTGAAGGCGAAGTTCAGCAGCAGCATCAGCACCGTGATCCTGCGGAGCCTGCCGCGCAGCAGGTCCAGCGGGTGGCCGGCGCGCTCGGTGGCGACCGTGAAGACCGCGTCGGCGTCGGGGCTGCCCAGCCGGCGCAGCACCGCCCGGGCCTCGTCCTGGCGGCCCCTCGCGGCCAGCCAGTAGGGCGACTCGGGCACCCAGGCCCTGATCGCGAACGCCCACAGGCCCGCCACCGCGCTGGCGATGACGACCACGTGCCAGCCGAGGTCGCCCAGCCAGACCGAGGCGCCGATGGCGGCCAGCATGCCGATCGGCCAGCCGATCGACAGGTAGACCGCCGCCCTGCCCCTGCTCCTGGTGGGCAGCAGCTCCAGGAAGTAGGGGAAGGTGACGGTGTAGACGCCCGCCAGCGCGAGCCCGGAGGCCACTCGCAGCGCCACGAGGGTCTCGACGTTCGGCGCGAACGCCGAGGCCAGTGCGATCACCCCGTAGGCGGCCAGGGACCAGACACAGGCGGGCCGGCGGCCGATCCGGTCGGCGACCGGCCCCCAGATCAACGCGCCGGGGATCATGCCGAACGCGACGGCCGACAGCACCAGCCCGATCCCGCCCTCGTCGAGGCCGAAGGCCGTGCCGAGGTCCGCGGACACGTAGATGAGGGCGAGCTGCTCCCAGGACTCGATGACGAACGCGACGAACAGCGCCAGCGCGATCAGAACGTGCCTGCGGGTGAACGGCATCCGGTCGAACGCGTCGCCGATGGGCAGCGTCCTGGTTTCGGTGGCGGTCATGGGGCTCCTCGGGAGGGGGGCGCGAAGTCTTGCCGCACCATAGGTCCCGCCCCTCCGGCGGAACTGTGCACTTCGCCCGCCCGCCTCCGCACCGGGCGTGCACCCGGCCCTGTCCTCTCAGGATATCCGCAGGTCAGATCGTGTTCTCATGGATGTGCACGATGCGCCACTCCCCCTCGATCAGCCGCAGCACCGCGGTGGTCCGCACGATCTCCGGTTCCCCTTCGGCGAAGTCCACCCGGAGCAGGTAGCGGGCCAGCGCCGTCTCCCCCCAGACGTCGACGACCTCGTCGCCGGCGGCCACCCCGGTCTCCCGCGGGCCGTCGGCGGGCCGGGCGTCGCGGACCTTGTCCAGCTGCGCCGTGCTGGTGATCAGGACGGGGTCCACCGAGTCCCAGATCGTCGCCTCGGGGTGCAGCAGCCGGTCGATCCCGGCCCGGTCACCGCGCCGGTATGCGTCGTACATCGCGGTGATGACCGCCCAGACGGCTTCGCGTGCCACTTTTCACGTCTCCCTTGCAGAATCGTTGTCTGCTCACGTTATGGGTACGCCGGACCGGGCGGCTCACCCCGGTCCAGCTCGTGGGCGAGCCGCTCCAGCTCGGCCCCGCCCGCCATCAGGGAGGTCAGCTCCTCGCGGGTGATGCCGGCCTTGCCGTACTCGCCGAGGCTGGTGCCCCGGTTGAGCAGCAGGAACCGGTCGCCGATCGGGTAGGCGTGATGGGGGTTGTGGGTGATGAGGACGACCCCCAGCCCCCGGTCGCGGGCCTGGGCGATGTAGCGGAGCACCACCCCGGCCTGTTTGACCCCCAGGGCGGAGGTCGGCTCGTCCAGGATGAGCACGCGGGCGCCGAAGTGGACGGCGCGGGCGATGGCCACCGACTGGCGCTCGCCGCCGGACAGGGTGCCCATCGGCTGGTCGACGTCACGGATGTCGATGCCCATGGAGCGCAGCTCCTCGCGGACCACGCGCCTGGCCCGGGCCACGTCGAAGCGGCGGAACGGCCCCCGGCCGAGCACGGGCTCGGAACCGAGGAAGAAGTTCCGCCAGACCGACATCAGCGGGATCATCGCCAGGTCCTGGTAGACCGTCGCGATGCCCTGGTCCATGGCGTCGCGGGGGCTGGTGAAGGCGGCCGGCGCGCCGTCGAGCAGATACTCCCCCGAGTCGGGCGCGTGCATGCCGGACAGGATCTTGATCAGCGTGGACTTGCCGGCGCCGTTGTCGCCGAGGACGCAGGTCACCTCTCCCCGGCACACCCGCGTGGAGACGTCCCGCAGGGCGATCACACCCCCGAACGTCTTGCCCACGGCACGGACCTCCAGCAGAGGGGGAGCGGCCTCCGCCGCCCGTCCCGTGCCGGGGTCGGCCTCCACGATCCCGGGGCCCGGCCCGCCGGGCGGGGGCCCTCCCCGGGCGGCGTCCGCGGGGACGCCGTCGGTTCCGGTCAACGCCTCACCTCCTCCGCGTAGCGGCGGACCAGCCGGTTGGCGAGGGTCGCCAGCAGCAGCATGGCGCCGAGGAAGAACGTGAACCAGTCGGCGTCCCAGCCGGCGAACACGATGCCCTTGTCCGCCATGCCGAAGATCACCGCGCCGATCGCGGCACCGATCGCGGAGCCGTACCCGCCGGTCAGCAGGCAGCCGCCGATCACCGCCGCGATGATGTAGACGAACTCCTGCCCGATGCCCGAGTTGGCCTGCACCGAGGTGAAGCGGAGCGCCAGGATGGAGCCGACCAGCCAGGCGGCCACCGCCGTCGTCATGAACAGTGCGATCTTCGTCCGTTCGGCGGGCACTCCGGCGGCGCGGGCGGCCCGGGCGTCGCCGCCCACCGCGAAGATCCGGTTTCCGGCCCTGGTCCGCATGAGCACCCAGGTCGCCAGCGCGGTGACGCCCAGCCACCAGAGAACGGCCACCCGGAAGTCGGTCCCGCCGGCCGGGAAGGTCCCGGCCAGCACGGCGCGCGCGCCCTCGTACCCCTCGGCCCCGCGCAGCCCGCCGACCTGGACTGTCCCGGTCAGGGCCTTGGTGACGCCCAGGTTGACGCCCTGCAGCATCAGGAACGTGCCGAGTGTGACGATGAAGCTCGGCAGCCCGGTGCGGACCACGATCAGCCCGTTCAGGAAGCCGACCAGCAGGGCCGCCGCGAGGGAGACGAGCATCGCCGTCCAGACCGAGAGGCCGTACCGGGTCGCGAGGATGACCGTGATCAGGCCGGTGGTGCCGGTGAGCACCCCGGCCGACAGGTCGAACTCGCCGCCGATCATCAGCAGCGCGATCGCCACCGCCATGATGCCGAGGGTGGAGGCCGGGTCGAGCCAGTTGGCCACGCCCTCGATCGAGCGGAACGTGGCCGACTGGCTCGCGAAGAACGCGAACACCGCGACCGCGCCGACCATTGCGCCGAGCTCCGGCCGGACCAGGAGCCGCCGGGCCGCCCCCGTCCGCGCCAGCCGCTCGTCCGCCACCGTCACCGGGTGCCGCTCTGGGCGAGCTCGGCCACCTGCGCGGCGTTGTCCTTGGTGACGAACCCGGGGCCGGTGTTGACCGGCAGGCCGCCGCCGACGGTGTTGAGGTTGTCGCGGTAGAGGGTCAGGAAGGTGATCGGCAGCCAGCCCTGGAGGTACTGCTGCTGGTCGACCGCGAACAGGATCTCGCCGTCCCTGACTGCGGCCACCACGTCGGCCGACAGGTCGAAGGTGGCGAGCCGGGCCTTGGAGCCGCCGTCGGCGATCGCGTCACGGGCGGCGACGGCCACGGCGGGGTTCAGGGCGAGCACGCCGTCGACGGAGGTGTCCGACTGGAGCCTGGCCTTGATCTTGGAGGTGGCGTCGGCGAGGTTGCCCACGTCCACCTGGAGCCGCTCGACCGTGCCGCCCAGGCCGTCGGTGGCGCCCTTGCAGCGCTGGTCGAGGCCCACGTTCCCGGCCTCGTGGATCACGCAGAGCAGCTTGGTGACGCCCTCGGCCCTGAGTTTCTCCCCCGCGCCCCGCCCGGCCACGTCCTCGGACTGGCCGATGTGGGTGATCGCGCCGAACTCGCGGGACCTGTCCCCGCCGGAGTTGATGGTGATCACCGGGATCCCGGCGGCCACGGCCTTGCCGACGGCCTCCTTCAGCGCGTCCGGGTTGGCCATGGAGACCACGACGCCGTCGACTTTCTGGCTCACGGCCTGGTCGATGAGCTGCGACTGCCGCGCCGGGTCGCCGTCGCCCTGGTAGTTCACCGTGACGCCGTACCGCTTGGCCGCGGCCTCGGCGCCGTTCTTGACCACGTCCCAGAAGGCGTCTCCCGAACCCGCGTGGGTGATGACGGCGAAGGTGGCCGCCTCGGCCGCCGGGGGCGGGGCGGCCGCCGGCTCCCCGCCGCCCTGCCCGGCCGGGCCGCTCGAACAGCCGGTCAGGGCGGAGAACCCCAGCGCGGCCACGATGACCAGCCCTGCTGTCCACTTCATCGGCAACCTCCGCGCGTCTCGCCCGATCCCCCCGTCCCTGTTTGTAACCACAGCCCCACCAGACTGTCAATGATTTGTCGTGACATTAGGACTTAGGAGCTCGCGTACGGCCGGCCACCGGCACGCGTTCCCGGGCCCGCCGTCGTCCCCACCCGGTGCGCCGGAGGTCCTAAGCTGTCCGATCATGCGCTTCCTGCCGTCCGGCGCCGGTCCCCGGCGGTCCCTCCGCCGCCCGGCCACCTTCACCCGACGGGCCCTCCTGGTGACCGTGTGCCTTGCCGTCCTGCCGTCCGGAGTCGCACAGGCCGCTCCGCCCCCGAGCCCTTTGCTGAAGATCGGCAGGCTGGCGGCCGCGTCGTGCCCGGAACCGCCGCTCATCGACGGCGGCATGCCCCGGACGCGCGAGTACCTGACGGCGGCCATGAGATGCCTGGACAGGCTGTGGTCCGCCCGCTTCGCCCGCGCCGGGCTGGGGTTCCGCAAGCCCGCGGTCCGTTTCTACGAAGAACCCGCGCAGCGCGTATGCGGAGTGCGCTGGCCCGCCAACGCGGCGGCCTTCTACTGCACGGAACGGGCCACGTTGGTGTTCCCGCTCACCGGCGGCTGGATCGAGGGACGGACCGACCTGTACCCCCTCAAGGTGGCGGCCCACGAATACGGCCACCACCTGCAGAGCCTCACCGGCGTCAGGGACGACTACGAGGCCCGCGTCCGCTCCGGCCGCGCCCACGCCCGCCAGGCCGAGCTCGGCCGCCGCTACGAACTCCAGGCCGACTGCCTGTCGGGGGTGTTCCTGGGCAGCGTGCGAGGTTCCCTGGCGCGCACCGGGCAGGACTGGCAGGCGCTGTCCGACGCGCTCCGCGCCAGCGGCGACGACGGCGACCACCGCACCCATGGCGCCGGCGCCAGCCGGCTCCGCTGGTTCGACCGCGGCTACCGCGCGGTCTCCCCCGCCGCCTGCGACACCTGGAGCGCCACGCCGTCCCAGGTGTCCTGAGCCGCGGGACACCGCCCGGGGCTCCACCCGCCTCCGTCCGGTGAGGTCAACGGGGACATCACCGGACATCATTGGACATCGACACCCGGCCGTCCATGAGGGCGCCCAGCCGGCCCGGGTGGGTTCGACGCACCTTTTGTCGGGAAAATCCTAGAGATACGACCGACGGTCCGCGGTGGGGCCGGCACATCCGCCGCACGGGACGGAGAAGCGGTCGGCGTCACACCCGTGGACCGGGACAAGACCACCGGACTCCCACGACCGGCCCCGTCCCGACTTCTCCGACGCCCGGCGATCATCCTCGCCGGGCGCTTGTTTTCACCCCAGCGGGAGCTATATTTACTATAAAAATAGTAGGGATTAAGGGTAATAACGATGCCCCTTCCGGATTTCCTCACGATCGGCGCCCCTAAGGCCGGGACGACCGCGCTGCACGCGGCGCTGGCCCGCCACCCGGGGCTCTTCCTGTCACCGGTGAAGGAGCCGAAGTTCTTCCTCACCGACGGGCCCCCGCCGACCAGGGGCGGGCCCGGCGACGCCCAGACCTACCGCGAGCACATCTGGCGGCGAGAGGACTACGAGGCCCTGTTCGGCGCGGCGCCACCGGGCGCCCTGACCGGCGAGTCCACCCCGTTCTACCTGTACGACCCGGCCGCGCAGCGGCGTCTCCATGCCGCGGTCCCCGAGGCCAGGCTGATCGTGGTGCTGCGCGACCCGGTGGAGCGGGCCCACTCCAACTGGACCCACCTGTGGTCGGCCGGACTGGAGCCGGTCGGCGACATGGTGCGGGCGTGCGGGGAGGAGGAGCAGCGGATCAGAGCGGGCTGGGCGCCGTTCTGGCACTACCTCGGGCTCGGCCGGTACGGCGAGCAGCTCGCGCACCTGTTCACCCTGTTCCCCCGCGAGCAGGTGCTGGTCTTCCGCTACCGCGACCTGGTCGACCGGCCCGCCGACACCCTGGACCGGATCTGCCGCTTCCTCGGCGTCGAGACCGGCGTCGTCACCGAGGTCCCCCGCGAGAACGTGACCGCCCATCCCGAGCCGACGCGGGGCCACCGGCTGCTCTCCCGGGCGCTGCGGACCGGGGCGGCGGTCGGCCGGTTCCTGCCGGGGCGGCTGAGCGGGGCGCTGACCGACCCGCTGGAGCGGCGGCTGCAGCAGCGGGCCCGCTCCCGCCAGCCCCTGACCTGGGAGCAGCGGGAACAGCTGATCGGCTACTTCGCCCAGGACGTGGCGCTGCTGCAGAAGGTGACCGGCGAGGACTTCAGTGACTGGCTCCGTCCCCGCGAGCGGTCCGGCGGCCTGGTGGGCACCCGCCCCGTCGGCCAGCGCCAGGCCCGCAACGGGCGCCCGCAGGCGTAGACGCGACGGCGGGACAGGCGCGGGGCCGGTACCGCGTCGCGGCGCCGGCCCCGCCTTCGATCCAGGTGATCCGCCCGGTCCGGGCCCGCGCCACCGGGCCGCCCGGCGTGTCAGCGCAGCTCGGTGCGGAGCTCGTGGGCCCCGTCCGGGCGGGTGTACTCGTAGTAGAGCCGCCGCCCGCCCTCCGGCAGGTCGACGATGTCCATGTAGCGCAGGCCGCCGCCCGCGTGCGGCGAGACCGCGGCGGGCACGGCGCCGACCGGGGTCAGCCCGGCCGGGTCGGCGCCGACGGCCACGCCGGTCTTCTCCTCGTAGTTCTCCGCCGCGGTGGCCCGGCCGTCGTAGAGAGCGACGACCCTGTCGTCCAGGAAACGGACCGCGGCGATCCGGGCGCCGCGGGCGTCCCACATGCCGGGCCTGCCGCTGAGCGCCGTGCCCTGCCAGATCCACTCAAGGCCGTCCGCGCTGGTGGCGTAGTCGCTCACCATCTGGTCGGCCTCCTCGGCCTCGGCCAGCGGGTGGCAGGAGGCCCACAGGTGCCAGACCCCGTCCCGCCGTACGATCACGGGGTCCTTGACACCGGTCTTGGGGTCGCCGGGCAGCACGACCCGGCGGTGCCGGGCGTCGAACCCGGCCGGGTCGCCGGCCTCCAGCACCTCCACCCGCCAGTGCTTGCTGCCGTGGGTGGCGCAGCTCAGATAGAGCCGCCAGCGGCCCTCGGGGGTGCGTACCAGGGTGGGACGCTCCAGCGACTCGGTGTCCATCTCCTGGCTGCCGATCGTGAGCAGGGTCTCGAACCGCTCACCGTCCGCCGACCGGGCGACGACGACCGCGTAGCCGCGCCCTTCGCCGACCGGGCGGCGCAGCCGGTAGGCCATGTAGATCGACCCGTCACTCGCCACCGCGCTCGGGGCGCCCGCCCAGTGGCCCGGCCCCGGCGCTTCGGGCTCGATCGCCACGACGGAACGGTCAGGATCGGGAAGCAGGTCTTCGATGGTCGGCACGGCACCGACAGTAGGCGGGATTTGCGTGGTACTCACGGAGAATCACCAATCGTGGTCACGAGTTTGATCGCCTTTTGGCGATCACATGGCTCGCATCGTTTTCAGGACCCCCGCGCCGGGGCCACCGGCGGCCGCCGTCGGCGACCTGTCACCACGACGCCACCGGCACGCTCAGGAGTGGCGGAGCGTCGCCATGGGCAACGGGATGGCCGGGAACGGGTTGTCGGGGGGCAGCATGAGCCGCCGGACCTCCTGCGGGCGCGTGGTGGCGTCCAGGTGGAGCAGCGCCGCCCCGATCCCCGCCGCGCCGATCATGTATCCGGTGTCGGCGGTGACCTCCCAGGGCCGCAGCCGGCGGTACGCCTGGTACCACCGGGAGCCCTGCTCGTCGTGCCGGGTGGCCCGGCCGACCAGGTTCGCCCCCAGCTCGTGGGCGAACTCCAGGTGGGTCCGGCGGCCGGTCGCCGCCCAGAGGCCGACGAACAGCTCCACCAGGCCGGCCGTGCCGCAGCACTGGCACGCCACGTTCCAGTGGCCGTCCGTCTGGCGGCCGGGGGTGCCGCTGCGGACGATCCCCCGCGCCAGCCGCTCCACCCAGTCGAGGTCTCCGGCGTCGCCCGCCACCCGGTACAGCTCGTAGAACATGCGCGCGACCCCGGCGGAGCCCGAGCAGAATCCCAGATAGTGCAGGTCACGGCCCTGCGGGAGGTGGTGGGGGACCATCGCGCACCGCTCGGTCACGACGCTGATCGCACGGACGAAGTCGGCCCCTCTCCTGGCGGCCTTGAGGAAGCCGCTGTGCCCGGTCAGGCCGTACAGGCGGGCGAGCAGGAAGGCGGTGCCCGCCGTACCGGACAGGAAGCCGGGCGTGACCGCGTCCGGCGGCAGGTCGGCGCAGGCCCCGTCACCGAACCGGTGGCCGGGAACGGCGAGCTCGGCGATGCGCGCGCCCGCCTCGACGGCGATCTCCTGGTAGGCGGGGACGCCCAGGATGCCCGCGGCGTGCAGGAGCCCGAGGATGATGCCGCCGTCGCCGCGCTGCGCCGGGTCGCCGGTCCAGCCGAGGCCCCCGTCGACGGGACGGGCGCCGCGCACGATGTGGTCGGCGACCGCCCCGGCCTCGACCTCGAAGGAGCTCTCGCCGGTGGCCCACCCCGCCTCGGCGAGCACGAACATCACTCCCGCCAGGCCGTGGTGGAGGGAGAGGTCGGTCTGCTCCCGCCAGGTGGCCGCGAGGTGGCGGGCGCCGGCCACGGCGTCGTCGAGGTAGCTCTCGTCTCCGGTGGCGGCGGCGAGTTCGAGGAAGAACAGGACGATGCCGGCCGCCCCGGAGTACAGCGACAGTGGCCGGCCGGGCAGGGCGGACCGGCCCCGCGCGTCGGGGTTGGCCCGCCAGTGCCGCCCCCGCCCGTCGTCCACGGCCGCGGAGCGGATCCAGCGCGCGGCCCTGACGGCGGTGAGCAGAGGGCTCTCGGCCCCCGGTTCCGGGCTCATGGCGGCTCCTTCATGTGACCAGACCACCACTTTACCCCCATTTCCTACAGGATCAATAGGTAATATTGGTGTCCATGGTGCCGGTGACGGCTACCGGGTACACAGGGAGGTTACTACGCCCGCCGCCCGCCCGCCGGGACAGTGGCGAATCCGGAGCGGTGGGCCATATTTGTCATGACATTCTGATGTCCGCTAGCCTGATCACGGAGCGTATCCACGGGAGGGCAGATGACGGCGCAACTCTCCATCGATCTGGACCGGTCCAGTCCGGTGCCACTGTACTTCCAGGTGGCCGAACAGATCTCCGAGGCCATCCAGCGGGGCGACCTGCCCCCCGGATCCCGGCTGGACAACGAGATCCTGCTCGCCGACCGGCTCGGCCTCTCCAGGCCGACCATCCGCCAGGCGATCCAGTACCTCGTGGACAAGGGCCTGCTGGTCCGCAAGCGCGGTGTCGGCACCCAGGTCGTGCACGGCCAGGTCAAGCGCTCGGTCGAGCTCACCAGCCTCTACGACGACCTGCGCAGGGCGGGCCAGGAACCGGCCACCCGGGTGCTGGCCCTGGAGCCCGAGCCCGCGGACGAGAGGGTCGCCGCCATCCTCGGCGTCCCCACCGGCGCCCAGGTGCTGCGCCTGGAGCGGATCCGCTACGCCGCCGGGGAGCCGCTGGCCCTGCTGCACAACTGGCTGCCCGTCGGCCTGGCCCCGCTGACCGCCGAGAGCCTCCAGGAGCGCGGGCTGTACGAGCTGCTCCGCTCCGCGGGGGTGCGGATGCGCGTGGCCAACCAGCGCATGGGGGCGAGGGCCGCCACCGCCACCGAGGCCAGGCTGCTCGGCGAGCGGCGCGGCGCGCCCCTGCTCACCATGCTCCGCACCACCTACGACGACCAGGGCCGGGCCGTGGAGCACGGCTCCCACGTCTACCGGGCCTCGCACTACTCCCTGGAGGTCACGCTCATCGAGCGCTGAGCGCCTCCCCCCGTCACGCGCCCGCCGGCTTGCGATCACGTCGATCGGCCTTCCCTGGACCGACCCCCATGAAAAGGGTTATGACCTGGGTACTTCTTCAAATGAGGTTTTTGTCCCCCCGGAACATGACAGGGGAACAACCGGGAGGAAGCTAGCTGTATGACCGCAGATCCAGGGAAAGATGATGCGTGGCCGGGGGGCTGAGTGGGCGACGATCCTCAGGCTGCTGGGGACCGCCGCGGACACGGCCGGGAACGTGGTGCTCGTGGAGGGCGAGCCGGGGATGGGCAAGAGCCTCCTGCTCGCGGAGGCGGCGACCGTGGCCGCCGCGCGGGGGACTGCGGTCGCGACCGGCCGGGCGGACGAGCTGGGACGGCTGACGCCGCTGGGGCCGCTGCTGTCCGCCCTGGCGGAGTGGCCGCCCCCCGTGGCCCTCGCCAGGGGCGACTCCCCCGACGGGCCGGGGCTGCTGATGTGGCTGGCCGAGCAGGTGCGGACCACGCTGGAGAGGCGGACGGAGTCGGAGCCGCTGCTGGTGACCCTGGACGATCTCCACTGGGCCGACCCCGCCACGCTCATGGCCCTGCGGACGCTGCCTTCGCGGCTGGCCTCCCACCCGCTGGCCTGGCTGCTGGCCCGCCGTACCACCTCCGAGTACGGTGACTCCGGCCGGTTGTTCGACCTCCTGGAGGAGGAGGGCGCCACGCGGATCCGCGTGCTCCCCCTCGACGACGGCGCCGTGGCCGAAGTGATCGCCGACACCCTGGGCGCGGCTCCCGGGGAGGAGCTGGCGGCGCTGTCCGCCCAGGCGGGCGGCAACCCGTTCCTCCTCCTCGAACTTCTCACCGGACTGCGCGAGGAGGACGCCGTCCGGGTGAGATCGGGCGTCGCCCGGCTGACCGGGACGGCGCTGCCCCAGCGCGTCCACACCGCCGTCCGGCGGCGCCTCGGCGAGGTGAGCACCAAGACCCGGCACCTGCTGGAGGCGACAGCGGTGCTCGGACGCTCCTTCTCCCCCGCGTACGCGGCCGAGATGCTCGGCGAGACGCCGGCCGCGCTGCTCCCCGCCCTGGAGGAGGCGATCGCGGCAGGCGTGCTCGCCGCGACCTCCGACGAGCTGATGTTCCGGTACGAGCTGGTGTGGCGGTCGATCGTCGAGACGGTGCCCGCGCCGGTACGGCAGGCGCTGCATCATCAGATCGAGCGCAACCCGCCTGCCCGGCAGCCCCCTCGCCACCAGCGCGCGGACGGCTCGTCCGC
This sequence comes from Streptosporangium minutum, assembly GCF_002149035.1. GTDB lineage: Bacteria > Actinomycetota > Actinomycetes > Streptosporangiales > Streptosporangiaceae > Streptosporangium > Streptosporangium minutum. The sequence continues at coordinate 14,101 of NZ_NGFP01000203.1, forward strand.
CGAGACCCTCGTGCTGCTGTCGCTGCTCGCGTGGGACGAGGGCCGGCTCTCGCGCGGGTTGGACCTGGCCCGCGAGGCCGCTGAGATGCCCGGCAGCGGGCGCCATCCGCAGCCGCGCGCCGTCCTGACGACGATGCTGACCGACCTCTGGCTGCTCGACGAGGCGGAGACGGCGCTGGCGGGCGCCACCGAGGAGGCGGTGGGGCAGCCCGAGTGGACCGCGGAGATCCCCGTTCTCCGCGCCCGCCTCGATCTCACCGCCGGCCGGCTCGGCAGCGCGATCGAGCACGCGGAGGCGGGACTGACCGCCGCCGACACCCTCGGCGTCCCGGCCCTCGCCGCCTCGGCCCTGTCGGTGCTCGGCGCCGCGTCACTGCGGGCGGGCGACCTTCCCCGGGCGATCAGATATCTGAAGAACGACCTGGCCCGGGGGCCCCAGGGCGCGCCGCCGTACGTGCGGCTGCGCTCGGAGCTGGCGGCCGGGCGGATCAACGAGGCGCACGGCGGGGCGGCGAGCGGGATGAGCTCGCTCAGCCGGGTCTACGACGCGCTGCCCCGGCACACCGGGGCGCTGACCAGCGAGCCCACCGCCGCCGCATGGCTGGTGCGGGTGGCGATGGCGGTACAGGACGAGCGCCGGGCCGATGCCGTGGTGGACGCGGCCGAGGGCATCGCCTGGCGCAATCCCTGCCTGCTCAACCCCTCCGTGGCCGCCGCCCACGCGCGCGGCGTGCGTGACCGCGACCCGGAGGCGCTGGTCCGCGCCATGACCGAGCACACCGATCCATGGGCCAGAGCCTCGGCGGCGGAGGATCTCGGCGTGCTGCTCAGCGCGGACCTCGACGCCCGCGACCTGGCCGTCGACAGTCTCAACAGCGCGCTGGTCTGCTACGGATCGGTGGAGGCGATCCGCGACGCGGCACGGGTCCGGGGCAGGCTGCGGGGACTGGGAGAGCGCCGCCGGCACTGGGTCCGGACCGATCATCCCGTGTCGGGGTGGGCCAGCCTGACCGGTACCGAGCAGGCCGTCTGCGATCTCGTCGCCCAGGGGCTGACCAACCGGCAGGCGGCCGAGCAGATGTTCATCAGCGAGCACACCGTGGCCTTCCACCTGCGCCAGGTCTTCCGCAAGCTGGGCATCCACTCGCGTGTCGAGCTGGCCCGGCTCGCCGCGCAGCAGAGCGTCCGGCCGGATCACTGAGACGCCTGCCGCCGCGTGAAGTGCTCGTGCACCAGCCGGATCGCCATGGAGCCCTCGCCCACCGCCGAGGCGACCCGCTTGACCGACTGGCTTCTGACGTCGCCCACCGCGAAGACGCCCGGCATGCTGGTCTCCAGGGGCAGGCCGTCGTCGAAGCCGGTGAGGACGAATCCCTTGTCGTCGAGGGCGATCTCGGGGGCGAGCCAGGTCGTGCAGGGGTCGGCCCCGATGAACACGAACATGGCCCGGGTGTCGATGCGCAGTCGCTCCCCGGTGCGGGTGTCCTCGGCGACGACGGCCTCCAGGACGTGGTGACCGGCCAGCTCGCGCACCTCGGTGCGGAGCATCACCTCCACCTTGGGATTGCTCTCGATCCGGTCGATGAGATAGCGCGACATGTCCTGGGCGAGGTCGTCCCCGCGGACGAGCAGGCGGACCGAGTCGGCGTGCCCGGCCAGGAAGATCGTCGCCTGCCCCGCCGAGTTGCCTCCGCCCACGACCACGACCGGCTCCCCCCGGCAGAACGCGACCTCGGCCAGGGTCGCGGCGTAGTAGACGCCGTTGCCCTCGAAGTCCTCCAGCCGTGGCACCCCGAGCTTGCGGTAGCGCGCTCCGGTGGCGATGACGATCGTGCGGCCCTCGACCGGCTGCTCGTCGCGCAGCCCCACGCTGTAGTGCCCGTCCCGCCGCTTGAGCGAGGTGGCCTCGGCGGGCACGCCGAGGTACGCGCCGAACTTCTTGGCCTGGATGACGGCGCGCTCGGCGAGTTCGCCGCCGGAGATCCCCGTTGGGAAGCCGAGATAGTTCTCGATGCACGACGAGGTGCCCGCCTGGCCGCCGGTGGCGACCGCGTCGAGCACCACCGTGCGCAGTCCCTCCGACGCTCCGTACACCGCGGCGGCCAGGCCCGCGGGACCCGCTCCCACGACGACGAGGTCGAAGACGTCCTTCGGCGCCGACGGCACCGGCAGGCCGATCTCGCGGGCCAGCTCGGCGTTGCCGGGATTGCGCAGGACCTGCGTCCCGCCCAGGATCACCACGGGCGTCTCGTCCGGCGCTATGCCGAGATTGCGCACCAGCGCCTCGGCCTCCTCGTCCTCCTCCAGGTCGATCCACCGGTGCGGTAGCCGGTTGCGGGCGGCGAACTCCCGCAGCCGCCGGGTGTCCGGCGAGTAGCGGGAGCCGATGATCCTCAGGCCCGCCCCGCTGGTGATGAGCAGCGAGCGACGGATCAGGAAGGCTCGCAGGATCAGGTTCCCCAGCTCCGGATCGTGGGCGACGATCTGGAGCAGGCGCCAGGTGGGGACCGCCAGGATCTCGCCCGCCTCGCAGACGACCGACGTCGTGAACGCCTTCTGGCCGACAAGCAGCCCGAGCTCGCCGAGGAAGCGGCCCGGCCCGTGGACCTGCACCACCCGTTCGTCCTGGATGACGGCCGCCTTGCCCGCCAGGACGACGAAGAGGTCGGAGCAGTCCTCGCCCTCGCGGAACAGGACGTCGCCCGGCCGGGTGGGCCGTCGGACCCCGTGGGGCGCCAGCCTCGCGGTCTGCTCGTCGCTCAGCCGGGGGAAGGCCCCGTGGTGGTCGGGGGTCTCGGCGAAGGCGTCCATCTC
>NZ_NGFP01000204.1 GCF_002149035.1 Streptosporangium minutum
ACCCTGTCCAGCGGCAAGGTGGACCGGGAGGCCCTGCCCGAGCCGGTCGACGCCCCGGAGGCCGGACGGGTCGCGCCCGCCACCGACCCCGAACGCCTGGTGGCCACCGTGTGGGCCGCCGTGCTGGAGCGCGCCGCCGTCTGGGCCGACGACGACTTCTTCGCCCTGGGCGGGCACTCCTTCGCCGCGACCCGCGTGGTCGGCCGGCTGCGGGACACGTTGGACCTGGCCGTTCCGGTGCGGTTGCTGTTCGAGCGGCCGGTACTCGCCGACTTCGCCGCCGGACTGGAAGAACTGTTGATCGCCAAACTGATGGGCGGGAGCGACGCATGACCGAGGTTCGTCAGGACCGGATCGCCGAGATGGTCCGGTCCCGGTTCGCCGCTGCCCGGGCCGCGGCCGAAACCCCCAGCGCCCCGGTCATTCCGGCACTGTCCACAGAGGACATGCCGTTGTCGCCGGCCCAGGAGCGGCTCTGGTTCCTGGCCCAGCTGGAGCAGGACACCCCCGCCTACAACGTGCCGCGGGCGCTGCGGCTGAGCGGGCCGGTGGACGTCGCCGCCCTTACCGCCGCGGTGACCGAGCTGGCCGACCGGCACTGGATCCTGCGCGGCGTCATCGACGGCACGAGGGTACGGCCGGCCGACGGCGTGCCCGTCTCCGTGGTGGACGTGGACCCCGCGGAGCTGGAGCGGGAGCTGGCCGACCATGCCTGGCGCCCGTTCCGGCTGGACGCCGAGCCGCCCATGCGGGCCGCGGTGTTCCGGCTCGGCGGGGACGAGTACGTGCTCGCGCTGACCCTGCACCACATCGCCACCGACGCCTGGTCGGAGCAGCTGCTGTTGCAGGACCTCTCGGCCCTGTACACCGCCCGGCTCGGCCTGGCGCCGCAGCCGGAGCCCCCGGCCCTGCAGTACGCCGACGTGGCCGCGTGGGAGGCCGAGCAGCCCGAGGCCGACCTGGACTGGTGGACGGAGCGCCTGGCCGGCCTGCCGCCGGCGCTGGACCTGCCCATCGCCGGTCCCCGCCCGGCCGTCCCCACCTGGCGGGGGGCCGCGGTCGAGTTCGAGGTGCCGGAGTCGCTGTCCGCCAAGGTGCGCGCGGTGGCGGGCCTGACGCCGTTCATGGTGTTCCTGGCCGGCCTGCAGGCGCTGCTGTCCCGCCTGTCCGGCAGCGACGACATCGCCATCGGGGTGCCGCACGCCGGCCGGCACCACCTGGACGCCGAGCGGGTGGTGGGCTGTTTCATCAACACCCTGGCGGTGCGCACCGACACCTCCGGCGACCCCAGCGGCGCCGAGGTGCTGGCCAGGGCCCGTACGGCCGCGCTGGACGCGTTCACCCACGCCCGTACACCGTTCGAGCGGATCGTGGAGCGGCTGCAACCGGAGCGGAACCTGTCGGTCACCCCGCTGTTCCAGGTGATGCTGAACGTGTACAACGCCGCCGCGCCGGTGAGCCTGCCCGGAGTGGAGGTCCGAGCCGAACCGCTGCACGTGCCGACGGCCAAGTTCGACCTGAACCTGGCGCTCGGCGACGACGGGGACCGGTTCACCGGCGAGCTGCGCTACCGGGCCGACCTGTTCGAGGAGTCGACCGTCCGGCGGCTGGTGGAGTGGTATCTGGCGCTGCTGGACGGGATGCTCACCGATCCGGACGCACCGGTCCGGCTGCCCGCCGGCGCCGACCTGCGCGGCCCGGCCGGGGACCTGCCGACGGACGTGCCGTTGCACGCGCTGGTCGAGCGGATGGCCGACGCCGGCCCCGACGTGACCGCGGTCGCCTCGCTCAGCTACGCGGAGCTGGACCGGCGGGCCAACCAGGTGGCGCACTGGCTGCTGGCCCGCGGGGTGCGTCCGCAGGAGCCGGTGGGGGTGCTGCTGGAGCGGCGGCCGGAGCTGGTGATCGCCCTGTTGGGGGTGCTCAAGGCCGGTGCGGCCTACCTGCCGCTGGATCCGGTGTACCCGGCGCGGCGGACCGAGGCCATCCTGGCCGACGCCGGCGCCCGGATCGTGCTCACCGAGTCGGAGATCGCCGCCGCCGCGGGCGAGTCCGGGCATCGCCCGGACGTGGCCGTGCCGCCCGACCACCTGGCGTACGTGATCTACACCTCCGGATCCACCGGGGAGCCCAAGGGGGTCGCGGTCGAACACCGGCAGATCACCCATTACCTGGGCGCGGTGGCCGGACGGATCCCCGCCGGGACGACCTCGTTCGCCCTGGTGTCCACCGCCGCGGCCGACCTGGGTCTGACCAACGTGCTGTGCGCGCTGACCTCGGGCGCCACCCTGCATCTGATCGACCACGAGACCGCCACCGACCCGGTCGCGTACGCCGCCTACCTGGCCGCGCATCCGGTGGACGTGGTCAAGATGGTGCCCAGCCAGCTGGAGCTGCTGGGCGTGGACGCCCTGCCCCGGAAACTGCTGATCCTGGCCGGTGAGGCCGTGCCGTCGGATCTGGTGGAGCGGGTACGGGCCGCGCGGCCGACCCTGGCGGTGCAGATCCACTACGGGCCCACCGAGACCACGGTATCGGTGCTGGCCTGCGACGCGACCGAGGTGGCGCCCGGCGTGGCCCCGCTGGGCCGGCCGCTGGCCGATGTGGAGTGCCGGGTGGTGGACTCCGCCGGGCGGCCGCTGCCGGCCGGCGTGCCGGGAGAGCTGTGGATCGGCGGCCCCAGCCTGGCCCGCGGCTATCTGGGCCGGCCGGACCTGACCGCGCAGCGGTTCGTGGACGGCTGGTACCGCACCGGGGACCGGGTGCGGGTGAACCCGGCCGGGCTGGTGGAGTTCCTGGGCCGGATCGACGACCAGGTGAAGGTACGCGGATTCCGGGTGGAGCTCGGTGAGGTCGCCGCGGCGCTACGGGCCCTGCCGCAGGTGGCGGAGGCGTTCGTGCAGCCGGTCGGCGCCGGGGCGCAACGGCGCCTCGCCGCCTGGGTGACACCCTCCACGGTGGACACGGCACAGGTGCGGGCCGCGCTGCGGGAGCGGCTGCCCGACTACATGGTGCCGCCCGCGATCGCCGCGCTGGAGGCGCTGCCGCTCACCCCGAACGGCAAGGTGGACCGGGCGGCGCTGCCGGTCCCCGAGGCCGGCCCGGCGGTGCGGGTGCCGCTGGGCACGCCGCAGGAGCACCTGGTCGCCGAGATCTGGGCGGAGGTGCTGGACCTGCCGCAGGTGTGGGCGGACGACGACTTCTTCGCCCTGGGCGGGCACTCCTTCGCCGCGACCCGGGCGGTCGGCCGGCTGCGGGAACGGCTGGGCGCCCCGGTTCCGGTGCGGCTGCTGTTCGAGCATCCGGTGCTCGCCGACCTGGCCGCCGCCCTGCCCCGGCCGGCTCCGGCGGCAAGGGCCCGGCGGGAGCGGACGGACGGGCCGGTCGCGCTGTCCGGAGTGCAGGCCAGGCTGTGGTTCCTGGCGCAGCTGGAGCCGGAGAGCACGGCCTACAACGTGCCGGTGGCGCTGCGGCTGCACGGGCCGCTTCAGGTGGAGGCGCTGCTGGGTGCGGTACACGACCTGGCCGAGCGACACCACGTGCTGCGCAGCGTGATCGACGACTCCGGCGCCGAACCGGTCCTGGTGGTACGGCCGGCCGGAGAGGTGCCGGTGTCCACCGCGGACGTCGACCGGTCACAGGTCGAGGACGCGGTGGCCGCGCAGCTCGCCACACCGTTCGCGCTGGACCGGGAGCCGCCGATGAGGGCGGTACTGTTCGTGGTCGGCGACCGGGAGCACGTGCTCTCGCTCACCTTCCACCACATCGCCACCGACGCCTGGACCCGTGGGCTGCTGCTGTCCGAGCTGTCCGCGCTGTACGCCGCCCGGACCGGCCTGCGCCCGCCGCCGGAGCCGCCGCCGGCCCAGTACGCCGAGGTGGCCCCGGTCCCCGACCTGGCCGACCTGGACTGGTGGGCCGAGCAGTTGCGCGGCCTGCCGCCGGTGCTGGACCTGCCCACCGACCGGCCGCGCCCCGCCGTGGCCGACCCGGGCGGCGCCTCGGTGGACCTGGAGCTGCCGGCGGAGCTGAGCGAGCGGGTCCGGGCGGTGGCCGCCGCCTACCGGGCGACGCCGTTCATCGTGCTGCTGGCCGGTCTGCAGGTCCTGCTGGCGCGGCTGTCGGCCGGCACCGACATCGCGGTCGGCGTGCCGGTCGCCGGCCGGGACCACCCCGACTCCGAGGGCGTGGTGGGCTGTTTCCTCAACACGGTGGTGGTGCGGACCGATGTGGGCGGCGAACCGACCGGCCACGAGCTGCTGGCCCGGGTCCGGGAGGCCGCGCTGGGTGCCTTCGCCCACGCGAGCGCGCCGTTCGACCGGGTGGTGGACCGGCTGCGGCCCGAGCGGAACCTGGCCGCGACCCCGCTGTTCCAGGTGATGCTGAACTACTTCCCCGGCACGGCACGGCCGGAGCTGGCCGGCCTGGAGGCGGCAGAGATCCACCTGCCCGATCGGACCGCGAAGTTCGACCTGAACTGGTACGTGATCGACAGCGGGCCCGGCCGGACACTGCGCGGCGGGCTCGGCTACCGCACCGACCTGTTCGACGCGGCCACCGCGACCCGGTTCACCCGGTGGTACCTGGCGCTGCTGGACGGGATGCTGTCCGATCTGGAAGCGCCCGTGGGCGCGCAGCCGCTGGAGCCGGTCACCGGCCCGGTTCTCGCCGGCGAGCCGCTGCCGGACGTGGCGGACACCCCGGTGCACCGGCTGATCGAGCGCTGGGTGGACACCACCCCCGACGCGCCGGCCGTGGTGGGCGCGGACCGCAGCCTGACCTACGCCGAGCTGGAGACGGCCGCCAACCGGATCGCCCACTGGCTGCTGGCCGCCGGGGTGGGCGCCGACGAGCCGGTCGGCGTGCTTCTGGAGCCGGGGGCCGACCTGGCCTGCGCCCTGTTCGGGATCCAGAAGTCGGGCGGCGGCTACCTGCCCATGGATCCGGCCTATCCGGCCGCGAGGATCGCCACCATGCTCGACGCCGCCGGGGTGCGGGCCGTGGTCACCACGGCCGAGTTCGCCGGCCTGATCGGGGCGGACCGCCGGGTGCTGGCGCTGGACCGGCTCCCGTCCCTGCCGCGGACCCGGCCGGAGGTCGACGTCCGGCCCGAGCACCTGCATCACGTGATCTTCACCTCCGGATCCACCGGCACGCCCAAGGCCGTGGCCGCCGAGCACCGCGGCGTGGCGAGCTACCTGAGCGGCATGCTGCCGCGGATCGGCGTGCCCGGCGGGTCGTACGCGGTGGTGTCCACTCCGGCCGCCGACTTCGGGCTGACCTGCGTGTTCGGCGCCCTGACCACGGGCGGGACGGTGCACCTGGTGCCCCGGGAGACCGCGATGGATCCCGCCGCGTTCGCCGGCTACCTGAGCGCGCACCGCATCGACGTGGTCAAGTGCGTGCCCAGCCACCTGGAGCTGCTGGCCTCCGGCGGAGACCTGGCCGCGGTGCTGCCGGACAGGCTGCTGATCCTGGCCGGGGAGGCGTGCCCGTGGGACCTGGTGGAGCGGGCCAGGGCCGCCCGGCCGGGACTGCGGATCCAGAGCCACTACGGGCACACCGAGTCCACGATGATCTGCCTGGTCTGCGACACCGAGGAGGTCGCGGCCGAGCACCGGACCGGGATCGTGCCGCTGGGCCGGCCCCTGCCGGGGGTGTACGGGCACCTGGTGGACGCGAGCATGCGGCCGGTGCCCGCCGGGGTGCCGGGCGAGCTGGTGGTCGGAGGCCCGGGGATCACCCGCGGCTACATCGGTCTGCCCGAGCTGACCGCGGAACGGTTCGTGCCCGATCCGCTGACCGGGCAGGGGCGCTGCTACCGCAGCGGCGACCTGCTGCGGGTCACCGCCGACGGGCGGGTGGAGTTCCGCGGCCGGGTGGACGACCAGGTCAAGGTACGGGGCTACCGGGTCGAGCTGGGCGAGGTCACCACCGCGCTGCGCGCCCTGCCGCAGATCGCCGACGCCGTGGTGCTGCCGGTGGGCGAGGGGAAGGCCCGGCAGCTCGCCGCCTGGGTGACGCCGTCCACCGTGGACACCTCGGCGGTCCGCTCCGCGCTGCGGGAGCGGCTGCCCGACTACATGGTCCCGGCCCAGTTCGTCGCACTCGACCGGATCCCGCTCAATCCGAACGGGAAGGTGGACCGGGCCGCCCTGCCCGAACCGCGGCCGGAGACCGCCGAGTTCGTGCCGCCGTCCACGGCCGGCGAGGAGCTGGTCGCCCGGGCATGGGCCCAGGTGCTCGGCGTGGCCAGGGTCGGGGCGCACGACGACTTCTTCGCCCTGGGCGGGGACTCCTTCGCCGCGGTGCGCGCGGTCAAGGAGATCGGCTGCGGCCTGCGGGTGATCGACCTGTTCACCCGTCCCACGGTCGCCGAGCTGGCCGCGTTCCTGGACCGCCGGGACGGCGGCGGGCTGCTGCACCGCCTGGGCGGTGGCCGCACCAGCGAGTTCACCCTGGTGTGCGTGCCGTACGGCGGCGGGTCGGCGGCGGTGTACCAGCCGCTGGCCTGGGCTCTGGGTGAGCGGGTGGAGGTGCTCGCGGCGGAGCTGCCCGGCCATGATCCGGCCCGGCCCGATGAGATGCCGCTGCCGCTGGAGGAGCTGGTGGAGGCCTTGGCCGCGGAGGTGGCCGCGTCCGCTTCCGGCCCGATCGCGATCTACGGTCACTGCGTGGGCTCCGCGCCCGCGGTGGCCCTGGCCCGCAGGCTGGAGGCGGACGGGGTTCCCGTGCTGGGCGTGATCGCGGCCGGCAGCTTCCCCAGTGCCCGGCTGCCCGGCCTGGCCCGGCGGTTCTTCCGCGGTGACCGCTGGGTCTCCGACCGGATGTTCCAGGACGCGCTGCGGGCCACGGGCGGGCTGCTGGACGACATGGACGAGGCCGCCAAAAACGTCGCGGTGCGGGCGATGCGCCACGACGCCGACCAGGCGCAGGAGTGGTTCGAACGCGAGCTCACCGGCGGGAGACCGGCGCTGCGCGCCCCGATCCTGTGCGTGGTGGGGGAACGTGACCGGGCCACCGAGCTGTACCAGGAGCGGTACGCCGAGTGGGCGGTCTTCGCGCCCGGGGTGGAGCTGGCCGTACTCCCCCATGCCGGCCACTATTTCCTGCGGCATCAGGCCGAGCCGCTGGCCGTCCTGGTCATGGAGCATCTGCGGAGCTGGGCGTCCGGGCGGCTGCCCGGACCGGTGCGCCCGCCCGACCGGGCCGGCCTGCGCCCCTTCTACACCGTCGCGGGTGGGCAGTTCATGTCGGCGGTGGGCACGGCGCTGAGCTCGTTCGCCCTCGGCGTCTGGGCCTACCAGGACAGCGGCCGGATCCTGGACCTGGCTCTGATCGTCATGCTGTCGCAGATCCCGGCCGTGCTGCTCACCCCGCTGGGCGGCACGCTGGCCGACCGGGTGGACCGGCGCCGGATCATGCTGGTCAGCGACGCGGTCTCCGGACTGGCCATGGCGGCGCTGGTCGTGCTGCTGGTCACCGGAGGGCTGGAGTTGTGGAACGTCTGTCTCATCGTCGGCGTCACCTCGATGGCCACCGCGTTCCAGCAGCCCGCCTATCTGGCCGCGATCGCGCAGCTGGTGCCCAAGCCGTACCTGCCGCAGGCCAACGCCGTGGCCAACCTGGGTTTCGGGGTCGGCAACGTGGTGGCCCCGCTCGCCGGCGGCGCGTTGATCGGCATGTTCGGGCTGTCCGCGGTGGTGGCCATCGACGTGGCCTCGTTCGGGGTGGGGGTGGCGACCCTGCTGGCGGTCCGGTTCCCCGACCGGCTGTTCCACCGGCAGGAGGAGACGTTCCAGGCGGCGCTGACCGGCGGCTGGCGGTTCCTCCGCCGGCGCCGGCCGCTGCTGGTGATGGCGTTCTACTTCGCGGTGGTCAACTTCTGCACCGCGCTGATGTGGGTGCTGATCACCCCGGTCGTGCTGGCTCTCGGCTCCTCGGCCGCCCTGGGCGCGGTGACCGCGGTCGGCGGCCTCGGCGCGGCCGTGGGCACCGGGGTGGTGCTGGTGTGGGGCGGTACCCGGCGCCGGGCCACCGGCATGATCGGCTTCGTGGTCGGGTCCGGGATCGGCGTGGTGCTGATGGGCGTGTGGCCGGCGGTGTGGCTGGTCGCGGCCGGCCTGTTCCTCCGGCTGGCCTGCATGAGCATCGGCAACGCGCACTGGCTGTCCATCATCCAGGTGAAGGTGGGGCCGGAACTGCAGGGCCGGGTTCTGGCCGTCAACGTCATGCTGGCCACGGCCATGCAGCCGCTGGGCTTCCTGGCCGCCGGCCCGCTGGCCGACTGGGCCCAGCCGTACACCTCCGGCCCCGGCCGGGGCGCGGCGGCGGTGCTGCTGGCCAGCGGCGTGTTCCTGGTGATCTGGGGCCTGATCGGGTTGCGTCACCGCCCGCTGCACCACCTGGAGGACCTGGTCCCCGACGCCGCGCCGCCGCCGGAGGCCGCGGCCGACCTGGACGCCATCCAGGCCAAGGTGCTGAACGGATGAGCCTGGTGACGGTGGACGACGTGATCGCCGCCACGGCCCGCATCGCGCCGTTCGTACGGCGCACACCGCTGCTGCGCCTGCCCGGCGAGCGGCTCTGGGTCAAGCCCGAGAACCGGCAGCCCACCGGCTCCTTCAAGGTGCGGGGCGCGCTGAACGCCGTAGGACGGCTGGCCGAGCGGGGCGTCCGGCACGTCATCGCCCAGTCCTCCGGCAATCACGCCCAGGCCATCGCGTACGCGGCCGGGAAGCACGGCCTGCGGGCGACCGTGGTCCTGCCCGACACCGCGCCGGAGCTGAAGGTGGCGGCCGCCCGCGGGCTCGGCGCCGAGGTGGTGATCGTGCCACCGGCCCTGCGGGAGGTCACCTGCCTGGCGCTGGCCGACCGGCTCGCGGCCACGGTGGTCCGCTCCGACGAGTTCGACGTCATCGCCGGGCACGGCAGCGCCGGGACCGAGATCGGCCGGGACCTGTCCCGCGCGGGCACGATCCTGGTGCCGGTCTGCAACGGCGGCCTGCTGGCCGGGGTCGCGGTCGCGGCCAAGGCCGTCGACCCGGCGATCAGGGTGATCGGTGTCGAGCCCGAGCTGGCAGCCGACGGCGCGGCCAGCTTCCGCTCCGGCCGGCGCACCGCGTGGCCGGTGCTGCAGACCTACCGCACCCGGGCCGACGGCCTGCGCGCCCCGGTCCTGGGGGCCCTGGCATGGGAGCACATCCACCGGTACGTGGACGACATGGTGACCGTGAGCGAGGACGGCATCGGGGCCGCCGCCGACCTCCTCTTGCAGGAGCTGGGGGAACGCGCCGAGCCCAGCGGCGCGGTGACCACCGCGGCCTACCTCGCCCACCGGGACGCGCTGCCTGCCGGGCCCGTGGTGGCCGTCCTCTCCGGCGGCAACGTGGCGGTCCGTCCCGATGCCGACGATACGAGGGAGCGTTCACTCATCCGGGGTCTGTGACCAGGCGGGCGCCGGTGTCGGCGGCGCCCGCACTCCCCTGCCGCCATTTCCACTAAAAGCGACATATCAGGTGCTTTATGCCGCGTTACGATGGAAATGTCCGGTCCCCCGCCGCCCTGTGATCGGTCGGCCCGTCCGGAACCGGTCACCGACCCAGAATGCCTCCGGGCCGCCGGAAAAGTCGGACCGGCGGGACCGAGGGGGACAAGGGAGGATGAAATGATCACCGTCATCACCTCCGCACTGATCGCGATCCTGACCCTGGTCGCGATATTGCTCGGGACGAGTGTCCGGATCGTCAAGCAGTTCGAGCGGGGCGTCGTCTTCCGGTTCGGGCAGGTCCGCTCCGAGGTCCGCGGTCCCGGGCTCGCCGTGATCATGCCGGTCGCCGACCGCCTGCAGAAGGTCAACATGCAGATCGTCACCATGCCGGTGCCCGCCCAGGACGGCATAACCCGCGACAACGTGACGGTTCACGTGGACGCTGTCATCTACTTCCGGGTCGTCGACCCGAGGCGCGTGGTCGTCGACGTCCAGGACTACGAGGCCGCCATCCGCCAGGTCGCGATGGCCTCGCTGCGCTCGATCATCGGCAAGAGCGAGCTGGACGACCTGCTCTCCAACCGGGAGCGGCTCAACCAGGGTCTGGAACTGATGATCGACAGCCCGGCCGTGGGCTGGGGCGTGCACATCGACCGCGTCGAGATCAAGGACGTGGCACTGCCGGACTCGATGAAGCGGTCCATGTCGCGGCAGGCCGAGGCGGAACGCGAACGGCGCTCCCGCGTCATCACCGCCGAGGGTGAGCTGCAGGCCTCGCAGAAGCTGGCCCAGGCCGCCGAGACGATGGCCCTGCACCCCGCCGCGCTGCAGCTGCGCCTGCTCCAGACCGTCGTCGAGGTCGCCGCCGAGAAGAACTCCACCCTCGTGCTGCCCTTCCCCGTCGAGCTGCTCCGCTTCCTGGAGCGGGCGACACCTCCCGAGCCCGAGCCGCCCGCCGGGCCGGCCGCCTCGCAATCCGTCCCGGCGCTCTCCGCCGGCCTGCCGGCGTCGGCCGACCAGTGCCTGCCGGACACCGCCGTCCTGGACCGGGCCGCGCCCAACGGGGTGGGAGCCGACCGATAGGCGAAGACGCGTCCGCCGCCGAGGTCCACGAGGACGGCCGGTCCTGAACCACCCGGCCGATCTCATCGGCCAGGCGGCGGCCGTCCGTCCGCGTGATCGTAGCCGCCGGCGGCGGGCGGCAGTGCCCGGGGACGGAGAGCGCCGGCGAAGCTCAGCACGACGACGCAGAGGATGAGGAGGTCGGCGGCCAGCGGGGCGACCCACGGGCGGTAGGCCTCGGCGATCCACCGGGTCAGCGCGGTGGGCTGGAGCTGGAGGAGGCCGAGGGCACCGGGCAGGTAGATGAGGCTCGTCACGACGCCGCGGGTGATCAGCAACCCGTCGAGACGGCCGGCCGGCATGAGGGCCAGCAGGGGGAACAGCAGGGCGTCGTACCAGGGGTGCTGCACCGGAGAGGTGAGCAGCCAGCACAGGCACCACGCCAGCGCCGGGCGTACGGAGGCCAGGCCGGGCGGCCCGGGAGGGAGCCGCACGCACAGCAGGAGACCGATGAGGAGGGCGGCGCCGAGGGCGAGCTGCCCCTCCAGGGGGGACGACCGCGCCCCCAGGCCCAGCGCGTCGGTGATCACACGCCACGGATCGGCCAGCGAGCGGGAACCGATCTTGCCGACCAGGTTCCCGACGGCCTCCGGGCCCTGCGTCGCGTAGGCCACGACCAGCGCCGTGCCCGCGCCCATCACCATTGCCAGGAAAGTGGTCACCGACCGGCGGGCCGCCCAGGCCAGGCCGGCTCCGGCGAGGATGAACGGCGCCTTGACGGCGGCCGCCGCGCCGAGCAGCGCCCCCGCCGCCAGGCCCGCGGCCACGCCGCCCCGGCGCAGGGCGAGGAAGGCGGCGACGAGGAAGAACGCCCCCAGGCCGTCGATGTGGCCGCCCAGCACCACGTGCCACAGCATCAGCGGGTTGAGGCTCCACAGCAGGTGGACGCGGACGCGCCGGTCGCGGTCCGGTCCCGCCAGCCGGTCGAGCATGTACGCGGACAGCAGGAACGCCAGACCGGTCATGACCTTGATGGCGAGCACGGTGCCGGCCATCGACCCGCCGCCGAGCCGCGAGCCTGCCATCTGTGCCCAGGTCGCCAGCGGCCCGTACACCGATGGTGTGTTCCGCCACGCCAGGGGGGCCAGCTCGCCGACCGGGTCCGCCATCTTGTGCAGCCATGCCGGGGTCAGCACGTACGGGTCGTGCCCGAGGGCGGCGATGCGCCCGTAGACCGCGTAGTTGAGCACGTCCGTCGATCCGGCGGGCGGTACGAGCGTGAGGGTGAGGACGGCGATCACCGTGCCGGCGAGAAGGACTCCTCGCGCCGGACGCCATCCCCGGCGCAGCCCGTACAGCCCGGCGCCCACGCCCAGCCCGCCGGCGATGACGGCCGCCCAGCTCAGCTGGATCACCAGCGTGTCGGACGGGGCGGCCCGGAAGGACCAGGGCGGATCACCGCCGCCGAGGTCGGGCACCGCCGCCGACGGCCCGAGGAGGGCGACGGCCAGCATGGTCGCGACGGCGACCCCGATCATGATGAGCCCCGCGCGTCCGGCGAGCCGCGCGTGCCGGAGCGGCTCGGCGGCACGGGCCGGCTCCGTCGTCGGGGGGTGCGGGACAGGTCGGACCAACGTCGGCACCTGCCAAACCTCCAAGGGGAACCACCAGGACGGTCACGGCATCGCGGCGGCCGGAGCGCGGGCCGGCGCGGTCACCGGACCCGCTCCGTGATCGGCTCCCACCGGGACGCGACCGGATCGCCGACCTCATGGTGGGACAGCCGGGGCATAGGCGGCCCGGCGCGGCGTCGACGCGATGCCTGCCCCAAGCATAGATCGTCCAGGACGTTGATCCACCGGCTTCGCAGTCCGCAGTCCACGGCCCGCGATCCGTGTGACGCCCTGCTCCGCCGGGCCGTACGGCCGCCCTCGGCCCGGGGGTCAGGCCGTGCCGTGGAGGACCTCGCGCAGCCGGGCCGCGAACGCGCGCGGATGGGTGGTGTTGCCGTTGTGGCAGCCGGGGAACTCCATCACCTGGGTACCGAGCAGGCCGGCCAGCTCTCCGGCGCAGCGGCGGGGAAAGACCGTGCGCGGGGTGGTACGGCCGGCGGCGGGCACGATCCGGATCGGGGTGTCCTTCAGCGCGGCGACGTCGGCGCCGGTCAGCGCGCTGCGGCTGAGCGCGGGCATGTCGTTGGCGAGGAGGAAGCGGAGGTTGGCGGCCCGCTCCCCGGGCTCCTGCTCCTGCATGCGGACGCCCGGCTCCGTCTCCAGGCCGGCGGGGTCGATGCCGACGAGCGCGCTCATCGTGTGCATGGCCGCGGCGACGCCCTGCCGGCGGTAGGTCTCCTGCAGCTCCTCCAGGGCTTGGGCGAAGCGGGCCCGCCCCGCGGAGAGCAGCCCGATCGCGCCGGGCTCGTGCGCGACGAGCACGCTCACCTGCCCGGGATGACGGACGGCCAGGGTGAGCCCGATGAGACCGCCGAAACTGGAGCCGAACATGAGCGCGGGCCGGTCGGTGAGGGCGGCCAGCAGACGGTGGACGTCGTCGGCGTGGGTCTCTATGGTCACCGGTCGCGCCGGGTCGTGCGGCGTGCTGCGCGATAGGCCGCGGCGGTCGTAGGTCACCACCGTGTGGTCGCCGACGAGCCGGTCGACCAGGTCGGCGCTGCGTCCGGCGTCGCCGTCCCCACCCTGGAGGATGAGCAGCAGGGGGCCGGTGCCGCGGACCTCGTAGTAGAGGGTGGCCCCCGGCACGGGCAGCGTACCGGCCTCCATGTCGGCCATCAGATGTCCTCTCGCCCGGTAGGGATGATCGCTCCGTTCCACGTCGACCATAACCCATCACTTTAGATACATCAACGTTGATGTATCTAAAGTGATGGGTTATGGTGCGGCCGGGCGCAGATCCCGGGCAGAGGCGCTCTTTCAAACGGGGAACGGCTGCGGCGCATCCGCGCGTGAGGCGCATCGCGGTGGGACGGCGTCGCATCCGCGCCCGTCGGAACCAATGCACCGAATCGCTCGCCGACGTTGATTCCCGGCACTCACGGCCCCGCGATCTCCCGGCGGAGTGCCGGCAGACGGCGGCCTGAAGAGAATTGTCTTTTACATCGAACCCAATTGTCTCCCCGAGGTCTTCGGGCGCGTAATCGGCTCACTCGATCCGGCAGTTCCGCCGGCCCATAAAAGGCGCCCGGCAGATCATATCTTGACCGGAGCCCTCCGGAGGACCACTCTTTCGATGTCGACTTGTGCGCATCAAGTCGACATCGAAAGGAGAGATAAATGCGGAGGAAAGAAACAGGTGAAAGAAGGCGGGGAATTCCGTCACGCCGGCTGAGCGTTTCACTCGCCGTGCTGGCGCTGGCCACGGGTGCGCAGGCTCTCGCCGTCCCCGCCGACGCCGCCGTTCAGAGGCAGTCGCCGTACACCTGCAAGCAGGGCTTCGTCTGGCGCGAGGCGTTCGCCGACGACCTGGTGTGCGTGACGCCGGCGATCCGCACGCAGACGAGAGCCGAGAACGCCGCGGGCCCGTCGAACCAGCAGCCCGGCAGCGTGTTCTGCAAGCAGGGCTTCGTCTGGCGGGAGTCCCGCCCCTCTGATCTCGTCTGTGTCGTCCCGCCGAGCCGCGACCAGGCCAGATCCGACAACGCCAACGCGCCCTACCGGCTGGTCGATCCGGGGGCGACCCCACGGGGCGGCGTGCAGATCACTACCAGCGGCAATTATCTGTACGCCACGGGAACAGGGCTGAGCCCGAACAACACCGTCCGGTTCTCCGCGGTCGGCATCAATACGGTGGGCCCGTATTCTCTGGGCTTTCTCGTGGCCAATGCCCAAGGCGCGTTGAGCGGCTGGAACTATGTCGCCACCATAAGCTGCCGTGCGCAGCAGAACGGACCCGCGACCATTGTCGTGCTCGACCAGGGCAGCGGCAGGGTGACCACGGGGGGAATCACGTACGCTTTCCAGTGCTAGATCGACTCCCTGATCCGGGTCGTGTTCCGCACGGTGACCGACTCCACCGGCCAGGAGCGTGCGGCAGGCGCGAGCACGCCGCCGTCCTCGTCGCCGGGGCGTGACCCGCGACGAGGACGGCCCGCGACTCCGCGGACGGCCGGACGGAATCCGGCGACAGGGCGTTCTCACCGTGAACTCGCGGCTCAGGGGGAGCCGGGCACCTCCGACCGGCCGCCCGCGAGACGGGGCGTCATCCGCCGGTGAGGATCCTCCCGTCACCGGCGTCGATCATTATGAAGCGCTTGGTCCTCCTGCTGTCGACGACGTCGCCCTCCCACACGGTTCTGCCGTTGTGGCCGGTGAGGTTGAGCTCGGTGATCCGGCCGTCCGGCACCTGGGCCTCGATCTTCTCGGCGGCCTGGAGGTAGCCGATCTTCGCCTCCTTGACCCGCCGCCTGTGCTTGGCCTTGTCGGCCGCGTCATCGGCCTCCACACGCGGCTTCCCGATCACCTTGCCGGTGCCGGCCTCGACGTCCAGCTCGTGCTCGGTACCGTCGGCGGCGACCACCTGCACCTCCCAGAGCCGGCCGTTCTCCTCCGACTCGATCGAGATCAGCGTGGAGTCCGGCACCGCCTTCAGCGCCGCCTCGCCTGCCCGCCGCAGGTCCTCCGTGCCGACGGTGCCACCCGGAGTGGTGGTGCCGCCCGGAGCGGCCGGGCTCCCGCTGTCCTCCGGCTCACCCGGCGTCTGCGGGCCTGTGACGGCCGGTGCCGCCACCGGCGCGACGGCCGCCGACGCCGCCGCGGGCGGCGGCTGGGCGCCGCTTCCGCACCCGGTCGTCACCAGCATCGCACCGAGCGCCAGCACCCCCGTGCCGGCCCATCGTCGTGACGTCCTCACCGGAACGGTCTTCATCTCTGAAACAGTCTTCATGATCCCCCCGATCGTGCGGTCAGGATTCCCCCCGGGGAGAGCCGTCAAACGGGCCGGACCTGGCGGTACGGCAGGCAGGCGAGGTTCGGCGCGGGCGGGGAAGCGCCGCGGCCCGGAGGTCACGCCTTCGGCGGGGACGGCGGCGGAGGCGGAGGCGGGCGCCGGGACGCCCTCCGGTGGCGTGGCGATCGCCGCTGTGACATGGTCGTGACATGCTCAAGCACAGTCATGTCGCAACCCGGCTCCCGGCTCGGGACCTGGACCGGGCGAGGGCGTTCTACGCGGAGAAGCTCGGCCTCGAACCGGTCGAGGAGCGGCCCGGCGGCCTGCTCTACCGGTGCGGCGGCGGGCGGTTCGCGCTTTTCGCCTCGACCGGCACCGCCTCGGGCGACCACACCCAGATGGCGTGGGAGGTCGATGACCTCGAGGCCGTGGTCGAGGAGCTGCGGAGCCGGGGCGTGGTGTTCGAGGAGGTCGACGTCCCCGGCTTCCGGACCGTCGGCGGCATCGCGCACGTGGAGGGTAACTACCCGTCGGCCGGCACCGGTGAGCGGGCCGCCTGGTTCCGCGACAGCGAGGGGAACCTCCTCGGCATCGGCCAGCCCGTGCGCTGAGGCCGTCCCCTCACGGACCAGGGGAACCTCCTCGGCATCGGCCAGGCCGTGCGCTGAGGCCGTCCCCTCACGGACCGCTCGCGACCGTCAGGCCCGGCCAGGCCGGTCCCGAGGATCGCGGGCCGGTCCCCGGCCGTGGCCGCCCCCGGCTATGCGGCCCGCGCCCCGGCCATCGTGCCGCTCCGCAGCTCCAGCCGTGAACCCGTGAACGCCGCCCGCATGCGCCGGTCGTGCGTGACGATGACGAGCGCGCCCTCGTAGCGGCCCAGAGCCTGCTCCAGGTCCTCCACCAGCGCCGGCGACAGATGGTTGGTCGGCTCGTCCAGCAGCAGCAGGTCGGCCGGATCGCTCACCAGCCGGGCCAGTTCGATCCTGCGGCGCTGGCCCACGGAGAGCGCCCCGACCGGCCTGCCGAGGTCGGCCGCGCGGAAGAGCCCCAGTTCCAGCAGTTCCTCGGCGTGCCGCTCCGGGCTCCCCGGACGCCCGGCCGCGAAGGCCTCCAGCACCGTGCGCCCGCCGTACCCGGCGAGATCCTGCTGGCGCAGGTGGCCGACGCGCGCGGGGCGGCGGAGCGAGCCGGCACTCGGCGCGAGCTCCCCGGCCAGGACCTGCATGAGCGTGCTCTTGCCCGCTCCGTTGGGCCCGGTGACGAGCAGCCGCTCGCCCGGCTGGATCCGCAACGACTCCACGTGCAGGCGGCCGTCCACCCGTACGCCGGTCAGCTCCGCGAGCGGGCCGACGGGGACGGCCGCCTGCACGTGGAGTCGTTGCGGATCCAGCCGGGC
>NZ_NGFP01000205.1 GCF_002149035.1 Streptosporangium minutum
CCGTCCCCTCCCGCGGCCTGGTGGTCACGCCCAAGCCGGGCCTCGCGACCGTTCCGGTGTACGGCAGGGCCTACCCCGAGCCGGAGGCCTACCCGGCGAACGTGCCGGTCCAGGCGATCACTCCGCTGCAGTACACCCTCGCCGCGGGCCAGCGCTACACCCTCGGCCTCGTCGCCCAGGGCGAGTACTACAGGGCCGTGACCTTCGACGCGTCCCAGCACGTGGTGGTACGAGGGAAGCTGAAGTACTACCAGATCCAGTTCGGCCACCGTGTGATGTTCGTCAAGGCCGACGACGTCGTGGTTTCCCTCGCCTGAGGGCGACCCCGGGCAGGAACGTGAGCAGGCCGGGGGAGCCGGGGCGTGAGCCCCGGTCTCCCCCGGCCGGTTCCCTGCCCGACCGGCCTCCCGGCCTTAATCCCGGCCCGAGCGGTCGTCCGACCGGCCTCCCGATCCGGCTCTCCGCCCGGTCGGCCTCTCAGTCCGGTTCCCGGGCCGACCGGCCTCCCGGCCCGAGAGGTCGTCCGGTCCCCGGCGGCCTCAGCGCAAAGTGCCGTTGGTCATGCCGGCGGGCTCCTCCGGGACGGCGACCAGGCCGAGTTCGGAGGGGGACGCCACGAGGGGATGGTCGGGGACGACCCGGACGGTGTAGCCGAAGGAGCCGGTGCGGTCCAGCGGGATGCTGCCACTGAAGATCGCCTTGCCGTCGTCGCCGTCCTCCTCGAGGGTCAGGTCCGAGTAGGCCGGGCCGACCAGCTCGTCATGGACCCCCACCAGTCCGTAGGCGGCCTGGACCCGGATGTCTCCGGGCTCCAGCTCGCCCAGGGCGATGGTCGCCCGCAGCTCCAGGGCCGCCCCGACCTCGGGGGTGTCCCCCAGGTTGGAGGCCTCCACGTGCTCGACCCGGACCCCCGGCCATGCCTGGCCGACCCGCAGCTTCCACGCGGCGAAGCTCTTGGCCGGCTCGTATCCGTCCGCCAGCAGGGCACGCGCGGACCTGGCCGCCGGGGTGTAGAGGTCGACGACGTAGTCGCGGAGCATCCGCCCGGCGAGGACCTTGGGCCCGAGGGAGGTCAGGGTGTGGCGGACCATCTCCAGCCAGCGCAGCGGCAGGCCGTCGGAGGCGCGGTCGTAGAACCTGTCGGCCACCTCGTGCTCGATCAGGTCGTAGAGCGCGCCGGCCTCCAGCTCGTCGCGGCGGTCGGGGTCGGTGACGCCGTCGGCGGTGGGAATGGCCCAGCCGTTGGTGCCGTCGTACCACTCGTCCCACCAGCCGTCGCGGATGGACAGGTTGAGGCCGCCGTTCAGCGCGGCCTTCATGCCCGAGGTCCCGCTCGCCTCCAGCGGCCGGATCGGGTTGTTCATCCACACGTCGGAGCCCTGCACGAGGAGCTGGCCCAGGGCCATGTCGTAGTCGGGCAGGAAGACGATGCGGTGCCGCACGTCCTCCCGGTCGGCGAACTTCACGATCTGCTGGATGAGCTTCTTGCCGCCCTCGTCGGCCGGGTGCGCCTTGCCCGCGATCACGATCTGGACCGGCTTGTCCGGGTCGAGGAGCAGCTCGCGGAGCCGGTCCTGATCGCTCAGCATCAGGGTCAGCCGCTTGTAGGAGGGGACCCGGCGGGCGAACCCGATGGTCAGCACGTCGGGGTCGAGGGCGTCGTCGATCCAGCCGAGCTCTGCGCGGGAGGCGCCGCGGTCGAGCCAGGACCGGCGCAGCCGCACGCGTGCGGCCTCCACCAGCCGCGCGCGCAGCTGCCCCCGGATCCCCCAGATGTCGGCGTCGGAGATCTTGTTGACGCCCTCCCAGCCCTGGGCCCGCTCGACCAGCGTGGGCAGCTCCCTGCCCGCCAGCTCCATGATCTCCCGGCCGACCCAGGTGGGCGCGTGCACGCCGTTGGTGATCGAGCCGATCGGGACCTCGTCGGCGTCGAACCCCGGCCACAGGCCCTGGAACATCTCCCGGCTGACCGCCCCGTGCAGCTCCGAGACGCCGTTGACCCGCTGGGCCAGCCGCATGCCCATCGCGGCCATGTTGAACTTGCCGGGCTCCTCCTCCGCGCCGAGTGCCAGGATGCGGTCGACCGGGACCGTGGGCCACGCGTTCTCGCCGCCGAACTGGCGGGCGATCATCTCGGCCGGGAAGCGGTCGATCCCGGCGGGGACGGGGGTGTGGGTGGTGAAGACCGTCCCGGCCCGCACCGCCTCCAGGGCCTCGTCGAAGGAGAGCCTGGTCTCGGTGAGCTCGCGGATGCGTTCGAGGCCCAGGAAGCCCGCGTGCCCCTCGTTGGTGTGGAACACCTCGGGTTCGGGGTGGCCGCTGACCCGGGAGTAGGCCCGGATGGCCCGGACGCCGCCGACGCCGAGCAGCAGCTCCTGCATCAGCCGGTGATCGGTGCCTCCGCCGTACAGGCGGTCGGTGACGTCGCGGGCGGCGGTGTCGTTCTCGGCCACGTCGGAGTCGAGCAGCAGCAGCGGGACCCGGCCCACCTGGGCCACCCAGATCTGGGCGTGCAGCGTGCGCTGCTCGGGCAGGCTGATCGCGACCCGCACCGGCGTGCCGTCCTCCTCCTTGAGGAGGGCCAGGGGCAGGCCGCCGGGGTCGAGGGACGGGTAGTGCTCCAGCTGCCACCCCTCGGGCGAGAGGGACTGGGTGAAGTAGCCGTGCCGGTACAGCAGGCCGACCGCCAGGATCGGCACGCCGAGGTCGCTGGCCGTCTTGAGATGGTCACCGGCGAGGATGCCGAGGCCGCCGGAGTACTGCGGCAGGGCGGCGGCGATGCCGTACTCGGGCGAGAAGTAGGCGACGGCCCGGGGGGCGTCGGGAATGCTCTGGTACCACCTCGGCGCGGTCATGTATTCACGGAGGTCGTCCGCCGCGTCGGCGACCTTCCTGAGGAAGCGGCGGTCGGCGGCCAGCTCGCGGAGACGACCTGCGTCGACCGCGCCGAGCAGCGCGACGGGGTCGTGGCCTACCCGCTCCCAGACGACCGGATCGACCTCGGCGAAGAGGTCGAGCGTCTCGGGATGCCACGACCAGCGCAGATTGTGGACAAGCTCGCCGAGGGAGGCCAGCTCCGGAGGAAGGACGGTGCGGACGGTGAACCTGCGGATTGCTCTCACGGTGCCAGACCCTAGTTACTCAGCGCCACGAGGGCGACCTCAACACTCACGCGTCTCCCCCTCACCGCTATCAATCAACCCCAAACACATCAAAGCCGGGTTGATCACACCTTCGGGCAACGCGCCCGGGGAGTACGAGATCCCGCAGTCTTCCGCCGACACGCATGAAGATGGACTATTGGGGCAACGCATCTATGGGCCGCAATGCTCTGCCTCCCGGAACCGGCCGTCCACGCGGAGGCGGGACGTAGTCCTGCCCCAAGGCCGGTCACGGGGACGTTTGAAAAAACGAAGATCTTTTTTTGCCGACTTTTTTCCGGCGGTACCGGGCGTGCCGTCGCTACCTTGAGACGCGATGATCGGACGAATCCCAATCCAGGACATCCACCCCACGGTCGACTGCGGGCGCTACCCCGCCAAGGCCGCTGCGGGCGAGACCTTCGAGATCGCCGCCACCGTGTTCCGGGAGGGACACGACGCGGTGGCCGCCGGAGCCGTGCTCACCGGCCCGGACGGCGTGCGCGGCCCGCTGCTGCGCATGAGAGAGCTGGCTCCGGGCACCGACCGCTGGGGCGTCGAGGTGACGCTGCCCACCGAGGGCGACTGGCACTTCCGCGTCGAGGCGTGGAGTGATCCCATGGCCACCTGGCTCCACGACGCGGGCATCAAGATCCCGCGTGACATGGACGCCGAGCTCATGTGCGAGGAGGGCGCCCGGCTCTTCGAACGCGCGGCCAGGGCCGTACGGCCCGCGGACTGCGGCGGCCTGAGCCGCAGGCCCGCGACCGTGAAGGCGCCTGGCGGCAAGACGGCGGGCGGCAAGGCTGCGGGCAAGGCCGCCGCTACGGCCCCGGCCGGCTCCGCGGGGCGGGAGGCCGTCGCGGAGGCCCACGTGTGCGGGCACCGGGCCGCACTCCTGGCGGTGGCGGCCAAGCTGCGCGACCGGGAGCTCGACCCGCGCGCCCGGTTCTCCCTGGCCCAGCTCCCCGAGACCGCGGAGCTGCTGCGCGCCCACCCGCTCCGGGACCTGGTGACCAGGTCACCCAGGCGCGTGGTCAGGGTCGACCGGCGCAGGGCGCTGTTCGGCTCCTGGTACGAGTTCTTCCCCCGCTCCGAGGGCGCGATCGTCGAACGGGACACTGCTCCCAAGTCCGGAAATTTCACGACCTCCGCGAAGCGGCTGCCCGCCGTCGCGAAGATGGGCTTCGACGTCGTCTACCTGCCGCCCATCCACCCGATCGGGCACAGCTTCCGCAAGGGCCGCAACAACACCCTGACGCCCGAGCCGTACGACCCCGGCTCTCCCTGGGCGATCGGCTCCGAGGAGGGCGGCCACGACGCCATCCACCCCGACCTCGGCACCTTCGAGGACTTCGACGCCTTCGTGGCCAAGACCCGCGAGCTCGGCATGGAGGTCGCCCTCGACCTGGCCCTGCAGTGCGCGCCCGACCACCCGTGGGTCAAGGAGCACCCGGAGTGGTTCAACATCCGCGCGGACGGCTCGATCGCCTACGCAGAGAACCCGCCGAAGAAGTACCAGGACATCTATCCGCTGAACTTCGACAAGGATCCCGAGGGCATCTACGCCGAGGTCAAGCGGGTGGTGCGGCTCTGGATGGACCACGGCGTGCGGATCTTCCGGGTGGACAACCCGCACACCAAGCCGGTGGCGTTCTGGGAGCGGCTGCTGGCCGACATCAACTCCACCGACCCGGACGTGCTGTTCCTGGCGGAGGCGTTCACCCGCCCGGCGATGATGCAGGCCCTGGCCAAGGTCGGCTTCCACCAGTCCTACACCTACTTCACGTGGAAGAACTCCCGGCCGGAGGTCGAGGCCTACCTGAGCGAGCTCTCCCACGAGACGTCACACTTCCTGCGGCCGAACGTATTCGTCAATACCCCGGACATTCTCCACGAATACCTGCAACAAGGGGGAGTCCCGGCATTTTATATCAGAGCTATCCTCGCGGCGATGGCGATGCCGACCTGGGGGGTATACGCCGGATATGAACTTGCGGAGAATGTCCCGGTTCGACCAGGTAGCGAAGAATACCTAGATAGTGAGAAATATCAGTATAAACCGCGTGATTGGGTAGAGGCTGAGCGAGAAGGCCGTAGCCTCGCGCCCTTCATCACGCAACTTAATTTGTTCCGAAGAGCACACCCGGCGCTCCAGGAACTGCGTAACCTACGGTTCCATAGCGTCGACCATCCGGACGTGGTCTGCTTCTCCAAGCGGCTGCCCGGCGCCTACGACACGGCCACACGACGGCACGGCCTGGGCGATGTGGTGCTGACGGTCGTGAATCTCGATCCACACAACACCCATGAGGCGACGGTCTCCCTGGACATGCCGTCTCTGGGTCTCGACTGGCATGCCGAGTTCTTCGTCGACGACGAGCTGTCAGGCGAGTCGTATCGCTGGCGGCAGAACAACTACGTGCGCCTCGATCCCCATATCCACCCAGCACACATCTTCACTTTGCGTGCCGCGACGGCGAACCAGCGGTGAGCCGGCCGGGTACGCGAAACCGGCAGAACAGCGGGGAGTCCACTGGTGAGTCAGCTACCTGAGCCAATCCCGAACACCTTCGACGAGGAGAAGCCGCGCGATCCGTACTGGTTCAAGCGCGCCGTCTTCTACGAGGTGCTCATCCGGGGATTCGCCGATTCCAACGGGGACGGCACCGGAGACATCCGCGGCCTCATCGACAAACTGGACTATCTCCAGTGGCTTGGCGTGGACTGCCTCTGGCTGCTGCCCCTGTACGAGTCGCCGCTCCGCGATGGCGGCTACGACATCGCGGACTTCATGAAGATCCTCCCCGAATTCGGTGATCTCGGAGATTTCATCAAGTTGGTGGACGAAGCCCACAAGCGGGGCATGCGCGTCATCGCCGACCTGGTGATGAACCACACCAGCGACCAGCACCCCTGGTTCCAGGCCTCCCGCCACGACCCCGAGGGCCCGTTCGGCGACTTCTACGTCTGGAGCGACTCCGACGAGCTCTACAAGGACGCCCGGGTCATCTTCATCGACACCGAGACGTCCAACTGGTCCCACGACCCGGTGCGGGGCCAGTACTACTGGCACAGGTTCTTCTCCCACCAGCCGGACCTCAACTACGAGAACCCGGACGTGCAGGACGCGATGCTGGAGGTGCTGCGGTTCTGGCTGGACCTGGGCATCGACGGGTTCCGGATGGACGCCATCCCCTACCTGTTCGAGCAGGACGGCACGAACTGCGAGAACCTGCCCCGGACCCACGAGTACCTCAAGCGGGTCAGGGCCGAGGTCGACCGCCTCTACCCCGACCGGGTGCTGCTGGCCGAGGCCAACCAGTGGCCGGCGGACGTGGTGGAGTACTTCGGCGACCCGGCGACCGGCGGCGACGAGTGCCACATGGCCTTCCACTTCCCGCTGATGCCGCGCATCTTCATGGCCGTCAGGCGGGAGTCCCGCTACCCGATCTCGGAGATCATGGCCCAGACGCCGAAGATCCCCGAGAACTGCCAGTGGGGCATCTTCCTGCGCAACCACGACGAGCTCACGCTTGAGATGGTGACCGACGACGAGCGCGACTACATGTACTCGGAGTACGCCAAGGACCCCCGGATGCGGGCCAACGTCGGCATCCGGCGGCGGCTGGCCCCGCTGCTGGAGAACGACCGCAACCAGATCGAGCTGTTCACCGCGCTGCTGCTGTCGCTGCCCGGGTCACCGGTGCTCTACTACGGCGACGAGATCGGGATGGGCGACAACATCTGGCTGGGCGACCGCGACGGCGTCCGCACCCCGATGCAGTGGAGCCCGGACCGCAACGCCGGGTTCTCCGACTGCGACCCCGCCCGGCTCTACCTGCCGGTCATCATGGACCCGATCTACGGCTACCAGGCGATCAACGTCGAGGCGCAGCAGAAGAGCTCCGGCTCGCTGCTGCACTGGACCAAGCGGATGATCGACATCCGCAAGCGCCACCCGGTCTTCGGCCTGGGGGCGTTCACCGAGCTGAACTCCTCCAACCCGAGCGTCCTCGCCTACGTGCGCGAGTACGGCGACGACCGCATCCTGTGCGTCAACAACCTGTCGCGGTTCCCGCAGCCGGTGGAGCTGGACCTGCGCCGGTTCGAGGGATCGGTGCCCGTCGAGACCATGGGTGGGGTGCCGTTCCCACCGATTGGCGAACTTCCGTATCTTTTGACGCTTCCTGGGCATGGGTTCTATTGGTTCACCTTGCCACCCGTAACCCAGGAGGCGTAAAGCCGTGTTGACGGAGCTCCTTACCGGCTGGATCACCCATCAACGATGGTTCGCCGGTAAGGGGCGGCCGATAGACGAGCTCAGCGTCGATTCCGACGTCGAGCTCTCCCCCGGCCTGCACCATCTGATCATCTCGGTGCGCCAGGGCGGGGCGCACGACCGCTACCAGCTCCTGCTCGGCACCGGCGGGGACACCTCCGGGCGCTACAGCCACGCCCGGATCGGTGACGGCTACTACGACGCCGTCTACGACCCCGACCTCACCGGCACCCTGCTCGCGGGGATGGCCGGGGGCCGTGACCTCGGCCCGCTCCGCTTCCGCCACCTGGAGGGGGTGGAGATCGACACCTCCCTGCGGAGCCTCGTGCTCGGCGCGGAGCAGTCCAACACCTCCCTGGTGTACGGCGAGACCTACATCTGCAAGCTGTTCCGCCGCCTGATCCCAGGGGTCAACCCCGAGCTGGAGATCGTCACCGCCCTGGCCCGGCACGGCGCCGGCCACATCGCGCAGCCGTACGGCTGGATCGAGACCGACCTCGACGGCGAGCCCACCACCCTGGCGATGACCCAGGAGTTCCTCGCCACCGCCAACGACGGCTGGGCCCTGGCCCTGGCCAGCGTCCGCGACCTGTACGCCAGCCTGGACGCCTCGGCCTCCGACGCGGGCGGCGACTTCAGCTCCGAGGCCTACCGGCTCGGCGTGGCCACCGCCGAGGTCCACCGCGAGCTGGCCGCCGCGTTCCCCACCGACGTGATGGAGGCGCAGGAGGTCAAGCAGATGGTCGAGGACCATCGCCGCCGCCTGGCCGGTGTGATCGAGGAGGTGCCACAGCTCGGCCGGTACGCGCGGGTGGCCGAGGAGGCCTACCAGCGGGTCGCCGACGTGGTCTCCGAGATCCCCGTGCAGCGCGTCCACGGTGACTACCACCTCGGCCAGGTGATGCGCACGACCACCGACTGGGTCGTCCTCGACTTCGAGGGCGAGCCCGGCCAGCCCCTCGCCGAGCGCCGCGCGCTGTCCTCCCCGCTGCGGGACGTGGCCGGCATGCTCCGCTCGTTCGACTACGCCGCCCGCCACCTGCTGGCCGACCACCCCGACGCCGAGGAACTGCGCCCCCGGGCCGTCGAATGGGCCGAGCTCAACCGCTCGTCCTTCCTGGCCGGCTACTCCGCCGGCGGCGGCCGCCTGCACGCCGAGGACGCCGTACTGCTGCGCGCCCTGGAGCTGGTCAAGGCCGTCTACGAGGTCGGTTACGAGGCCCGCAACCGCCCCTCCTGGCTTCCCATCCCCATGGCCGCCTTCCAGGTCGAGCGGTAGGGAGCGCCCCTGCCGTTCCCGCGGTCACGGTTGTGGTGATCACCCCGCCTACCAGGGCCTTTCCACGTCATCAGGGGAACGTCGGCCTCACGGTCCTGCTGTGACCAGCAGGCGGCCCAACTGGGGATGGAACTCGAAATGGGCAGGTTGTCTCCGATCGGGCCAACCGATCGGAGACGACCTGCCCATTTCGAGGAACGCGACGCTAGACGGTGTAGATGAACTTGGTCCCGTTGACATTGACGGTGGCGAGGGCCGAACCGCTCACACCACTGATTCCCGTGGGAAGATTCTGCCACCCATTGGCACTACTGGCCTCATACACCTTCCCGTCAACGACGGTATAGATGAACTTGGTCCCATTGACATTCCCCACAGCGAGAGCCGAACCGCTCACACCACTGATCCCCGTGGGAAGATTCTGCCACCCATTGGCGCTACTGGCCTCATACACCTTCCCGTCAACGACGGTGTAGATGAACTTGGTCCCGTCGACATTGACGGTGGCGAGGGCCGAACCGCTCACACCGCTGATCCCCGTGGGAAGATTCTGCCACCCATTGGCGCTACTGGCCTCATACACCTTCCCGTCAACGACGGTGTAGATGAACTTGGTCCCATTGACATTGACGGTGGCGAGGGCCGAACCGCTCACACCACTGATCCCCGTGGGAAGATTCTGCCAGCCATTGGCACTACTGGCCTCATAGACCTTCCCGTCAACGACGGTATAGATGAACTTGGTCCCGTCGACATTCCCCACGGCGAGAGCCGAACCGCTCACACCACTGATCCCCGTGGGAAGACTCTGCCACCCATTGGCACTACTGGCCTCATACACCTTCCCGTCAACGACGGTATAGATGAACTTGGTCCCGTCGACATTCCCCACGGCGAGAGCCGAACCGCTCACACCACTGATCCCCGTGGGAAGACTCTGCCACCCATTGGCGCTACTGGCCTCATACACGCGCCCGCTGCTGGTTCCGCAGTTGCGGCTGGTGACGTTCCGGTGGGTCTGGTTGTCGCCGCCGCCGTACGTGACGCCGTTGAAGGCGGGCCTGACCCGCTCCGCGCCCGAGTAACCCCAGGATGCCTCCCCGTTGCCGTTGGAGTCGTAGCCCAGCTCGAAGTGGAGGTGCGGGTGATTGTTGGACGTCGGGCCTGTACGGCCGACCCGCCCGATGAGAGTGCCCTGCGCCACGCCGGCGCCGACACCCACGGCCCGGGACTGCAGATGCAGGTAAGTGGTGAACCAGCCACCACCATGGTTGATCTGGATCACGTTGCCGGCGTTGCTGTGGTAATACGACTGGTTGACGGTGCCAGAGGCGGGGGCGACGAGCGTGGCACCCTCGGTCCCTTGCTGGTCGGGTTCCTTGACCATGTCGAGCGCCGGGGCGTGGCCCCATGTATCCAGTCGCCACTGCTGGTCGCAGGGGAAAGGCAGTTGGAGGGCGGGAGCGGCCGGCACCCCCTGAAGAACTGACAGGGATGCCGGGGCCGCAGCGTGTGCCGGCAGGTTCGCCAGGCTACCCGTAAGCACTATAAGAGCGGCTACAGCGGTTGTTCTTGCCCGAATCAGGTGCGATATTCCCGCTTGTCGCGAGCGGATGGAGACGAATGGGCGCATGGTGACGTATCCCCTAACGGTCGAGAAGCCCTGAGGCAGGCACGGACCGAGCCAGGTTGGTGATCTTCGCCTGCCTGTCGGTTACCACCGTGGCGGGCGGCCCACCCAGCGACAAGGAATCTGGGACAACACGGGAAAACGGGATGGAAGACGGTTCTGACCAGCGCAATCCCAGATGTCATGGGATGCGGCGGGACACGGGGCAGAAGGAAAGCCGATCTTCCTGTTAGCCTACGGGCGTCGAACATGAGGCCTGGACTCGAGGAGTCAGGATGTCAGAACCGGCTGCGGCCGAGGATTTAGCCTCATACTTACGCGGGTTGAAAAACAAGACAGGCCGTAGTTACGACACGCTCGCCAAGCGGCTCGGTATCAGCAAATCCACACTTCACCGTTATTGCTCGGGGGAGAGCGTGCCGCCGCGCTTCACCCTCCTGGAACAGTTCGCCAAGGAGTGCAAGGCGAACCGTCATGAACTCACCGAGCTGCACCGGCGATGGCTGAGTGCCCAAACCGCCCAGACATCCGCGGCGGAGCCCGGCACGGCCCGCCAGGCCCAACCGGGCAACCACGACTCATCGCACCCGCAGCTTTCCGGCGTAGTGGAGACCCCGCCTGTAACGGGGGGCCTGCACGGACGCCTGGTGGTCTTGCGCGAGAGCCGTAAGCGGTGGACGCTGGGCATCTTGTCTGTGTTGTCCGTCGCGGGACTCTTGATCTGGCGCCCTCATCACGACCCGCAGGCCGCCGCGGAGACCACCGCGCAGAAATCAGCCGGTGACGTGCGCTCCTGTACCACCCGCCGGGGTGTCAAGCATGCCGACGCCAGGCAGAACGGCCATGTGTGGACCACGGATTTCGTGTGCGCGAACCGGCCTGAGACATCGCTGTATCTCACCGTGGGCACCACGGAGAAGATAGCGGTTCTGGACACCCCGAAAAGCTGGTTCGTCTGCTGGTCCCTCGGGCGTGTGCAAAGTGACGGGGGAACGATCTGGTACTACACCCGGGGAGATCGTTCAGAACCGGGAAAGGAGGCCTGGGCAGGGTGGGGGTTCGCCGCAGCCGAATATGTGGAGGCTGTCAGCCATCCGCTGCCTGACATGCCGGAATGCCGCTTCGCTGAACCTGTTTCGTCCTCAGGTGGGCCGCCTGCCGGTCACAGCATGACCGCGCGTCCGAGGTCCCCCTGATGACGTGGAGAAATCCCTGGCAGGCGGATTGATCGCTACAACCGTCACCGTCGCGACCAGGGGCTTCGGGTGCTGTTCCACCGTGCCGCGGTCGAGTTGTCGCGCTCGACGCCGGACCACGTCGCCGGCCTGATCCGCGGGAGGTCAGCGGGGGTCGCGGACCTCCACCCTCTCCTCGCGGTAGTCGTCGCTCCCGTCGTCCGGCCTGTAGTCTCCCTCGACGTTGCCGGCGATGTCCACGGCGAACCAGCGCACCTCGGTGGTCCTGCCGACCGTGATCCGCTGTGCTTCCTCGCGTATCCCCGCGGCCGCGAGCTTGGGCGAGCTCAGCGTCGGGCGGCTGCCGTCCAGCGTGTAGTAGACGTTGGCGGGCTCGTCGGTCTCGAACGTGAACGTGACTGAAGTACCGGTCCGGCCGGTCACCTTCAGATCCGACCCGGGGCGGTCCCCGTCGTCGGCGAAGGACCGGGCGACCTCCAGGATGCCGATCTGGCCGCCGGCGAACTCCATCGCCTCCTCGTGCCCCTCGGCGAACTCCGGCTGGAAGCCGACCGCGTGGAACCGCTTGGTCGCCGGGTCGTAGACGTCCGCGCCGACCTCGAAGTCCCAGCTGATGACTCCGCGGTTGAACCAGTGCTCGTCGGAGCTGTTGCCGGCCGCGGAGTACAGCACGTCCGGCACCGCACCGGTGCGACCCGGCCAGATCGCCGTACCGCGCCAGGACTGGACCGCGGAGAGAATGTGGCCGGAGGCCTTCCAGAAGAAGTTCTCCATGCCGAGGTCGACCCGTGGCAGCAGCTCGCGTCCGGTCGATCTGTACGCGCCTGGAGGCCACATGAAGTAGCCGCCGTAAGCGTGGGTGTTCATCGCGAACTTGATGTTCGGGTAGCGCCGGGTCAGCCAGACCTCGTTGCGCGCCTCCGGTTCGGACAGTTCCCTCGGACCGGCGAAGGTGTCGCCGGTGCAGTTCGTCGAGGCGCCGCTGTACCCGTCGAATATGGAACCGACCGAAAAGTTGCGGTTCAGGTCCACGCCCCAGGAGTTGCGCCGCGCCGGGTCCGCCGCGCCGGCCGCGCAGTGGTTGGTCATGTTGCGACGTTGGAAGTTGTAGTCGTACATGCTGTAGTGCGCGCCGTCCGGGTTGACCGTCGGCACGACGAAGATGTCGAGGTCGTCGACCAGCTCCCTGGTCCGCCCGTGGCGAGCGTAGTTGCGCAGGAGCCGCTCGGCGGTCTCCACGCAGACCAGCGGGGTCACCCACTCACGGGCGTGCTCCTGGCAGTAGAGGAACACGCCGGTCTTCGAGCCGTCCCGTTTCTTCCCGATACGCAGCGCCTTCATCTGGAACGGGTCACGCGAGACGCTTGACGGCGCCTTCAGGCTGTCGGTCAGCCTCGTCGCCGGCGCCGCGGCGACCACGCCGCCACCAGCGTCATCCCGATAGGTGCCGGCGGTCAGCAGCGCCGATGCCTCCGCGTCGGCGTCGAGCGCGTCGACCACCTGCCGGGCGGTGCTGCTGATCGCGCCGGCCCCGTCCGTGGCCAGGTTGACCACGATGTCCTTGCCGGTGACCGAGACACTGATCGGGGCGGACGCGGCGGCGGGCCTCACCAGGGCCACACTGATGTCGTTGCCGCCTTCGTGTCCGTATGCCTTCGAGCTCACGTAGAACGTGCTCGCCGCGCCGCTGCCGAACTGCGCCTGCGCCGCCCGGCGGTAGCCGTTCGTCCTGTACGGCAGATCGACGATCTGTGAGATCTTCGGGAACTCCCCGGCCAGCGCGGTGATCCGGTCGGTCACCTCGGTCGGGTCCATGTAGTGGTCGACGAAGTCCGCGACGTAGTGCCTGCCGGGTGCCTTGCGCCTGTCCCCCAGCCACCTGGTCACCGGGGCCGTGACCGAGCCGCCCCGGCTGCTGGTGACCGTGACCCTGCCGGGAATCTCGGCGACGGACAGCGGCGAGTTGAACCGGTGGTACAGGTACTGACCTGCGTCGGTGAAGCGCGACATCGTCGCGGTGCCACCGGAGCCGGGAGGTGTCCTCTTGCCGCTGTCCCAGGTGACGGTGAGCACCGTCTGCGCGTCGGTGGCGCTCGACTTCACCTCCACCGAGAGGAAACGCCGATCACCGCGGCTGGTGAACCACTCGGCGCGGAGCGGGATCAGCGTGTCGGCCTCCGCCGCCGCTTCCGCCGCCGAAGCGAGCGCGGCCTGCCGGTCGGCCGTGTTCTCGGTGAAGTCGGCCTGGTCCGAGAGGGCACCGCGTACGTCGAATCCCAGATCGCGTAGCCCTTGAGCCTCCTGAGGGCTCAGTACGGCGTGTACCTCGAAACCGCCGTCGACGGGTTTCCGGTACTCCGCGAGGTCGACCCCCAAGGCGTTGAGTCTGTCGATGCCGTCCTGGCCGGGGACGACGACGCGCAGTAGCGCCACGCCGTTCTGTCCGGTGCCGGACCGCCGGTCGGGTACGACTTCGCCGGGCGGCGGGGACGGATCGGCGAGAACAGGGATCGAGCTGAGGCCGAGGGCGACGGGCAGGGCGAGTACGACCGCGACCCGACCGGCTCTCCTGCCGTCGATAGAGCTCCGCATCGAAGGTTCCTCCAGTTGGCGCACGACCCCGGCAGCGGCCCCCAGAGAAAAGGCGCAATTGGCGCGATTTTTCTCTATAGGGAAAGTCTTCACCAAGACTCCAAGCACCCGCATCAAGTGCATCCAGTGCATTCAGTGGCGCCAGTGAGGAGTTATATGTAATTTCTCTGCGGACCATATCGCTTGATACACGGCCACCTGCGGTCCAACACGGCAAGAACACCGCCAGAAATCACCTGTTCGGCAATCATTCCAACGGTCCGAGTCACGCCGCCCGAACGCCCGTCTCAGCCGTCGGAGAACGGCAGGGCGACGAGGTTGTAGGACATCGCGACGGCGAAGAACCCCACCCCGCCCAGCGCGACCAGCGTGTAGGACAGTCGTCCGGCCCACCCCCACCAGCCCTTCCACCAGGCGGCGACGGTGGCCGCCGACACGAGGAGCGCGGACACCAGGGCCACGGTCGCGGTGATCCGCAGGACGGCCGGCCACGGCGAGTCGAGCAGCACCGCACCGGGATCGGACATGACGGCGGCGAACCCGGCCAGGAAGGCGGTGYCGAGCGCCCCGGTGATCCAGGCCGGCAACCGGGCCGCGCGGGCAGCGGATGCATGCCGGGGACGTCGCCTGAGGGCCCGCACGGACGCGAGGAGCGGGGACCCGGCGGGCGAAGGGGCGACGGCGACCGCCGCCCCTCCCTCGAAGACCGTCGATGACATGGGGAAACACATTCTTCGCGTTGCGTGACCGACCATAAAGATCATGGTTGGCTGGCGGCCATGATCATGGGATTGAGCAGGGGCCTGGTCGCGATCGTGGCGGCGGTCGCCGTCGCCGGGGGGACGGCGTGGGCGGGCGCGGGAGCCACCGGCGGCGGAGCCGTACAGGATTCGGTCACGCGGGTCGAGGCGTACCTCGACGGGATCCGCGACGAGCCGGGACGGCTCCGGGAGTTCGTGTCCGGCCTGCCCAAGGGTGTCGATCTTCACACGCACCTGTCGGGTGCCGTACCCACCGATCTCCTGCTCCGTTCCGCCGCACGCGACGACCTGTGCGTCGACACCTCGTCCTTCGTCGCGTCGGCGCCGCCGTGCGGCACCGGTCAGCGGCCGGCTCGCGACGCGACCGCCGACACGCGCTTCGCCGACGAGATCGTGCGGGCCTGGTCGATGCGGGGATTCACCCCGGGCGCCGAGTCGGGCCACGACCACTTCTTCGCGGCGTTCGGCAAGTTCGGGGCCGCGACCTCCCACAAGGGAGAGCTGCTGGCCGCGCTCGCCTCCCGGTCCGCCGCCCAGCACGAGTTCGCCCTGGAGGTCATGCTGTCCCGCCAGTCCGGGGCGGTCCAGGAGCTCGTCACCAAGGTCGGGGCCGACACCGACCTGGCGCGGCTGCGTGACCGGCTGCTCGCCGACGGCGCGATGGCGAAGATCGTCAAGGCCGCGCGCGCGGACGCCGACGCCGACATCGCCCAGATGCGCGCGATCCTCCGCTGCGGCCGTACGGACGCCGACCCCGGCTGCGGGCTGCCGCTGCGCTTCCTCCTCCAGGTCACCCGCACCGCCGCGCCGGAAGTCGTCTTCGCCCAGATGCTCCTGGGGTTCGAGCTGGCCAAGGCCGACAAGCGTTACGTCGGCGTCAACCTCGTCGCCCCGGAGGACAACCCGGTCGCGCTGCGCGACTACCGGTCGCACATGCGCATGCTCGGCTACCTGCGCGGCCTCTACTCCGAGGCCCACATCACCCTGCACGCCGGTGAGCTCGTTCCCGGCCTGGCCCCGGCCGCGGACCTGCGCTTCCACATCCGTGACGCCGTGGAGACCGGCCACGCCGAACGCATCGGGCACGGCGTCGGCATCGGCGGCGAGGACGACCCGGACGGCCTGCTGGCCGAGATGGCCCGCAAGCACGTCCTCGTCGAGATCGCCCTCACCAGCAACTGCCAGATCCTCCGGGTGTGCGGCGGGCGGCATCCGTTCACGGCGTACCGCGGGGCGGGCGTGCCCGTCGCCCTCGTCACCGACGACGCGGGCATCGAACACACCGACATGACGAGCGAGTACATCCGGGCGATCAGGGATTACGGGCTGCGCTACACCGACCTGAGGACCCTGGCGCGGACCGCGCTCGACCACAGCTTCCTGCGGGGCCGCAGCCTCTGGCGGGCACCCGACGACCATACGCCGGCACCGGAGTGCGCCGGCTCGCCGCTCGGCGGCACCGCGCCCGCCCCGGCCTGCCGCGTGCTCCTGAAGGCGAGCGCGAAGGCCAGGGCCGAATGGAGGCAGGAGGCCGCCTTCGCCGCCTTCGAGGACCGCTACGACGGCTGAGAAAGGCGCGGCTCCTCCCAGGCGCGGCTCCCCCCAGGCGCGGCTCCTCCCAGGCGCGGCTCCTCCCCGATGCCGCCGGTGAGGCGATGACAGCCGTCGCACCCACAAGGCATTTCACCCACGCTATGCCTGCCCGCCACCCGGCCCGCGACGGCAGTTCACGATCGGCCGATTTGATCCAGCCGACACATGCCTCATTGATGATGATTCAGCCCTTTGGGGGAAATATGCGATATCGCCCACTCGCTCTCCTGGCCGCCGCTGCGATCGCGCTGGTCGGCTCGYCCGTGCTCGCCGCGGTTCAGGCCCAGTCCCCCGCCGGCGACCCCGCCGACGCGACCCTGCTGGCC
>NZ_NGFP01000206.1 GCF_002149035.1 Streptosporangium minutum
CTCGACGGCTGCGAGGTGCTGCGCATGCTGCGCGCCGTCAGCGCCGTCCCGGTCATCGTGGCGACCGCGCGCGACGACGAACCGCAGATCGTCCGGGCACTGGACGCCGGAGCCGACGACTACGTCGTCAAACCGTTCAGCGCGGCCCACCTGGACGCCCGGATCCGGGCCGTACTGCGCCGCAGCCGCGACGACGACGCCGAGCCCGCGCCGGTACGGGTCGGCGGCCTGCTCATCGAGCAGGCCGGCCGGGAGGCGTTCCTCGACGGCGCCCGCCTGGACCTGACGCCCAAGGAGTTCGACCTGCTGCACTACCTCGCGCTCCGCCCCGGCCAGGTCGTCTCCAAACGGGAACTGCTCACCGAGGTGTGGCGGATGGCCTACGGCGGCGCCGACAAGACCGTCGACGTGCACCTGTCGTGGCTGCGCCGCAAACTCGGCGAGAGCGCCCAGGCCCCCCGCTACCTGCAGACCGTCCACGGCGTCGGCGTGAAGATCGTCGACCCGGGACCCTGAGGCCGAACGATGAGACGGCGCCTGGCCCTGCTCGCGGTGGCGACCACCTCCCTGGTCCTGGTCGCCTTCCTCGTACCGCTGGCCATGCTGGTCAGCACGGTCGCCGCCGAGCGGGCCACGGCCGCCGCCACCGCCAAGGCGCAGTCGCTGGCCGCCGTGGTGGCGCTGGGCGACCGCGACAGCCTCGACGCCACCCTGCGGCAGGTCAACGGATCCACCGACACGCCGATCACGGTCTTCCTGCCGGATCGCACGTCGCTCGGCGCCCCGGCCTCCTGGGACCCCGCCGTCGAGCTGGCCACGCGTGGGCGCAGCATCACCATGGAGACCCCGGCGGGCAGGGAGATCCTGGTGGCCGTCCAGGGAGGAGGCGACGGCACCTCGGTCATCCGCACGTTCGTGAGCGCCGAGCGGCTCCGGCAGGGGGTCGGGCGGGCGTGGCTCGTGCTGGGCCTGATCGGCCTGGCGCTGCTCACGGTCGGCATCGTCGTCGCCGACCGGCTCGCCCGCTCGCTGATCCAGCCGGTCGGACAGGTCGCCGGCCTCTCCCGGCGGCTGGCCGGCGGCGATCTGGACGCGCGGGTGGAGCCGGCGGGGCCGCCCGAGATCCGTGACGTCGGCGCGGCCCTCAACCATCTGGCCGCCCGCATCCGCGAGCTGCTGGCCCGCGAGCGCGAGGCGGTCGCCGATCTCTCCCACCGGCTGCGCACCCCCGTCACGGCGCTGCGGCTGGAGGCCGAGACCCTGCGCGACAAGGACGAGGCCGCGCGGGTGGGAGAGGCCGTCGACACCCTCGAACGCATGGTCAGCCAGGTCATCAGGGAGGCACGCCGGTTCGACCGGGGCGGCGTGGCGCGCTGCGACGCCACCGAGGTGATCACCGATCGGGTCACCTTCTGGTCGGCGCTGGCGGAGGACCAGGACCGGCCGGTGGGGCTCCGCCTACCCGGCTCCCCGCTCCCCGTCGGGGTCAGCGCGCAGGACCTGGCGGCCTGCGCCGACCTGCTGCTGGAGAACGTGTTCGCCAACACGCCCGACGGCACGCCCTTCACCGTCGAACTGGCGCCTCGGCCGGGCGGCGGCGCCCTGCTGGTGATCACCGATGAGGGCCCCGGATTCCCCTATCCGGCCTCGGTCGACCGCGGGATGAGCGGCAGGTCCTCCACCGGTCTGGGGCTCGACATCGCACGCCGTACGGCGGAGGGCTCCGGCGGCCGGCTGCGGGCCGGTCCGGCCCCGTCGGGAGGCGCCGAGATCATCCTCGAACTCGGCCCGGCCCCGTCCTGACGAGTCTTAACGATTCGTTAGGGACACCGCAGCGTTTTGCTATCCGGCGTCCTGGCAGCCTGAAGGGGTCGTCGCACTCCCGCCATCGCGGGACGCCACGGGGATCCGGAGCCCGGGACGGCCGGCGAGGGTGACGCGGCTGCCTCACGGAAGGTTCTCCACGGCGGTGGAGTGAAGATCGCCGGCCGGAGGGCCGGCAGCCGGGGAGACGGCAGCCAGGACGCCCACGACCAGGAGGACCACAGCCGGAGCGGCGAGAACGGAACCTGCCGATCGACTGAGATCACGTCGCATGCGGCCGGGCCCCCTGCCCGTTGCGGGCGGGGGGCACGGTCGTGCCCGCGGGGTCCCGCCTCCTCCGGCGGCCCGCCCGGGAAGGGCCTAGCGGGTCTCCTCGGCCTCGCCGCGCTCCCGGATGAGTGCGGCCAGCTCGCGCACCTGCCGCACGGTCCGGTCCTTCTCCGAGCCCTGCAGTCCCATGGCCCCGATCGTCGCCCCGTCGGCGAAATCGATCTTCGCCCAGGGCTCGCTCTGGGTCAGGGTGACCCCCAGCACCTCCGGCCACTCGTAGCGGTGCACCCGCAGCGGGTTGACCACGGTGATCCCCCGCTCGTCGGCCTCGACCCGGCAGCGCCCCAGCAGATGCAGCGCTCCGGCGATCAGGCCGCCGAGCACGACCATGGCGACCTTGTCGACCACGGTGAACGGCGGGGGCAGGAAGACCGCCATCAGCAGCGCCCCCAGCAGGATCGCCGCGGCGAAGCCGTACGCCACGATCCGCCCCATCTTCGGCCGCCACACCACGGGAAGCTCAGGCGGAGGGACACTCTCGGGGCTCACTTGAAAATCACGATCCTTCGGGAAAACCGCCGGTCACAACCGGTGTGACTGCCGACACAGTGCCGAATGAAATTTACCGCACGGCCCCGCCGGCCATGACTCCGCACGGAGGGTCCGAAGATCCTCCCTTTCCGTCCGCCGACTCCGTCCCCCGCTTCCGCCCGCCGCGGAGCACGGCGGGCGTCGCACTGCGGGGCGGGCGCGCGACAGAGCGGTCGCACGGCGGAGCGGTCGCACGGCGGAGCGGGAGACCTCCGGCTCCGCCGCGGGCGCGCTCCCTGCGTCTCCCGCCTACTCCCGGAGGTCTCTCAGCAGCAGCGCGGTCTCCAGGGCCGCCACGGTCGCCTCGTAGCCCTTGTCCTCGTGGCTGCCCGGCAGCCCGGAGCGGTCGACGGCCTGGTCGAGGGAGTCGCACGTCAGCACGCCGTTGCCGACCGGGGTCCCCTCGTCGAGGGCGACCCGCGTCAGGCCGGAGGTCACCGAGTCGCAGACGTATTCGAAGTGGGCGGTCCCACCCCGGATCACCGCCCCCAGGGCGACGACCGCGTCGTACCGCCTGGCCAGGGCCTGGGCCACGACCGGGATCTCCAGGGTCCCGGCCACGCGGACCACGGTCACGGTGGCGCCGCTGTCCTCGCCGGCCTGTACGGCCCGCGCCACGAGCTGATCGGTGATCTTCTCGTGCCAGCGGGCGGCCACGACGCCGACGGTCAGTCCGCCGGCGTCGACGGCGGAGATCCTCGGCCGTCCGGTGCCGCTCATGCGAGCCCCCCGCCCAGCGGCCCGGAGTGCGCCTCCGTGAGCGCGTCCCGCCTGATCATGCCTTCTCCTCCTGGATGTCGTGGCCGAGGCGCTCGCGCTTGGCCGTCAGGTATTTCTCGTTGTAGGGGTTCATCGCCACCGGCATCGGCTCGCGGCCGAGCACCTTGATGCCGTACCCGTCCATGCCCCGCAGTTTGGCAGGGTTGTTGGTCAGCAGCCGGACCGACTTGACGCCCAGGTCGGCGAGGATCTGCCCGGCGTTGGAGAACTCCCGGGCGTCCACCGGCAGCCCGAGCTCCAGGTTCGCGTCCACGGTGTCCCGGCCGTCGTCCTGCAGGTTGTACGCCTTGAGCTTGGCCAGCAGGCCGATCCCGCGCCCCTCGTGCCCGCGCAGGTAGACGACCACGCCCCGGCCCTCGGCGGCGATCTCGGACATCGCGTGGTCGAGCTGCACCCCGCAGTCGCACCGCAGCGACCCGAGCACGTCTCCGGTCAGGCACTCGGAGTGCGCGCGGACCAGGATGTTCTCGCCGTCCTCGATGTCGCCGTAGACCAGGGCCAGGTGCTCGCCACCGTCCAGCGCGCTCGCGTAGCCGTACGCGCGCCACATGCCGTACCTGTTCGGCAGGAGCGTCTCTGCGACCCGGGTCACCATCCGCTCGCTGCGCCGCCTGAACTCCACGAGCTGCTCGATCGAGACCAGCGCCAGGTCGTGCTCGTCGCAGAACTCGCGCAGCTCCGGCAGTCTCTTCATGGTCCCGTCGTCGTTGACGACCTCGGCGAGCGCGCCCGCCTGGCTCAGCCCGGCGAGCCTGGCCAGGTCGACGGCCGCCTCGGTGTGGCCGCGCCGGACCAGCACGCCGCCCTCCCGGTAGCGGAGCGGGAAGACGTGGCCGGGCCGTACCAGCTCGAACGGCTCGGTGGCCGAGTCGCACAGGGTGCGGATGGTCTTGGCCCGGTCCGAGGCTGAGATGCCGGTGCTCACCCCGTCGCGGGCGTCCACACTGATCGTGTAGGCGGTGCGGAGGCGTTCCCTGTTGTCGTTGACCATCAGCGGCAGGCCGAGCCGGTCGAGGTCCTCGCCGCGCATCGACACGCAGATCACACCGCTGGTGTGCCGGATGGTGAAGGCCAGCAGCGCCGGCGTGGCCTTCGCCGCGGCGAAGATGATGTCCCCTTCGTTCTCGCGGTTCTCGTCGTCGACGACCACCACGGGCCTGCCCTCGCGGATGTCGGCGATCGCCCTCTCGATCGGGTCCAGCTTGATCACACCGCCTCCTTGGGAACGAGTACGGTCCTCGACCGGTACTCCTTTAGCCAGTTGAAGAATCCGACCAGGACGAGCACGAAGAACACTCCGTACACCGCCCCGGAGACGACCAGTCCCGAGCTGAAGGCCAGCGGCACGCCGACCAGGTCCACCGCGATCCAGATCAGCCAGAAGTCGACCAGTGCCC
This sequence comes from Streptosporangium minutum, assembly GCF_002149035.1. Classification (GTDB taxonomy): domain Bacteria; phylum Actinomycetota; class Actinomycetes; order Streptosporangiales; family Streptosporangiaceae; genus Streptosporangium; species Streptosporangium minutum. The sequence continues at coordinate 4,863 of NZ_NGFP01000206.1, forward strand.
GGCCCTGGGCCCAGGTGGCGACCGCGCTGCCGACGAAGATGTAGGAGTCGGCGAGCACCAGCAGGTACCCCTTGGGCGGCGGGACGGAAGCGCCCCAGGAGAGCTTGGCGACGAAGAAGATCACGCCGACGGCGAGGGTGCCCAGGAGCATGACCCCGACCAGGGCGAGCCGTTCGGAGCCGGTCGCGGGGCGCACGGCCAGCTCCCGGCCGTCCTGGGTGCCGCGCGTCCAGCGCCACCAGCCGTAGACGGCCAGGGCGCCGAACATGACCTGTTTGAGCGCGTTGCCCGTGATGTGGGCGTTGATCGAGGCGACGAGCAGCAGCACCGAGGCGGTGAGCTGGACCGGCCAGGTCCAGATCGACTTGCGGATGGCCAGCAGCACGGTGGCCAGGGCGGCCACGTTCCCGACCAGGTCCGTCCAGAGGACCTTCGTGCCGAGGACCTCGAACCCCGCCTCGGCCCAGTTCACGACCTGCCCCCGAGCCCGTACGCGCCCACGAGCTTCTCCACGTGCTTGGCGATCACGTCCACCTCCAGGTTCACCGGGTCGCCCGGCTGCTTGGCGCCGAGGGTGGTGAGCTGCAGGGTGGTCGGGATCAGGCTGACGGCGAACCCGTTGCCGTCCACGCCGACCACGGTCAGGCTGACGCCGTCCACCGCGATCGAGCCCTTCTCGACCACGTAGCGGTTCAGCTCGGCCGGGAGGGAGAACCGGACGACCTCCCAGTGCTCGCCGGGCTCGCGCGACAGCAGCACGCCCGTCCCGTCCACGTGGCCCTGCACGATGTGGCCGCCCAGCCGCTGGTCGGCGCGGACCGCGCGCTCCAGGTTGACCCGGGAGCCGGGCCGCAGCGCCCCGAGGCAGCTGCGGTCGAGGGTCTCCTTCATCACGTCGGCGACGAACACCTCCCCGTCCACCTCAACCACGGTCAGGCAGACGCCGTTGACGGCGATGGAGTCGCCGTGCCCGGCGTCGGCGGTGACGACCTTGCCCCGGATCGACATCCGGGCCGCGTCCCGCAGTGGCTCGATCGCGGCGATCTCGCCCAGTTCCTCAACGATTCCGGTGAACATTCACAGCTCCTTCAGGGGTACCGGCCGGGCGGTCAGACGCAGGTCCGGCCCAGTGGGGGTGACATCCTCGAACTCCAGGCGGTGGGTCTCGGCGATCGTGGCGGCGCCCGCCGGGCCGAGCGCGGCGGCTCCCTCACCCAGCAGCGCCGGGGCGAGGTAGCCGACGACCCGGTCGATCAGCCCTTCCTTCAGGAAGGAACCCGCGAGGGTCGGCCCGCCCTCCAGCAGCACGCCGACGATCTGGCGGCGGTGCAGCTCGGCCAGGAGCCCCGCCAGGTCGATCCCGTACGGCCGCCGCCGCGCCAGCCGTACCACCTCGGCCCTGGACGCGAGCGCGTCGGCGTCGGCGTCGGCGGCGACCGCGATCAGCGTGGGCGCCCCGCCGTCCAGGACGCGGGCGGTGAGCGGGGTGCGGGCGTCGCTGTCGACGACCACGCGGAGCGGCTGCCTCGTGGCGGGGGCGCCCTCCTTCGGCGGGCGGGCACCGGTGCCGGACCGGCCCGCCGGGAGGCCGGGACCGTCGGCGGGGACGCCGTCCCCCGGCGGGCGGCGGACGGTGAGCCGGGGGTCGTCGGCGAGGACGGTGCCGATGCCCGCGATGATCGCGTCGGCCTCGCCGCGCAGGCGGTGCACGTCGGCGCGGGCCTCCGGCGAGGTGATCCACTGGCTGGTGCCGTCGGCGGCGGCCGAGCGGCCGTCCAGCGTGGCGGCGTACTTCCAGGTGACGTGCGGCCGTCCGAGCCGGACGGAGGTCAGCCACTCGGCGTTGCCGCGCGCGGCCTCCGCGGCGAGCACGCCGGTCGTGACGGCGACGCCGTGCCTCGTGAGCCGGTCGGCGCCGCCGGCGGCCGCGGGGTTGGGGTCGCTCACCGCGACGACGACGCGGGCGATCCCGGCCTCCAGCAGAGCGAGCGCGCAGGGCCCGGTGCGGCCGGTGTGGGCACAGGGTTCGAGGGTGACGTACGCGGTGCCGCCCCTGGCGCGCTCTCCGGCGGCGCGCAACGCGACCACCTCGGCGTGCGGGCCACCGGCGTAGGCGTGGAAGCCCTCCCCCACGACCTGGCCGGCGGCGTCGAGGACGACGCATCCGACGACGGGGTTGGGGCTGGTGGTGCCGCGCCCGCGCGCGGCGAGCTCGATCGCCCGGCGCATGTGCGCCTGATCAGTCACCCGGGTCTCCTACTCGCCAGTAGCTTGCTCTGCCACGGCGGGCCCCGGGGGATAACAGGTGCATGCACCCAGTCAGCGGAGGGTGCCTGGGGGCACTCTCCGCTCGCGCGCTTCCTCCCATCCGGACTTTAACCGTCGGTCCCGGAATTTCACCGGGTCAACCGGTCGATGGCTTCGACCGGGTCGCGGACTGTAACCGCCGGTTCGGATTTTCACCGACCCCGGAGCACGCTGCTTGCCTGTCGGGTCGCTCGTCCTCGCGGACTCGCTCCCCGTATCCTCAGTGTGCCATGCCCGACAAAGGGCAGGAACACCCCTATATTATGTTGACCAAGCGAGCGCTTGGTCAACGCCCGCCTCGCCGGGCGGGCGACACTCGCCGCCACGAACAGCGCCGAACGGCCCGCGGGGATTCCCGTTCGGGATCGTGCGAGACGGTTCGGGAGTGTTCGGGAGCGTTCGGAGTTCTTGAAGGCTCCGGCCCCCCACCCCACCATCCTGTTCAGGCGGCCCTCTTCGGGCAGCGGGAATCAGTCCGGAGAACCCTTCCGGCCGGCGAAGGCCGGAGGGGGCGGCTGCCGGGCCGTCCTCCGCGCGACCGAAGGGAGCGACCATCGAGACAAGCCGCCCGCCTGCCGGGCTACGCGGCCCGCTCGGCCGTCACCCGCCGCGCCCTGCGGGCGTCCGGGGCGTATCTGACCGGGGCGGGCACCAGGCCGATCCCGGCGTGCAGGCCCTTCAACGTGGCCGTCGCCCACAGATCGCCGAGCGGCGTGGCGGGCAGGCCGTACAGCCGGCGGGCCCAGCGCGGCAGGGTCGCGAAGGCCAGCACGGTGAGCATCGGGATGACCGGCTTGAGCGGGAGGAGATAGGTGGGGAACGGCGCGTTCAGGGACTGGCTGAGCGACTGGCGCAGGGGGTGGGGCACCTCGGGGGCGAAGTAGAGACCGGGACGGACGCTCTGGACGTAGTCGCGCATCTCGCCGACCGAGCCGGGCACGTCGTCCGGGCGGAGGCCGACGACCTCCGCGGCGCGGCGCCACTCGTCGACGAACCGGTCGGCGTCCTCGTCGCTCAGGCGCACCCCCGCCCGGCGGGCGACCGACAGGTAGGAGTCGACCTCGCCGACGTGGACCCAGAGGAGCGCGCCGGGGTCGTCGAGGCGGAACCGCTCGCCGGTGTCGGGGTCGAGCGCGGTGAGCCGGGAGTGGATCTTCCTGACCCGGGCGCCCGCCTCGGCCACCTCGGCGCTCGTGCCGTAGGTGCGCACGCGGACGAACTCGGTGGTGCGCAGGAAGCGGGACCACGCCTCGGACGGGTCCATGAGCGCGGAGTTCTGTGCGACCCCGCGCATGGCCCGGGGGTGCAGCCCCTGCATCAGCAGCGCCCGGAACCCTCCGACCAGCAGGATCGGCTCTCCCATCACCCGCCAGGTCACCGAGCCCGGCCCGAACAGTCCGTGATCCATGGACCACCTCCCTTGCAAGTGAGTGCTTACCCCATCCACCGGGAGTGACTCCTCCCCCGACCATGACATCACCGGGACGGCTCCGCGGCGGATCCGGGGTACCCTCGCCGCGCCCCCGGCGCGTTCACCCGCCGTCGGCGCGGCCCCGGAGACAATGACGCCCGTTCACGGCCGCTTTCAGCGGCAATCAATTACATAAAACAAATCATTGACGCACTCAACGGCAGCCGGTTAACGTCACAGCCAGCCGGACGTCCAGGGAAGTCGCGGACGTCATGTGACGGAGAACGGCCTCCGTCCCGCAGGGAGCCCGGAAAGAATGCGGCCGCACCGGCCGGGCCGCCGGTCGTCACGGCGGATCCGGCGAGGGAGAGAGGAAATGATCCGGCAGTCGCCGCGGCTCCGCGACAGACCGCCGGCGCTTCTCGTACCGCGCTCCCCGGGACCCGCCCCCCGACCGCTCTCCGGCTTCGAAAGGTGCTGCTCCCTCTCGAAGCCGGAGAGCTCCCACCTGGACCCCGGCGGCGTCCACCGCACACGGCCGCGGCGATCGGGGAGTTCTCCGATGACGGGGCAGACGGCCATCGGCCGGAACGCCGGGGACCGGCGATGACGTCACAGGACATATGGCGGAAGCGCCTCCGCCCGAATGCGCGCACATCGGGATCGCACGCCTTTCCCTGGTTTCCCCGGCGTTTTGCCGGCCCGCCGCCGGACACCGGATCAGAAAACCCGGCCCGTCAGGAAAATGACCCATTCCCTCGACGCCCGCACTTCTTATCGGAAGGCCTCTCATATCTCCGCGGCCCGCACCCGGATCGCGTCGCCATGACGGAACGATCGGTTCCGTCGCGCGGCAGGGAGGGGCCATCGGCCCCTCCCCGCCGGGGCGGCCGGCACGGGGCCGGCGGCGCGAAACGGCGCGGGCACGGCCGTACCCCGGGGTGAGGTACGGCCGTGACGGGAGGAGGTCCGGGAGGGGCTCAGCCCTTCTCGGCGCGGGCCCGCAGGGCGTCCACCGCGCGGGCCGGGTCCTCGGCACCGTAGACGGCGTTGCCCGCCACGAACACGTCGGCGCCGGCTTCGGCGCAGCGCTCGATGGTCTGGTCCGACACGCCGCCGTCCACCTGGAGCCAGACCTGGCCCCCGTGCTTGTCGATCAGGGCGCGGGCCCGGCGGATCTTGGGCAGCACCACGTCGAGGAACTTCTGGCCGCCGAACCCGGGCTCGACGGTCATCAGCAGCAGCATGTCGATCTCACCCAGCAGGTCTTCGTACGGCTCGACCGGGGTGGCCGGGTTCAGCGCGAAGCCGGCGCGGGCCCCGGCGGCGCGGATCTGGCGCAGGGTCCGGACCGGGGCCTTGGACGCCTCGGCGTGGATGGTCACGCTGCCCGCCCCGGCCTCGGCGTACGCCGGGGCCCAGCGGTCCGGGTCCTCGATCATGAGATGGCAGTCGAGCGGCGTCGAGGTGGCCCTGAGCAGGGACTCGACAACCGGCAGACCGAGTGTCAGGTTGGGCACGAAGTGGTTGTCCATGACATCCACGTGCAGCCAGTCGGCGTTGGGGACCGCCGCGGCCGCCTCGGCGAGGCGGGCGAAGTCGGCGGACAGGATGCTGGGCGAGATCTGTACGGCCATGATGCGGCCGAGTCTATTGCGCGGCCCCTGGAGGCCCGTCACCGGCGGGCCGCCCGGCCCGCACCGGAAACCGCCCAGCCCGTACCGGAAACACCCGTCACCTGACCGCCCCACCCGGTAGGCGCCTTCCCGCTCCCGGATGATCCCCACGGCGACCTGCGGGTCAGATCTCGATCCGGACGCCGTACTCCTCCAGCCAGGCGTTGAACTGGAGCAGCCCCTCCAGCGCCGCCCGGCCCCCCAGCGGGCCGCCGGGTCCCGCGGGCAGGTCGAGCGCGGCCCGCGCCTTCTCCAGGTCGATCAGCGGCGCGACGGCCATGTCGCCGCGGTCGAGCAGCCGGGTCGCCTCCACGCGGAGAGCCCGCTCGTAGGAGGGATCCTGCGTCGAGGGATAGGGGCTCTTGCGGCGCTCCAGGACCGAACGCGGCAGGACGTCCGCCGAGGCGGCACGGAGCAGGCTCTTCTCGTACCCGTCGAAGGTCTTCATCGCCCAGGGGGCGTTGAAGACGTACTCCACCAGCCGGTGATCACAGAACGGCACCCGGACCTCCAGACCGACGGCCATGCTCATGCGATCCTTGCGGTCGAGGAGGATCTGCACGAACCGGGTGAGGTGCAGGTAGCCGATCTCCCGCATCCGCCTCTCCAGGCCGCTCTCACCCGGCAGCCGGGGCACCTCGGCCAGCGCCTGCCGGTAGCTCTCGGCACGGTAGCCGGGAAGGTCGAGCTTGCGCAGCAGGGACTCGTCGAACAGCGCGCCCAGGCCGCCGTACCGCGCGATCCCCGGCGTCGCCAGCCACGGGAAGGTGTCGGCGCCGACCGCCTCGGGGTCGTGGAACCACCGGTAGCCGCCGAAGACCTCGTCGGCGGACTCCCCGGACAGCGCCACGGTGGAGTGGCCCCGGATCGCGTGGAACAGCAGGTAGAGCGAGACGTCCATGTCGCCCACACCGATCGGCAGATCACGCGCCCGCAGGACCGCGGCACGCACGGCCGGGTCCATGAGGTCGGCGGAGTCCAGGACGATGTCGGTGTGGTCGGGGCCGATGTGCCGGACGACGTCGTGGACGTACGGCGCGTCGGGGGTGCCGCGCATCTCGTCGGGCTCGAAGTTGTCGCTGTAGCCGGCGAAGTCGACGGCGAACGACCGGATCCTGCCCGCCCCGCGCTCCCGCAGCGCCTTCGCGGCGAGCGCGGTGACGGCACTGGAGTCGAGGCCGCCGGAGAGCAGGCTGCACAGCGGCACGTCGGAGATGAGCTGGCGCCCGACGATGTCGTCCAGCAGCCCGCGCACGGTCCGGACGGTGGTGTCGAGATCATCGGTGTGCTCGCGCGACTCAAGCCGCCAGTAACGGCGCCGGCTCAGGCCCTGACGGCTCACCCGGACGAGCTGGCCGGGACGGACCTCGTACATCCCCCGGTAGATGCCGTGTTCCGGCGTCTTGACGAGGGCGAGCAGCTCGCGCAGCCCGTCGGCGTCGACCACGGGCGGCTGGGCGAGCGGGTTGGCGAGGATCGCCTTGGGCTCCGAGCCGAACAGCACGCCCGCCGGGGTCGGCCGGTAGTACAGCGGCTTGATGCCCATCCGGTCGCGGACCAGCAGCAGCTCCTCACGGCGGGTGTCCCAGATCGCGAAGGCGAACATGCCGTTCAGCCGGGCGGCGAGGTCGTCGCCCCATTCGAGGTAGGCCCGCAGGACGACCTCGGTGTCGCTCCGGGTGCGGAAGCGGTGGCCGCGCGCGGCCAGTTCGGCGCGTAGCTCGCGGAAGTTGTAGACCTCGCCGCTGTAGGTGAGGACGGCGAGCGGCCGGCCGTCCTCCTCGGCGACCATCGGCTGCCCGCCGCCCTCGATGTCGATGACGGCGAGGCGGCGATGCCCCAGCGCGGCGTGCGGGGCGAGCCACAGTCCCTCGTCGTCGGGCCCGCGGCAGGCCATGGTGTCGGTCATGGCCTGGGCGACGCCCCGCGCCTGCCCGAGATCGCGCTCGAAGTCCACCCAGCCGGAGATTCCGCACATCTCGACAACCCCACGTCTCATCGACGGCCGTCATACATGTCGAACAGCCTGCCGTACGGCTCTATGCCGGGACGGAGCACGGCGGCCGGCGATCGTGGTCGAGCGCCGTCCCTGTCGTTCACATCATTGGAACCCGCGGGGGCCGCCACGTCCACAGGGCACGCCGGACTCCGGCCGGCACTCGCGACGGATGCCCGGCCACCGTCCGCGCCGGCCGGGGCGGCCGGATCCGCCGGTTCGGCCGGGCGGGCGGGATCGTTATCCAACGGAGAGGCGACAGGGCGTACCCGGACGGTGTCTTCTTGTTACAACGGGGCTAACCACTCCTCGCACAGGATGTGTCCATGGCCTCTCGCGCGTCCCGCCGGCCCGCGATCGCCTGGCGGGCGATCGTCCTCGCGTCGCTCCTCGCCGTGCTCAGCGGCGCCCGGCCGCTCTCGCCGCCGCCCTTTCACGTGCCCGTCCCCGTCGCGGCCCCGCTGGAGGCACAGGGCAGGTCCGTCGAGGTCTGGCAGACGCCCGTCGATCCCGGGGCCGCTCTGTTCCTGCTCGGAGACGTCGCCGTCGTCGAGCAGAAGCGGCGGCTCCTGGGCCTGGACGCGCGCACCGGGGCCACGCGCTGGGTCTCCTCCCTCGAGGATCCCGGCTTCCTGCTGGCGGACGACCGCTTCATACTCTCCGAGAAGCAGGTCGAGGCCCAGGAGGAGACCTACTCCCTCCTCACCGTTCTGGACGCGCGCACCGGCGTCTCCCTCTGGACGGCGGTCTCCGGGTTCCCCGCGGACGGTCCCTGGCGCCCCTACTTCTCCCTCATCGGGATGACGGCCAGGCACGCCATCGTCACCCTCCCCTCCCTCCGGAGCGTCAGGGCGTTCGACCTGGCCGACGGCGACGTCGCCTGGGAGACGGCGCTGCCCGGGGAGTGCGAGGCACTGCCCGTCCCGGAGAAGTCCGACGACGACGACTCCGACGTCCACGAAGCGGTCGACGACCAGGTCGCCGTCATGCTCATGCGCTGCGGCGGCCGTACCCACCTGCTGGGGCTGTCCTCCGGCGACGGCGGGCTCCGCTGGGACTGGCCGGTCACCGACCGGGACGTGACGGACCTCTCCCTCCAGGACGGTGTCACGGCCCTGCAGACCCCCCACTCCCTCACGCTCGTCTCCGCCGGCGGAACGGTCCTCTACGACCGCGCGGCGGCCGACATCTGCGAGGGCCACTGCCACGTGGAAGTCCTGGGCGACGCGGTGGTGGTCGCCCGAGGCGGCGGCAGCGACACGGAGATCGTGGTCGAGATGACCGACCGCAGGACGGGACGGCACGTCTGGACACGCACGTTCGACGGCTCCTCCGGCTACGGACTCCAGACCGCGGGCGACCGGCTCTACATGGAGTACAGACTCCCCCCTCCCCTGGAACACCTGGTCCTGGACCTGCTGGACCCCGAGACCGGCCGGACCGTCCACACCACGGCCGACCCGGTGACGGACGACGACAGCGGAGCCTTGGTGGTGGACCGATATGGGAGCCTCTTCTACGCTTTCTCCGGGTTCGACGAGAAGCCCGTCCTGACGGCCTCCCGCCTCCTGCCCGGTCCCGGCGATCCGGGCTGGGCGGCCCGCGACGGCGTCCCGGCGTCGGCGTGGCCGGACGCGTGCGCGCTGCTCCCCGGCCTACCGGGGATCCGCGCCGGGCGCCCGGCCCCCGCCGGGCTCTCCCTGCCGGGCTCCGTCACGTGCGAGCTCAGACCGGCGTCCTCCGGACCCGGCCCCGTCGTGAAGGTGTCGATCCTCTGGGTGTACCCGTCCGTCGGAGAGGCCGAAGAGGCGACGGAGAACAAGGGCCTGAGGGAGCCCTCCGGATGGATCGCGTCCGTCGCCGACGAGGCGCTCTTCCTCGACGACACCCTCACCGACGCGGCGCTGATCCGGGCCGGGCCGATCCTCGTGACCGTCGAGGCGCTCGGAGACCCGGCCCTGACCAGGCGGTCGGTGACGGCGGTGGCGGAGAACCTGCGCACCGGACCCTGGGGAGGCGGCCGATGACCACCGGGACGGCCCTGCCGCCGACACAGGAGAGCGACGGCGGGGCGGAGCCGGGAAGGATCACCCGGGCCCGCAAGTGGATCGTGACGGCCGTGGCCGGGGCGCTGGCGACGCTGGTGAGCACGGTGATCCTCGGCGCCTGGCCCTGGCTGCTCGACCGGTGGGCCGACCTCAGGGGACAGCCGCACCTCATCACGACGGCCTACGCGGAGGAGGTCAGGGTCGGAGAGAACGTGGCGTTCCGGCGGCCGCTCCCCCTCGGCCCGGGACAGACCCTGCTGCCGCCCGGCAGCCGGGACAAGGACGTCCTCGACCTGCTCCGGCGGGAGAAGGCCGCCCGGACGCACGGCATGACCGTCACCGTCGTGCTGAGAAGCACCCGGCGCGAGACGATCCGGATCCTCGACGTCCGCCCGCGCGTCCTCGAGACCGCCCCGTCCTGGAGCGGCGCCTGCATGCACTTCCCCGCGCAGGGGGACGCGCCCGTCTACAAGATCGCCGCCGACCTCGACGACCTGCGCCCCGGCAAGGGCCGCAAGGGAGGCTTCCTGCAGAAGAACCTCGACCTGGTGGAGGGGGAGAGGGCCACCGTCGAGATCTCCGCCACCGCCGCGAAGCGGTACTACCGGTGGGACGTCCAGGTGGACTACCTCTACGGCGACTCGCCCGACGTCCGGCACGTCTACGTCAGGGATCCGGCCGGGGAGGAGTTCCGGCTGACCGGCGAGGCGAAGAGGTACCGGGAGTCCTATTCCACTCCCCCGTTCTCCAACGACTACCGGCGTGTCGCCAGGGAGAAGACATGCTGACAGCCGGCCGGGCCGCCCGCTGGGGCGCAGCGCTCCTGCTGCTCGTCGCCGCCGTCCCCTGGTCCTCCTCGTCTCCCTCCGTCCCGCGGATCACCGGCTTCGCCGAGGACTGGCGGGTGGAGCTGCCCGCGGCCCCGCAGGGCTCCGGCCAGGCCCTGGTCGGCGACGCGGTCGTGATGCGGACCGGTGACCTGCTGACGGCCCGCGACGCCGCGACCGGGGCCGAACGCTGGAGCCACCGGACCGCCGGCGGCTGGATCTCCGGCTGGGCGGCCCCCCTGCCGGTGCTGGTCGTCGACGTCGCGCGGCCGGACCGGGCCGAGCCCACGCACAGCGTCATCGGGCTGTCCGCCGGGACCGGCCGGGTGCTGTGGCGCAGGACCGGGCTCGCCGCCGCCGGCACCTGGCGCGCGCCGTACGGCGGCGCCGCCCCGACCGGCGTGGTCATCACCGAACGCGCGCCGTTCACGCTGGTGGGGACGGACGCCGGCACCGGCGCCGACCGGTGGACGGTGCCGCTGCGCTGCGCGGACGACAGCCGCGCCGTCGAGGAGTCGGCCTCCGACGGGCGCGGTGCGGTGGTGCTCTACCGGTGCGGCCGTCGATCCCACGTCCTCGCCCTGGACACCGCGGCCGGGACCCGCCGGTGGAGCGCGCCGGTCCCCGCGACCGCCACCGGGCTCACCCTCGATCAGGGAACGGTCACGGTCCGCCACGGCAACGCCCTGTCCGTCCTCGACGACCGGGACGGCAGGCTCGTCACCCGCCTCGACGGCTGCTGGAACGGCTGTACGGCGGCGCGCGCCGGCGGGCGCATGGTGCTGTCACACGAGAGCGGGGGCGGAGGCGTGCTGGAGGGCGTCTCCCTGCCCGGCCTCACTCCGCTCTGGCGCCGCACCCCGCCCACGCCCCGGGCGCTGGGCCAGCCGGAGGCCCCCTACCAGAGTGGCTGGACGAGCGGCGGGATCTACTTCGCGGTCCCCAGACCCGCGCGGGACGGCGCCCCGGCCCGCGTGCACGCCGTCGACCCGGCCACGGGGAACACCAGGGAGTTCGGGCTCCCCGGCTCCGGCCTGCCCTTCGCGAGGGCCGGGAACCGGGTCTTCACCGTGCAGCGGTTCACGCTGCCGGCGCGTGCCCCCCGGTTCCGGGTCACCGCCTTCCGCTCGGTCTCTCCGGACCCGTGGGGGGAGACCCCGGCCGGGGCGGACAGGACTCGGTGGCCCGACGCCTGTGAGGTGCTGCGGCGGCTACGCCCGGCGAGCAGGCCGACGCGTCTGTGGAATCCGGTGACGTGCCAGGCGACGAGCGCCGAGGGTCACCGCCTCACCCTCCGCGTCCGGTGGCAGGCCCCGGACCGGGCCTCCGCCGCCCTTCTGTTCGCGGGGATGCGGGAGGCCGCCGGCGGGGTCACGGTCCCCGATGTCGCGGACGCGGCCTTCTCCACCGGCCCGCGCGCGGAGATACTGACCTTCCTGTCCGGCCGGACGATCATCGATGTGTGGTCGGCTTACCTGCCCGTCGTGGCGGAGCTGCCCGCCCTGGCCCGCGAGGTCGCGCGCCTGCTGCCCGTCACGGCGGCGTTCCGGGGGCCGGACG
>NZ_NGFP01000207.1 GCF_002149035.1 Streptosporangium minutum
ACGGCGGCGGCGACGCCGAGCAGATCGCCGGCCGGGTCAACCAGATCCGCGCCGAGATCGACAACACCGACTCCGACTACGACCGCGAGAAGCTCCAGGAGCGTCTGGCCAAGCTGGCCGGCGGCGTGGCCGTCATCAAGGCCGGCGCGGCGACCGAGGTCGAGCTCAAGGAGCGCAAGCACCGCATCGAGGACGCCGTTCGCAACGCGAAGGCGGCCGTCGAGGAGGGCATCGTCCCCGGCGGTGGCGTGGCCCTGCTGCAGGCCGGCGCCAAGGCCTTCGACAAGCTGGAGCTGTCCAGCGACGAGGCCACCGGTGCCGCGATCGTGCGCAAGGCTCTTGAGGAGCCGCTGAAGCAGATCGCCGTCAACGCCGGCCTTGAGGGCGGCGTCGTGGTGGAGAAGGTGCGCAACCTCACCCCGGGTGAGGGCCTGAACGCCGCCACCGGCGAGTACGTCAACATGTTCGAGTCGGGCATCATCGACCCGGCCAAGGTGACGCGTTCGGCTCTGCAGAACGCGGCGTCCATCGCGGCGCTGTTCCTCACCACCGAGGCCGTCATCGCCGAGAAGCCCGAGAAGGCCGGTGCCGCTCCCGCCATGCCCGGCGGGGACATGGACTTCTAGCCCGTTTCTTCTCGCATGTCCCACCCGCACGGACACACACGGAGGCCCCTGATGCGTGTCTACGGCATCACCTACGACACCGGCTTCCCCTCTGCCGGAACCACCACCCACGAGCCCTTCGACCCGGACGCGGTGCGCCGCGAAATGCAGATCATCCGCGACGAGCTGCACTGCGACGCGGTCCGTGTCACCGGAGGAGACCCGGACCGCCTTGAGACCGCCGCACACCACGCCGCCCGCGCGGGCCTGGAGGTCTGGTATTCGCCGTTCACCAACGGCCTCACCCAAGACGAGCTGATGACGTTCATCGTCGACAGCGCCGAACGGGCCGAACGCCTACGCCGGGAAGGGACTTCCGTCGTATTCCTCACCGGCTCCGAGATCAGCCTGTTCACCAGTGGATTCCTGCCCGGTGACAGCCTGAAGGAGCGGCTTGGGCTGATGGCCGATCCCACACGGCTGCGCGCCGCCCTCCCCGAAGTGCCCGCCCGCGTCAACGCCTTCCTCACCCGGGCCGCCGCGACGGTGCGCGAACGGTTCGGCGGTCCGATCAGCTACGCCTCCCTGCCCTTCGAAGGCGTGGACTGGGCTCCGTTCGACATGATCGCCACCGACGCGGGATATCGCGACGCGACCACCGCGCACGGTTTCCGTGAGAGTCTGCGCGCGCAGACCTCGCAGAGCAAGCCGTTCGCCGTCACCGAGTTCGGCTGCACCACCCACCGCGGAGCCGCCGAACTGGGCGCACGCGGCGACTCCATCATCGAATGGGACGGACGCGCCTGCCCCCGCCTGACCGCGACCGTCATGCGGGACGAAGAAGAACAGGCCGAATACCTGCGCGAGCTCCTCGACATCTACGACGAGGAGGGCACGGACGCGGCGTTCGTCAACACGTTCGCACGCCGCGACCTGCCGACGTCCTCCGATCCCGAACGGGACTTCGACACCGCCAGCTTCGGCATCGTCAAGATCCTGGAGCACGGCCGCACGGGGACGGCCTATCCGGGGCTGCCTTGGGCCCCCAAAGCCGCCTTCCACACCCTGGCCGAATACGGACGCGCCAGGGCGGCCAGGATCGAAAAAAGGATGATGACATGACCCTGCCAACCGTGGAGTTCGGAAGGACCGGACTGCGGGCGAGCCGCCTCGGCTACGGAGCGATGGAGATGCGCGGGCCGCAGGCGTGGGGCGAACCGATAAGCGACGACCAGGCCCGCACGGTGATCGCCGCCGAGCTCGACGACCGGCCCCGCCGGATCCACGACTTCCGACGCCCGGCCGAGGTCTGCGCTGACCTCATCAAAGACGGTGATGCGTTGACCCCTTGCGCCCGCCGTCGTTTACCCGGCACTCAGCGTCCCTAGGCCGGTCGTCGTCGCACGACGTCGGCGATGACCGCTGCCACGAACTTGTTGACGACTGCCGTGGTCGGCGGGCCGAGGTCGCGGTCCGCGAACAGGAGATGCCCGCCACCGACCAGGGAGAGGGTGAGTGAGTCGATGTCGGCGTCGGCCGCGATGCGGCCCAGCTCACGCTCGTCGGCCAGGTAGGCGGAGATCGCGGTCGTGGCCTGGGCGAGGATCGCGATGCCGCCTCCGGGTCTGGCTTGCCGCAGCCGTGTGCGCAGCTCGTCCCGGAAGGTGATGAGCGGGATGACTGCCATCGGGATCGGTCCGAACAGGGTGGTCAGCGCGCCGGTGAGGTTGCCGGCCACCGTGCCGGTGCCGACGGACTCGCGCAGCGCACTCGCCTGTGTCTCGAGCTGCGCGGCCCGGTCGAGTACGAGGTCGGCGAGGAAGGCGTCGAAGTCGGTGAAGTGCCGGTGCAGGACGCCTTTGGCGCAGCCCGCCTCATCGGTGACGGCCCGGCTGGTCAACCCGTTCGGCCCGTCCCGCAGAAGCACGCGTTCGGCAGCGTCGAACAGCTGCTGCCGCGCGTCGCGAAGGTGCACACCAGTCGGCACTCACAGATCCTTTCACGCGTCGACCCGCCGGCGTCCGTTGCCTAGTGGGCGCATGCCCACTAAAGTGGGCGCATGCCCATATTACCTCGAGAGCAACCGGAAGCGTCCCCGTCGGAGTCGCACAAGGCCCGGGGGATGGCCGAGTCGTTCGGCGTGGACGCGCAACGCTACGACCAAGCCCGGCCCGGCTACCCCGATGCGTTGGTGGCGCGGATCGTCGCCGGGAGCCCCGGGCCTGCCGTGCTCGACGTCGGCTGCGGCACCGGCATCGCAGCCCGCCAGTTCCAGGCCGCCGGCTGCGCCGTGCTCGGCGTCGAGCCCGATGCGCGGATGGCCGACTTCGCGCGATCCCGCGGCCTGCAGGTCGAGGTGGCGGCCTTCGAATCCTGGCAGCCGGCCGGCCGGACCTTTGACGCGGTCATCGCCGCCCAGTCGTGGCACTGGGTGGATCCGGCCGCCGGTGCCGCGAAGGCGGCACGGGTGCTGCGTCCAAGGGGACGGCTGGCGATCTTCGGGCATGTGTACGAGCCGCCTGCCGAGGTGGCCGAGCCGTTCGCCGCCGCCTACCGGCGGGCGGTGCCCGACTCCCCGTTCAACGGCCGACCGGCCCGGCGTCCGCTCGACCTCTACCAGGCGGCATACGTGAAGTTCACCGACGAGATCTGCGAGACCGGACAGTTCAGCGATCCCGAGCAGTGGCGGTTCGACTGGGAGCAGTCCTACACGCGCGACCAGTGGCTGGACCTGCTGCCCACCACCGGCGGCCTCACCCGGCTCCGTCCCGACCGGCTGGCCGAGGTGCTGGACGCGGTCGGGGACGCCATCGACTCCCTGGGTGGAAGCTTCACGATGAACTACACCACCCTGGCCGCGACCGCCGTACGCGCCGACGCCTCCTGAGTCCATCCGCCGGATCGCCGCCGATCCGGGAAGGGAGGCGGCTGTCACGGGCCGCCATCCGGTTCGATGCCGTCTCGCCATGACCTGACCAGGTGGTGGAGGCCGATGCTCAGTCCGGTGGTCAGCAGGACGAGCCCGAGGACGATCATGGCGATGACGGCGGGCCATTGGAGATGCTGCGGTAGGTGCAGGGCCAGGAACCACGATCGGGTGACCTGACCGGTGGTCAGCATGAGCGCGGGCACGATGCCCTGGGCCGCCGGGCACCCAGCACAGGGTCAGGCTCACGATGACGTAGGTGCGCCGGCCCGCGGGGGCCAGGTCGAGGCCGAGTCTTTCCAGGCCGAGGCCGGGCTTGGGCAGGTGCGGCCTGCCCGGTCCCGGAGCCTCGCATGACCGGGCTTCGCGAGCGCTGGCGCCTCAAGGCCATGCGCACCATCCAGGAACGCGCACTCGACCTGTTCGACGAGAGAGGGTTCGACGCCGTCACGATCGAGGAGATCGCGGCCGCCGCCGAGGTCTCACCACTCGACCGCACCAGTCAGCGGATCGCACCGCTGATCGCAGTGGCCGGAGAGGTGAGCGAGACGCAGGCTCGCGTGATCGCGAACGCCCTCGCCTTCGGTTACTTCGCCGCGCTCGAGCAGTGGTACCTCGACGGCGGCGACCGCCCTATCGCCGGCTACGTCGAGGAAGGCATGCGACCACTACGGAGCATCTGGAGCGCGCCGCATCCGCCCTCCGAGCACGATCATCCCGTGTAGCAGCTGCACGCAGCGCCGCTCGACGATCTCCCAGCACCCGGAACCGCCGCGTCCAGGCCGGTCCCGTCGAACGAGAGGTGCGCGGACAGCGCGCGGAGGAAGTCGGCCGCGTCGAAGATCTCCCCGGCGGAGGCGACCCCGGTGGTCCTGATCCGCCCCGTGAGGATGCGGTCGACCGCCTCCACCGCGAGCGGCGCCGTGACGGCGTAGATGTCCCGGCCGCTCACCGTGGCGCGCCGCTCCGCCCCGCCGGAGCGCACGACGACGTCGACGAGGAACGTCTGATCGGACCGTCCGCGCTCGTCGGCCGGCGCCGGCGCGGGCGTGTCCGGGGCCGACAGGTCGCCGACCGCCTCGACCGTCATGTACGAGTGCAGTTCCGGGACGGCCAGGTGGCTGGGGATCGTGACGACGTCGGCCATGCTGAACTCCCCGATGACGGGCCGGACGCCCATCGGCTCGGGGAACGTCCACTTCAGCGACGGGAGAGCGTCGTCGTGATATTCCAGCTGCCCGTTGGCGAACCGGACGCGCCGGCCGTCTCGCCGTTCCCGGGAGACCGTGCCCGCGGCGCGTGTGCCGGCGGTGGGGTGCCAGCTGCTCAGCGCATAGGCGACGTGCGCCTCGTCGGCCGCCGCCCAGTCGCCCATCGCCGCGGTGGCCAGCAGGTCGCCGAGGCCGCCGAAGAAGGCCATCGCGGGGACGATCACGGCTCCGGCGGCGCGGGCGCGGTCCCCGAAGTGCGCGAACGTGTCGGCGTTGGCCTCGATCTCGGCCGCCACGTCCACATAGGGGATGCCGGCGCGCAGCGCCGCCTCGATCACCGGGGCGGCCGTCGAGGCGAAGGGCCCGGCGCAGTTGATCACCGCCGCCGTGCCGGCCAGCGCGCGGTCGAGCGAGGCCGGATCGTCGGCCGCCGCGGGCCGGACGTCGAGCCCCGGCGAGGACGCCGCCAGGGCCTCCAGCTTGCCCGCATCACGGCCGGAGAGGACCGGGACGAACCCGCGATCCCGCAGCTCCGCCACCACGAAGCGCCCGGTGTGCCCGTACGCGCCGAACACCGCCACCGCTTGACCCGATCCCATCGTTTCCCCCGCCGTACTCGGTTGATCCACTGAGGAAATCATGGTGGCGGCGGCTGCCTCGCACGAGTGTCCGGAACGCCATGCACCATACAATTTCGGACATGAACACAGTCGCGGTGGCCGTCACCGACGGGATGCTGCATTTCGAGCTGTCCGTGGCGTTCGAGGTGTTCGGCACCGCCCCGGCCGGCGTGGCCGGCCCCTGGTACCACCTCGTCGGCTGCGGGCCGGGCGCCGTACGAGCCGGCAGGTTCCGGCTGGAACCCGATCACGGTCTCGACCGGCTGCCGAGCGCCGACACCGTGATCGTCCCCGCGTGGGCCGATGTCGACGCGGACCCGCCCGCCGACCTGATCGACGCGGTGCGCGCGGCGCACGAGGCGGGCGCGCGTGTGGCCGCGCTCTGCACGGGTGCGTTCGTGCTGGCCGCCGCCGGTCTGCTGGACGGGCGGCGCGCGACCACGCACTGGGCGCACACCGGGGTCCTGGCCGCGCGCCATCCCCGGGTGGAGGTCGATCCCGACGTGCTCTACGTGGACAACGGCAGCGTGCTCACCTCCGCCGGCAAGGCCGCCGCGATGGACCTGTGCCTGCATCTCGTCCGCCTCGACCACGGTTCGGCGGTCGCCAACGCGGTCGCGCGCCGCCTGGTCGTGCCGCCGCACCGGGCCGGCGGGCAGGCCCAGTTCGTCACCTCACCGGTGCCCGCCCGGGCGGACCATCCGCTCGCCGAGCTGTTCCCGTGGGCGATCGAACGGCTGGACCATCCTCTGACGGTGGAGGATCTGGCTCGCCAGGCCACCATGAGCTCGCGCAACCTGGGACGCCACTTCAGGGCGGTGACCGGCACCACCCCGCTGCAATGGCTGCTGATCCAGCGGATCCGCCGCGCGCAGGAGCTGCTGGAGACGACCGACGACGGCGTCGAGGCCATCGCGGCGGCCACCGGCATGGGCACCGCCACGACGCTGCGCCGGCACTTCAACCGCACCGTCGGAGTGCCTCCCGACACCTACCGCCGCACTTTTCGCAGCTCGCACGCCGAGGGGGGCACTGACAGGGCGACGACGGGGTGGGAATCGAATACGCCATGAAGTGGCCGCGGCCGTGCGGAACAGCCCGTTGCGGTTCGGTCACCAGTCCATGGCGGCCGATCAAAGGTGGGGGCGGGGTTCGGCCTGGCGCTGGGTGGCGTGGACGGAGCCCAGGAGGTCGAGGGCCTGGGCGCTGGCGCCACCCGGCTCGGCGTGGTAGATCACGAGTTGCTGGCCGGGCGCGTCGCGTACGTCGAAGGCCTGGTAGATGAGCGTGAGCGGGCCGACGTCAGGGTGCAGGAAGTGCTTGGCGTCCTGGGTCTTGCCCCGTACGGTGTGGGCGTTCCAGAGGCGGGCGAAGTCCGCACTCTGATCGGTGAGAGTGCGGACGAGTTCGGCCAGCCGCGGGTCGTCCGGATCGAAACCGGCCGCCTGGCGAAGGTTGGCGACGGCGGCCTGGGCCGCCCGGTTCCAGTCCGGGTAGAAGCGCCGGCCCGCAGGGTCGAGGAAGGCCATGCGGGCCAGGTTGTCCGCCGGGTCGAACGGGGCGTAGAGGGCGTCGGCAAGCGCGTTGGTGGCGAGGATGTCCAAGGTCCGGTTCATCACGAATGCGGGAGTGTTGGGATAGCCGTCCATCAACTGACGCAGTGCCGGGCTGACCCGCTCGGCGACGCGAGCGGAGAGCAGGTCGCCCGGCACCGCCCCGGCCAGCCGGTACAGGTGCGCTCGGGCGTCCGCGTCGAGGTGCAGCGCGCGGCTGAGGGCGTCGAGCACCTGGGGGGAGGGGTTGCGCTCGCGCCCTTGCTCCAGGCGGGTGTAGTAGTCGGCGTTCACCCCGGCCAGGACGGCGACCTCCTCCCGGCGCAGCCCGGCGACCCTGCGGGCCCCGTAGCTCGCCATGCCGACGTCCTGCGGCTGCAGCCCGGCGCGGCGTGCGCGCAGGAATTCCCCCAGGTGGTTGTCGTCCATGTGGTCAGGCTATGCGGCGGATGCGGGTGCCGCCTGGGTGCGGCACACCCAGGCGGCACACGTCCTGGTTGATCCCTGCTGACCTGCGCAGACTTGGTGGGGCAAGGCTGAATCGCCTGGAGCGAGCAAAGGAGGAGCCCAGCATGTCCGAGAGAGCCGATGGCCGGAACGTCGATGTGGTCGGGATGTGGGTGACGACAGACGGTTACATCCGCCAGGAACTGTTGCCTGAGGGCCGCTACGACGAGGCCCGCGGCGAGCGGCGCAGCGCCTACACCGGCCGGTACACGGTGACCGGCAGCCACCTGGACTACATCGACGACATCGGGTTCACCGCGACGGGCGACATCCGAGACGGCGTCCTCTACCACGAGCACCTCGTGCTCTACCGCGAGGAACGGCCGCCGCCCCGTGAGGGTTCATCTTGGCGTCCCTCCAGGTGAGCTTGCGGACAGCCGTACTCCGGCTGGGCGATCCGCCCCCGACGCTGCGTCATCTTGGTATGTCGCCGAGTTCAACCCGGGCACTTGAGCGGGCTAGCGTTGCTTCCGCCATGCGCCAGGAGGATGTGTCCTGTCTGCGCCTGTGAGTCAGCAGATTGGAGATGCGGGATGACTTCTCAGCTTGTCGCGCTCTGTTTCGATGCGAACGACCCGCTCCGTCTCGCGCGCTTCTGGGCCGGAGTCCTGGGCTGGGAGATGGCCGACGACCCCCACGACGGCATCGCGCTCCTGCCGGGCGATGACACCGGCTTCCGGATCCGATGTCTTCCGACCCTGGAGAAGAAGACCGGCCAGAACCGGATGCACTTCGATCTGACGAGCACCTCCCTTGAGGACCAGCAGCAGACGGTGGCGAGATCGCTCGGACTCGGTGCGCGGCACATCGACATCGGGCAACGCCCGGAGGAGGGGCATGTGGTGCTCGCCGACCCCGAAGGCAACGAGTTCTGCGTCATCGGGCCGGGCAACGAATTCCTTGCCGACTGCGGATTCGTCGGAGCGCTCGCGTGCGACGGTTCGCAGGAGGTCGGCTACTTCTGGAGCGAGGCTCTGGGCTGGCCGTTGGTCTGGGACCAGGACCAGGAGACCGCGATCCGCTCGCCGCACGGCGGCCCGAAGATCACGTGGGGCGGTCCGCCACTGATGCCGAAGACAGGGAAGAACAGGCTGCGCTTCGACCTCGCTCCACCTGCGCACGGTGACCGGCAAGCGGAGGTCGACCGTCTCGTCTCCCTCGGAGCGACCCGCATCGACATCGGCCGGCGCGGGGGCAGCCAGGTGGTGATGGCCGATCCCGATGGCAACGAGTTCTGTGTTTGCCCCCCGATAGCGTGACCGCGCCCGGGGGCAGCGCCTGCGATCCACCCCGCGGCACGCTGTGCTGCCGGCGGCGCCGCGGTCCGTGACCGCGGCGCCTCACCGATCATGGTCAATGCGCCGGTGGAGCCTTTCCTGCGCGGGGCTTCCGCGGCGGCCAGACCCGCCGCAGACGCACCCACGACACCGGTTCGAGCTGGTTCACGGCGGGGTCAGCGTGATCGCCAGGGCCGGGCAGATGCGGGCGGCCTCATGGACGTCCTCCCGCAGCCCGGGTTCCGGGCTGTCTTGCAGGAGCACGACGACGCCGTCGGCGTCGCGTTGGTCGAACACCTCGGGTGAGCTGAGTACGCATTGCCCGGAGCCGATGCAGGCGTCTTGGTCGACGGTGATCCTCACGCGTTTCTCCTTGTGTGATTTACCAGGTGACGGGTAGTTCGCGCACCCCGTAGAAGACCGCGTTCTCCTTGAACGTCAGCTGTTCCAGCGGTACGGCCAGGGCCAGGGTGGGGATGCGTCGATACAGGGTGCCGTAGACGACTTGCAGTTCCACTCGGGCCAGTGATTGGCCCAGACACTGGTGGGCGCCGAAACCGAAGGCGACATGGTGGCGGGCTCTGCGGTGGACATCGAGGGTGTCGGGGTCCGGGAAGGCCGAGGGGTCCCGGTTGGCGATGCTTTTCACCACGATGATGCCGTCGCCTCTGCGGATGAGCCGGCCGCCGATCTCCAGATCTTCCCGCGCGACGCGGCGGGCTTCGGTATGGGTGATGGACAGGTAGCGCAGGAGCTCTTCGGCCGCGTTGGCCACCAGTGCGGGGTCGCCGCCGTCGCGGACCGCGCTCAACTGGTCCGGGTGCGCCAGCAGCGCGGTCGTGCCCAGCGCGATCATGGTCGCGGTGGTGTCGTGCCCGGCCACCAGAAGGAGTTGACCGGCCGTGGCGATCTCACGCCGGGTCATCGCGCCGGTCCGGTACTGCTCGACGGCCAGCCTGCTGAACACGTCGTCGCCCGGCTCGGCGTTCTTCTTGTCCACCAGTTCCTCCAGGTAGGCGTTCAGTTCCTCGCTGGCGGCCATGGCCTGTTCAGGGTCGGGCTCGTCCATGACGAGCGTGCGGGACACCCGCTGGAAGAGGTCGCGGGCGGTATAGGGCGCGCCCAGCAGTTCGCAGATCACCAGTGAGGGAACCGGCAGTGCGAACGCCTCCACCAGGTCGACCGGATTCGGGCCGGCGAGCATCTCATCGATGAGGTCATCGACGATCCGCTGGATCCGGGGCCGCAACGCCTCCATCCTTCGGATCATGAAGTCCGAGGTCAGGATCCGCCGCTGGGCGATGTGCTCCGGCGCGTCCATCTGCATCAGCGTCTTCATGTGCGCGTCGCGTGCCTTGCTCACCGCGTTGGTGTGCGGGAAGCCGGGTTGCGCGACGTCGACGCTGACACGCGGATCGGCGAGCAGCGCACGCACATCCGCGTAGCGGGTCACCAGCCACGGGGTGCTGCCATCCCACAGCCTCACTCGGGAAACCGGTGCTTGTCCGAGTCGCCGGCTCAACTCCGGCGACGGGTCGAAGGGACACCCCGTCGCACGGGCCATCGGGAACATCGGCATCTCTGGCAGGACGTCAGTCATGGCGTCTCCTCGCGTCGAACGCGGTCATCGGGTGATCTCGGACACGTGGTGAACAGGCGATCGGAAGCCCGCGCCGGACATTTCAGGCCCGAAGGGGCGGACGTCATGTCGGTGCGTGATCGCGACACGTCACGAGCCCTGTTGGAGCGGCGTGTGGCCGGCCGGCTCGGCGGGCTCCGGGCGGCTCGAACGGTCCGCCGCGCGTGCGGTGACGGCGCCGACCGCGCAGATGATCGCGAATCCGAACAGTACGTACCGCGCCGAGTCGAGCATCGACAGGTCGCCGAGATTGACCAGGACTCCGGCCACGGCCGTGCCGAACGCGATCGACAGGCTCGTCACGGTGGCGATCGCCGCGGCGGCCCTGCGTCCTTCCTCCGGATCCTG
Organism: Streptosporangium minutum; assembly: GCF_002149035.1. Taxonomy (GTDB): domain Bacteria; phylum Actinomycetota; class Actinomycetes; order Streptosporangiales; family Streptosporangiaceae; genus Streptosporangium; species Streptosporangium minutum. The sequence continues at coordinate 10,687 of NZ_NGFP01000207.1, forward strand.
GGTGCTGGACATGGCGGCCACGGACAGGTGCGGGTAGGCCAGGCCGATACCGGAACCCGCGACGAACAGCACCGGCACCCAGATGAGCACCAGCCAGATCGGCGCGTCCTCGCGCTGCAGCAGTCCCTGGAGGAGGAAGCCGGACGCCAGGAGCAGCGGGCCGATGATGCGCAAATGCCCTACCGTGCGCTCCCTGGTGGCTGATGAGCCGACGAGCTGGGTCAGCGACCAGCCGAGCGAGATGGCCGCCCCGAACAGGCCGGCCGCGAGCGGGGGCAGCCCGCCCAGCTGCTGGCCGAACAGCGGGACGAACGACTCGACCGCGACGCCGAAGGCCAGTAGCCCGAGCGTCAGGTAGATCCACTTCAGTGGTGAGCCGGCCTGGTAGGTCGTGCGCGGGAAGACCCGCAGCTCGCTGCGCCGTTCGTGGGCGACGAAGGCGGCCACCAGCAGCAGCGCCACCACGACGCCGCCCGCCATCGCCATGGTCCCGGGCAGCACTCCGGCCAGGCTGACGGCCGCGGTGGCCGCCGTGACCAGCAGCAGCGACACGGCCGGGACCGGCACCCGCGCGTCGCCGCGTTCGCCGCGCGGCAGCACCCGGGACACGACCGCGCAGCACGCCGCCGCGATCACCGCCATCGCCACGAACGCCAGGCGCCACGAGCCGAACTGGGCGAACAGGCCGCCGAGCGCCGGGCCGACGAAGTTGCCGACGCCGTACATCGCCGACATCAGGGCGTTGCCGCGGGTCCACAGCCGGCGCGGCAGGGCCGAGCGGATGACGGCGAACCCCAGGCCGGACAGCACCCCCGCCCCGAATCCCTGGACGCCGCGGCCGGCCAGCAGTACCGGCATCGCCGGGCTCGCCGCACAGGCCAGCGAGCCCGCCAGGAACACGGCGAAGCCGAGGCGATAGGCGCCGACGTTCCCCCACCGGGCCAGGAGCCGGCTGACCAGCATCGTCGCGATCACCATGGCGACGAGGTAGATCGTCATGTTCCACGCGTAGAAGTCGGCGCCGCCGATGTCGGCCACCGCGGTCGGCAGCAGGCTCGAGGCCAGATAGATATTGACCGCACCGACGAGTATGCCGCCCGCCAGCACGATCGCGGCTCCGAGATGTTCGGGGCCCAGCAGTTCCCGCCAGGAAGGCGGGGCGGGGGTTGAATCAGGAGTCACGCGGTCATCTCCTTCAGTTCGCCGGTGGCCGCGGTGGACTCTCCGGGTTCGGACCCGCCGGACACGGCCGTGGAGGCGTTCCGCGTATCGATCCGTCGGCGGCGCGGTCGTCGGCCGCAGGGCTCGATGGCAGGCTCCGCACCGGGCTGCCCGTTGTCATCAGCACTCATGACTTCAAGGCTGTCGTTGAACCGATCCCGGAGACTTTTCGCCGCCTCTCGTGGACGGTTCCGGGCCGGTAGCCGGGAAAGCCTCAAGCCCCGGTCGAACCATGCCGCCCGGCGCTCACCCACCCCGGGCAGACGCGTCCTCCGGGATCGCCCCGTCCAGGATCGCGATGGCCGGCCGGTCGATCGGAGGGGCCGGCGCCATGGCGGCCATGCCGGAGGACTCCCGGGCACGCGCCGGGATCGACATTGACGGCACCGCATACGCCCGGATCCCGAAGAGCGGGCTGCCGCGGCCGTTCCTGTCCATGGGCTCGGCGGGCCACCTGCCCGGAGGCCGCGACAATCCGTGGGACCGCGGCTGGGAACTCCTGACCGGGTGGAAGCGCCGGCTCGTAACCGGGTGGAAGGGCTGGTGCCTGACCGGGTGGAAGCGCCGGCTCGTACTGCCCGGCGCGGATCACCGGCCCTTCACCGATGTGCCGCTCCTGGCGGGTGCTCTCGGCATCGGCGTCCCGGGCGACCGGGCGAGGACGTCGGCGGACAGGGGAAACCCCGGATCACGCTGAGTGACCCGGGGTTTCCCCGTTCGGTGTGGTCGTGCGGTTATCCGGCGGAGTGGCCGTGGAGGTCGAAGGCGCGGACGGTGGTCTGCTTGACGGTGTTGCCCGCCTTGTCCCAGGCCTCGACCTTGAGGGTCACGGCCCCCTTGGTCTGCTGGAGGGCGGGGTAGCGGGTGGTGGCGGTGTAGGTCCCGTCCTTGCCGCGCTTGACGGGGACGGGGGTGTAGGTGGCGCCGTCGTCGGTGCTGGCCCACAGCTTCAGGCCGGCGATGTCAGGCATCTTCGAGACGGACGGGGAGTGGTAGGGGGAGACGGTGAAGGTGTGCGTACGGCCGGCGCGGACGGAGTTGCCGGCGTCCAGGGTGTCGCCGAGGTCGTAGCTGACGAACACGACCGGGGCGGGCTTGCAGGGCTCCGCGGTGCCGTACAGCGCTTCGAGGGAGCAGAAGGATCCGGGCAGTCGCTCGGCCTTGACCGGGGTGGTGAAGGTCCATTCGGTGTCGTGCCGGTCGTTCTTGGCGGTCAGCCGGTAGCTGCCGGGGCTGTGCGACAGGGGGAAGACCGGCAGGATGGTGGTGCCGCCGACCTGGGTGCGCGGGATCTCCTTGCCGTCCTGCCAGAGGCGGACGTCGAAGCCCGGCTTGGACAGGTCGGTCGTCGGCCAGTAGTCGCCGTTGTACTTCCTCGCGCCCGGCGAGCCGTAGCTGGGCTCGAACTCCGCCCACAGGCTGTCGCCCTGGACACAGATCATGCACCGGAAGAACGAGCCGAGGTTCGCGCCCGGCTTGGCGAGCTTGTAGACCTTGTCGGAGCCGGTCGCGGCGCCGGGCGTGAACGGGGTGGTCATCCAGGACTGCTGGGTGCGGACCGGCTTGTCGAACACCTCCAGGGCCCACTGCGGAACCCGGTCCTCCAACGGTGTGCCGCGCATCTCCTCCATGCCGTGCGACCAGAGGACCCCGGAGTCGAGCGGCCCGACCCAGTCGCGGCGTTCCCGCAGGGTGAGCCGGGGGGCGCCCCACCCGGAGACGGATGCCGACAGCGGCACGGCGTCGTCGGGCTTCTGCGCGTACCGCCAGTCGTTGTAGCGGGCGGGGGCGACGGTGTGGGTGTCCACGTCGATCCGGGCCAGGTCGCGCTCGGCGAAGGTGTAGTGCAGCGAGCGGGGCACCCGGCCCTCCTCGTAGGGGGCGAAGGTGTAGGTGTAGGGCGACTCCTCGGTTCCGGTCACCCGGAGGGTGACCGGCTTGCCGCCGGCGAGCCGGTCGCGCAGTCCGAGCGCCTCGCGGGAGGGCAGGGACACGGTGGGGACGCCGATGGGCTTGGCCTCTCCGGTGAACGGGGCCTGCGTCATGCTCAGCGGGATCGCGCAGCCGGTCCCGGGCTGCGGGAAGTGCGCGATCGCGGCCGCGCCGGCGTCGCGGATCGGGCCGATCCGCTCGATCTGGACTCCGCACATGGGTCCGGACAGGCCCTCTGACATCGGCGCTTCCATGAGGACGAGCTTGCCGCGCAGGTCGCGGCCCTTGATGTCCTCGGGCCTGCCCTCGCCGACGTCGACGACCTCCAGGTCGCGGGTGCCGGTGAACGGCCGGAAGTCGGGGAAGCCGTCGTACTGCTCGTGCACCCCGTAGGTGTTGACGCCGTGCAGCGCGGAGACCGGGTGCAGGGTGAGCCCGCCCCGCCCGCGCATGCTCATCTCGACCTCGGGCCTGCCGAGGGTGAAGCGGGTGTGGAAGCGGAAGGCGCCCTTGGTGACCTGCTCCGTGGGCAGGGCCCACAGCCGGGACCAGGTACGGCCGGGCCAGGTGAATCCCATGTAGGCGTCGCCGTTGGCCACGGTCCGCTGATAGGCCACGTAGGGAATGTTGCTCAACGGCTCGGCCGGCTGCGGGGTGGTGAAACGGACCTCGGTCAGCTTGCGGGCGTCGAGCGTGATCTCGATGTCCCCGGCGACGGTGAGCTCGGGCACGGACAGGAACGCCAGGTTCTCCCGTTCGTCGTCGCCGACCCAGCTCAGCACCTGCGTCACGCTGATGACGCCCTGCGGGACGCGGGTGACCGTGGTCCCTTCGGCGGTCAGGGCGACACCGCCGAGGACGCCCTTGTCGCCGGACACGTCGATGGTGTCCTGGGCCAGAGGACTGCGCGGCTTGCCGTCCCGGCCCAGGGTGTGGATGGTGAGCGTGGCCTTGGGCACCTCGCGCACCACGCCCACCGGGGTACGCAGCCGGACGCCGTCGGCGGTCGCGGTGACGGCGCCGGTGTAGTTGTCCAGGCCGGCCAGGGTCTTGGGGTCGACGGTGGCGGTCACGGTCGCGGTGCCTCCGGCCGGCACGGTGAGCGTCGTCCCGGCGATGCTCAGCCCGCCCTCGACCGCGCTGCCGTCCGACTTGCGCAGGTCGGGGGTCAGGGTCAGGGTGACCGGCTGGCCGCCCAGGTTGGTGTAGGTCAGCTCCCGGGTCACGGGGGCGGCGTCGCTCTCGACGGCGCCGAAGTCGACCCCGGTGGTGACGGCGAAGACCCGCTGGGTGTACGCCCTGGCCACGTCGACCCGGCCTGAGCCCTGCTTGTACACGCTGAGCGCGTCGTCCTTGGCGGTCGACATGAGCGCGGCCTTGATCTGCGGGCCCGTCCAGTCCGGGTGCAGCTGCGCCATGATCGCGGCGGCTCCGGCGACGTGCGGGGTAGCCATCGAGGTGCCGTTCGCGGCCGTGTAGTGCTCGTCGAGCGGGGTGCCCATCGTGGTGCCCGCGGCACGCGCCGCGGCGATGGCCACGCCAGGGGCGGCGATGTCCGGCTTGAGGCCACCGCCGACACGCGGTCCCTGGCTGGAGAAGGCCGCCCACGCGTCGCTCTTGTCGACGGCGGCCACGGTCAGCGCGGCGTCGGCGGTGCCGGGGGTGGCGACGGTCTCGGTGCCCGACGCGCCGGCATTGCCCGCGGCGATCACGAACAGCGCGCCGGTGGACGCGCTGAGCGCGTTGACCGCCTGGCTCATCGGGTCGGTCCCGTCGGTGGCGCCGCCGCCGAGGCTCATGCTGATCACCTTGGCGCCGGAGGCCGCGGCCCACTCCATGCCCTCGATGATCTGGGAGTCGCTGCCGGAGCCCTCGTTGGCCAGCACCTTGCCGACGATCAGCTGTGCGCCGGGCGCGACGCCCTTGTGCCTGCCGCCGCCCGCCGCGCCGGAGCCGGCGATGGTGGAGGCGACATGGGTGCCGTGGCCGTGGCCGTCCTGCACCTCCTGACCGGGGATGAAGGACCTGCTGTCGGCGATCCTGCCGGCCAGGTCGGGGTGCTTGGCGTCGACGCCGGTGTCCAGGACGGCGACCTTCACACCGGCGCCGTCGTGCCCGCCGGCCCATGCCTGCGGCGCGCCGATCATCGGGACGCTCTCGGCGAGGTCGGCCTTCACCTTGCCGTCCAGCCACACCTTGGCGATATCGCCGCGCAGCGTGTTCGGCACGTTGGCCGGCCCGGCGAGCCCGTTCGCACCCTTCTTGTCCGGTACGGCCCGCACCGCGTTCCAGAACGCGCCCGCCTCGGCCTTGGTGACCTGGAGCGCCGAGGCGTTGACGCTCTCCAGGGCGAGCACGGGCTCGCTGGCCGGGATGGCCTTGGCGGCCGAGGCGACGGCCTTGTCCGTGTGCTGACGCGGGTACTGCACGATGACGGGCAGCTGCTTGGTCTTGTCGTCGGTGTAGCCGTTCTCGGCCAGGTAGGTGACGTTGAACAGCTCCCGGTCCAGGCGGCCGGCGTTGATGGCGGGCACGGCGTCGCTGGGGGTGACGTACACGCCCTCCGGGGTGGCCAGCGTGGACAGGTGGGCGCTGGTGCCGTCGGGGCGGACGCTCGCCTCGGGGCGCACGGCGTACTTGCCGCCGCCGGTGTCGCTCAACCTCACCTTGTCCCCGGTGACCAGGGTGACCGTGCGGTCGCCCTGGCCCAGTCCGGTCAGCGCGATCGGGCCGGTGGCCGGCCCCGTCGCCGGAGTGGCGGGGGCGGGCTCCTGTTCCTGGGCGAGGGCGGCCGTGCCCGGCGCCACCAGGGTGCCCAGCACCATGGCGGAGGCAGCCAGGAG
>NZ_NGFP01000208.1 GCF_002149035.1 Streptosporangium minutum
CCCCCGGCGCCTCGAACCGGCGCGCCTCCTCCGTCCGGGCCTCACCGGACGCGGCGACGGCCCGCCGGGCCTCAGCGGGCGGGGTCGGCTTGTTGCCGTCCCACCAGGCTGGTAATCTCGCCAAGCGAGCGCTTGGTTAAGTGAAGGGCTCGCGACCGGGGACCGGATGTGACACAACGGAGGCGTGGATGACGTCCCTACGGATCAGCCTGGGATACGAGCTGGAGGTCCGCGGACGCTCCCGTGAGGTCGAACAACAGGCGTTCCAGAACGTGATCGAGCAGGTGACCCTCGGCGACCGGCTGGGGTTCGACACCGCGTGGTTCGTCGAGCACCACTTCACCCGCGGCTTCTCCCACTCCTCGGCGCCCGATCTGGTCCTGGCCGCGATATCCCAGCGCACCGAGCGCATCCACCTGGGCCTCGGCGTGGTGCTGCTGCCGTTCCAGTCCCCCATCCGCACGGCCGAGCGGGTCGCGACCCTCGACGTCCTCTCCGGCGGCCGGGTGGAGTTCGGCACGGGCCGCGGCGCCTCCCCGCTGGAGTACCAGGCCTTCCAGAAGCCGTTCGAGAAGTCCCGGCAGATCTGGGAGGACTCCCTGGAGGCGACCCTCGCCATCTGGAAGGCCGACGGCGAGCCGGTCAGCCGGTCCAACGAGTTCTTCGAGATCCCCGACGTCGCCGTCTACCCGCGTCCCGCGCAGGTGCCGCACCCTCCCGTGTGGGTGGCGTCGACCTCCCTGGAGGGATACCTGGCCGCCGCCAAGCACGGCTACAACCTGCTCGGCATGACGATGCTCAAGGGCATCGACGACGTCGCCGAGGACATCGCCGAGTACCGGCGGTGCCTGGCCGACAACGGCTTCGACCCCGACAGCCGCCGGGTCGCGCTGATGATCCCCTGGCACGTCGCGGAGACCCGCGAGCAGGCGTTCGAGACCGCCGCCGACCCGGTGCTGTGGTACATCCGGCGCCAGGTCAACCTGGTCACCCCGCCCGGCTACTACGACGCCCGGCACGCCACCCACAAGGTCCTCGGGCAGCTCGCGGCCGGGATGCCCCCGGAGGAGGCCATGGCCACGCTCCGCGAGCACCACATGGTCGTGGTGGACGACGTGGAGGGCTCGCGCAAGGCGGCGGCCCGCATCGCCGAGGCCGGAGCCACCGACCTGATCCTCCAGGCCCAGGTCGGCGGCCTCGACCACGAGCAGGTCTGCGCGTCGATGCGGCTGTTCATGGCCGAGGTGGCGAAGTGACGGCCGGCCCGGCCCGGACCCGGATCCGTGATCGGGGCGACGGAGCGGCGGACGGGAACACGGCTGCGTGGCGGACCCGGAGCGACCTCGCCCCGGCGGGCCGTACCGCGACCGGCCTGCTGCTGGTCTCGGCGGACGCCGACAGCGTGACCGCGGCGGGCGGCCACGCCGAGCGGGCCGGGGCGTACGCCGCCGCGCTGGAGGCGGCGGGGGTGGGAGCGACGGACCGGGTGGTGGTGGCGCTGTCCGGGGACGGCGAGCTCGCGGGCGCGCAGTGGGCCCAGGCCGCCGCCGAGGTGGCCCGGGCGGCGGCCTCCGTCGGGCCGCGCGGCCGGCTCCGGCTGCACCACGCGCTGGACTCCCTGGGGGCGACCACCCTGGTGATCACGCCGACCGGGGCCATGGACCTGCTGGCCCGGCTGCACCTGGAGTTCCTGCTCGACCCGCTCGACCTGGGCCTGCGGCACATCATCCTGACCGGGGAGATCGCCTCACGGCGGACGATGCCGCACCTGGCGGCCGAGTTCGAGGCGGAGGTGACGGAGGTCTACTGCTCGCCGTTCACCGCGGTGCCGCTGGGCTGGCGATCCTCGGAGCCGGCTCCGCTCACCCTGTTCGATCCGGGATCGGTCGGCCTGGCCTCGCTGGAGAAGGACGAGTCGCTGGTCCCCCCGTACGCCGCCGGCCTGGCCGAGGTGGTCGTCGCCGACCCGGTGGCCGGAGCGACGCTCCGCACCGGGCAGGTCGTCCGGCCGGCCGCCGGGGACGCGTTCCCCGCGCCCGAGCACACCGTCGGCGATCATGTGCTGGTCCGCGGGGTGTGGCTGTCGCTGAACCGGATCGAGAGGGCGCTCGGCAGGATCGACGGAGTCTCCGGCTGGGAGCTGGGCGTGTCGCGGCAGGGCACGCTCGACGCCGTGACCCTGACCGTGACGTTCAGCCGGGAGAGCCTCGTCGGCAACCCCATGTGGAAGGGGCGCGTCCGGCAGGCGCTCCAGGCGCTCACCCCGATCACGATCGACGTCGAGATCTCCCCGCAGGCGTCGGAGACCGCCCCCCGGGGCGTGGTGAACGACGCGCGCGGCCACCACCTGGGCAGGGACCGTACGGCCATCGCCCGCTGACCCCCTCTGGAGGCGCGACCGCCATGGAAGTACCCGACTGGGGGACGATCCCCCGGATGCTCCGCGACCAGGCCGCCGGCCACCCCTCCGACGTCGTCGTGGCCGGCGGCGGGGTACGGCTGTCGCTCGCCGGGCTGCGCGACCGGGCCGGCGCCGTCGCCCGCGGCCTGATCGCCCTGGGCGTGCGGCCCGGGGACCGGGTCGCGATCTGGGGCCTGAACGACCCGGACTGGGTGGTGGGCGCGTTCGGAGTCTGGGACGCCGGGGCGGTGCTCGTCCCGCTGTCGGCGCGCTACAAGGGCATCGAGGCCGCCGCGACGCTCGGCAGGACCGGGGCGAGCGTGCTGATCACCGGCCACGGCCCGGACGGCACGGTCTTCACCGATCTGCTGGCCGGCGCGGCGGGCGGCCCGGCGGCGGATCGGCCCTTCGAGGGCCTGCCGGAGCTGCGGTGCGCGATCGTGCCCGACGGGCTGGAGCGGCCGGGGACGGTGCGGCGCTCGCGGATGCTCTCGGCCGGCTCCCGGATCGGCCACGCGGAGGCGGAGGAGCGGGCGCTGGCCGTACGGCCGGACGACCTGTGCGAGATCATGTCCACCTCCGGCAGCACGGGGACCCCCAAGGGCGTCATGCTGGAGCACGGCCACACGCTGCGGGGCTACTGGGACTGGGCGGAGATCGTCACCCTCCGCCCCGGCGACCGCTATCCGATCGTCGCGCCGTTCGCGCACGGCTTCGGGCTCAACGCCGGGCTGCTGGCCTCGGTGATGCGCCGGGCCACGATGATGCCGATCCCGGTGTTCGGCCCGGAGCTGCTGACGGAGTTGATCCACGACAGGCGGATCACGGTCCTGGCCGGTCCGCCGACGCTGTTCCACCGGCTGCTGGAGGGCGACGTCGGGGAGCACTCGCTCCGCGTGGCGATCTGCGGCGCGGCCTCGGTGCCCGCCGAGCTCATCCGCAGGCTGCTGGAGCGGACCGGCCTGGAGCGCATGATCAACGCCTATGGGCTGATGGAGGGCACGGTCGTCTCCATGACGAGGGCGGAGGACCCCGTCGAGGTCGTCGCGACGAGCACGGGCCGCCCGGTGCCGGGCATCGAGGTCAGGATCGTCGACGACCACGGCGCGGAGGTCCCGGCCGGAGAGCGCGGGGAGATCGTCATGCGGGGCTACGGGGTCATGCGCGGCTACTGGGGCGACCCTGACAGGACGGCCGAGGTGATCAGGGACGGCTGGCTCCACACCGGCGACATCGGCGTCTTCGACTCCGACGGCAACCTCGCGGTCGTGGACCGCAAGAAGGAGCTGTTCATCGTCGGCGGGTTCAACGTCTCCCCCGCCGAGGTGGAGGGGCTGCTGCTGCGGGAGGGCTCGCTGGCCCAGGCCGCGGTGGTCGGGATGCCGGACGAGAGGTCGGGCGAGGCAGGGTGGGCGTTCGTCGTCCCCCGGCCGGGTGTCGCCGTCGATCCGGAGAAAATCCTCGCCTGGGCCCGGGAGAACATGTCCAACTACAAGGTGCCCCGGCGGGTGATCGTGGTGGACGGCCTGCCCGCCAACGCGAACGGGAAGACGGACAAGCGGGTCCTGCGCGCGCGGGCGGCCGGCCGGGTGGGGAACAGCCTTGGAGGGCGGGATACGGCGGGATAACCGCCACGAGTGGGTACGACGGATGTATCCGGCGCAGCCTGGAAACCCCCGCCGGGAACGGGGCACGCACCGGTCACGCGGATCATCTGGATCATCTCGGCCTGTCGAGGCTGGCAGGGCGGGCCCCGTTGATACAGAATCGCGTTCACGACAGCCAGCGCCCTAGGAGGCGACGTGTCACTGCGAGTCGCGATTGTCGGGTCGGGACCTGCCGGGATCTACACGGCCGAGGCGTTGACGAAGCAGGCCCCCGGGTCCGTCGAGGTGGACGTGATCGAGCGGCTGCCCACGCCCTACGGCCTGGTGCGCTACGGCGTGGCCCCCGACCACACCTCGATCAAGTCGATCGCGGAATACCTGCGCCGGGTGCTGGAGCTGCCGGCCGTGCGGTTCCTGGGCGGCGTCGAGCTCGGCAAGGACGTCGGCGTCACCGACCTGCTGGACTGCTACGACGCCGTGGTCTACTGCACCGGCGCGATGGTGGACCGGCGGATGGGCATCCCCGGCGAGGACCTGCCCGGCAGCGTGGCGGCCACCGACTTCGTGAACTGGTACTGCGGCCATCCCGACACACCCGCCGACCGCTTCGTCCTCGACAGCCCGGAGGTCGCGGTGATCGGCGTGGGCAACGTGGCGGTGGACGTGGTGCGCGTCCTGGCCAAGACCGCCGAGGAACTGCGCGCCACGGACGTGCCGGAGGAGGTGCTGACCCGGCTGGCCGGCAGCCAGGTCAAGGCCATCCACATGATCGGCCGCCGGGGGCCCGAGCACGCCAAGTTCACCCTGAAGGAGCTGCGGGAGCTGGGCGAGCTGGCCAACGCGGACGTGTGCGTGCGGCCCGAGGAGGCGGTGGCGGACGTCACGGAGGCGTCGCGGCAGATCCGGGGGAACGTCGAGGTGCTGCAGAGCTGGGCCGCCCGCGGCCCCGTGGGCCGCCCCAGGCGGCTGGACGTGCGGTTCTGGATGCGCCCGGTGGAGATCCTCGGCGAGAGCCGGGTGGAGGCGCTCAGGCTCGAACGCACCCGCCTGGTGGACGGCCGCGTCGTGGGCACCGGCGAGTTCGAGACCCTTCCGGTCGGCATGGTCCTGCGCTCGGTCGGCTACCAGAGCGTGCCGCTGCCCGGCGTCCCCTTCTCCGACGCCACCATGACCGTGCCGAACGAGGCCGGCCGGGTCCGTGACCGCGAGTACGTGGCGGGCTGGCTCAAGCGCGGCCCCACCGGTGTGATCGGCACCAACAAGTCCGACGCCGCCGAGACGGTCCGCACCCTCCTGGCCGACCTCGCCGGCCGCGAGCCGGTACGGCGCGCGGACCTGGACGCCGTCCTCGCGTCCCGGGGCGTCTCGCCCATCACCTACCGGCACTGGCTGGCCATCGAGGCGGCCGAGGCGGCCCTGGCCAGGACCCTGGGCCGCGGCGAACGCGTCAAGCTCCTCGGCCTCGCCGCCATGCTCACCGCCTCCGGCCGCTGAGAAGAGCACCCGATGCGCGTCACGCTCACCGACCCGCTGGCCCTGATCCCCGGCTTCGGGGAGACCCACCGCGAGCAGTCGGCGGCCTATCCGGCGGCGGCGCCGCAGTGGCAGCCGGTGCACACCGTCTACGTGCCGGCCGACCGGTTCGGCACCGGGACGGTGGCGGAGTGGGGGAAGGCGGCGCTGGAGCTGTTCGGGCGGCACCTGCCCGCCGAGGACATGGCGAGGCTCTTCGGCATGGACGAGCGGTTGGCGAGGGCCGTGCACGAGAGGGTCGCCGCGAAGCTCGGCACGGAGCCGGTCGAGGACCTGCGGGTGGACTTCGAGGACGGGTACGGCCTGCGCCCCGGCGAGGAGGACGGCCACGCCTCCCGGGCCGCGGCGGCCGTCGCGGCCCTGCACGCGGACGGGGCGCTCCCCCGCCGCTGGGGACTGCGGGTGAAGTCGTTCGCCGACGGCGCCCCGGCCCGGAGCGTCCGGACGCTGGACGGGTTCCTGACCGGGGTGATGGAGCGGGCCGGGCACCTGCCTGCGGGGTTCGTGGTCACCTTCCCCAAGGTCCTGATGAGGGCCTATCTCGGCCAGTTCGCCGACTGCCTGGAGGCGCTGGAGGGAGGGCTCGGCCTCGCCGGCGGCACGCTCCGCTTCGAGATGCAGGTGGAGGCCCCCCAGACGGTGCTGTTCCTCGACCCCTCCCTGGTCGCCTCGCTCGGGGGCAGGCTGGCCGCCGCGCACTTCGGCGTCTTCGACTACACGGCGAGCTGCTCCCTGCCCCCGCACGAGCAGCGGCTGGACCATCCGGTCTGCGACCACGCCCGGCACGTCATGCGGACGGCGTTCGCCGGGACCGGGGTGGAGCTGTCGGACGGCTCGCTGGCCGCCTCGCCCGCCTCCGGCGACGGGCACGCCGTGCGGGAGCTGTGGCGGCGGCACACGGAGCTGGTCAGGCACTCCCTCAGCCACGGCTTCTACCAGGGCTGGGACATGCACCCCTCACACCTGGTCAGCCGTTACGCCGCGGTCTACCACTTCCACCTGTCGCACTACGAGGAGTACGCACAGCGGGTGCGCGCCTGGGAGGAGCGGAGCGAGGCGGCCGGCGGCGTGATGGACGAGCCCGCCACGGTCCGGACGATGGCCGCCGCCCTCCGCCGCGCCGACCTGGCCCTCGGGAAGGCGTGACCGGCGGGTTCCCCGTACGCGTCAGTCGATCAGGGCCCGCCACCGGCGGACCAGGCGCGCGTCGACCGGGTCGGACCACGAGGGCCGCACCGCGCTGCCGACGTGGAAGGCCCGCACGCCGTACTCCAGCAGCGCCGGGACGTGACCCGGTCTGAGCCCGCCGCCCGCCATGATCAGCGGGCCGTCGCCGGCCTCGCAGCGGGTCTTGAGCAGCGGCAGGCCGTCGCCCACGCCGTCGGGCGAGCCGGAGGTGAGCACGGTGGCGAGGTTGGGCAGCAGGCGGACGGCCCGCCAGCCCGCCTGGATGTCGGCCGCGTGGTCGACGGCCCGGTGGAAGGTCCAGGGCAGCGGGGCGACGGCGTGGATGAGCGCCTCGGTGGCGGCCAGGTCGACCACCCCGGCGGAGTCGAGGAAGCCGAACACGAACCCGGCCGCGCCCGCTTCGGAGAGGGCCCTGGCGTCACGCCGCAGGCCCTCCAGCGACTCGGGCGTGGCCAGGAACGAGGCCTCGCCGCGCAGCATCACCATCTGCGGCAGCGCGCACTCCTTGGAGATCGCCGCGACCGTCTCCACCGCCGGGGTGAGCCCGTCGGACGCCATGTCGACGACGATCTCCAGACGGTCGGCGCCGCCTTCTTCCGCCGCGACGGCGTCACGCACGTCGAGCGCGATCACCTCAAGCAAGGATCCGGTCATGGGGTGAGGCTATCGGATGACTTTGTCCCAGGATCGCCGTGGTTCAGACATGCTGCCGTACCGAAGATCCACGCCAGTCCACGAAGGGCATCGCGGCGCCGAGAGCGCCGCCCCGCAGGCCACCGGCACGCTGGAACAGCGCCCCCGAGGCACGGTGCGGCAGATCGACCGTGCGGAGGTGGGCGAAACGCTGGTCCCGATAGTAGTCCTGCAGCCGCGTGTTGTCCTTGGAGCAGTCAAGCCGGAGCCATCTCCTGCCCATCCCCAGCACCCGCAGGCCCGCCCAGTCGAGCAGCGCCTCCCCCAGGCCGCGGCCGGAGTGGGCGCGCGCCACGGCCAGTTTGTGGACGTAGAGCGCCGAGCCCGGGTCGTCTCCGGCCGCCCAGAACTCGGGGTCGGCCTGACCGTCCAGGGCGAGGGTGGCGGCGGGCCCCTCCGCGCCGTCCAGCAGATACATGGTCCCCTCCTCGATCAGCGGGGCGATGCGCTCGGCGGGGAAGCCCCCGGCGGGCCACTGCCGCACGCCCCGGCCGTTCAGCCAGTCGGCCGTCTCGGCGAGGAGCGCGAGCACTCCCGGGAGGTCGGCGGCGGTGGCGGCGCGCAGCGTGAGCCGGCGCGTGGTGGGGTTGACGGTGTTCGAGTGCATGGTTCATCCCTTCGTTGCACTGGGTGCGTGAGATGGCACGGAGCGTGTCCGAACGGTGGCGCACGGCATCCATGCCGGGCTAGGCGGAGCGCCTAGGGGTCTGAGGCGGGCCAAGGAAAGAGGCCGTGCCTGCCCGTCCGGCGGGTGCGACCCGATGGCCGCCCGCGGCACGGACGTGAACGGGGCCGCCCCGTCAGGGCGGCCACGGGGACGTCAACGGCTTTCCAGCTCGTATCTGATCAGGTGCTTGTCGGCGGGGAGGACCGACACCGCGACGCGTACGGGGGTGTCGCCCTCGTCGTATCCGACCCGGACGTAGACGACCACGGGGGTTCCCGACTGGAGCTGGAGCCGCTCGGTCTCCGAGCTGGTGGGCATCCGGGCCCAGATGTCGTCGACCACCCGGACCTGGGGATGGCCGAGCTCCTCCAGCACCCTGTTGGCGCCGCGCGTGATGTCGCCGGGACGGGCGATCTCGGAATCGGCGACCAGCGCCAGGGGGAAGTAGGAGTCGTTGGTGTTGTACGGCTGGCCGTCCACGAACCGCAGCCGGCGACGGACCACGGCGAGCTCCTCGTCGGGCAGCTCCAGCCTGCTGGCGATCTCCTCGACCGGCTGGACGATCGAGACCTCGATCTCCTGGCTGGGGGCGCGGCCCTCCTGGGAGACCGCCCAGGCGAACGCCTCCCTGGTCTCCTGCTGCGGCCGGAGCTCGCGCTGGGGGTGGATGAGCAGCGGGCGGCGCTCCCTGACCACGGTCCCCCGGCGCGGGGTGCGGGTGACCAGGCCCTCGTTGACCAGCTCGCCGAGGGCGAGCCGCACGGTGTTCCGGCTGACCTGGTGCGACAGCATGAGTTCCGCCTCGGTCGGCAGCTGATCTCCCGGCCCGAGCGCACCGGAGTAGATGGTTCTCCGAAGCTCGGAGGCCACCAACTGATACAGCGTTGACCGTGCCATTTAGTCCCCTTTGTGCCAACAAAACTAGACGATCTGGTTCTAGCGGGGAACAGCCCCTTGACCCACACCTCCCGCGAGCCGCATTATCCAATCGTTGGTACAAATCCATCGAAAGGTCGGCGGGAGGTGAAGACCGGTGCTGCCGGTCCGCGCGGACACGCCATATCTGCCCTGGCGCGACCCCTGTGAGGCAACACGTTTACTGCGCTACGCGTTGCATCGCCAGGGATTCACCCACACCTACCAGAGCGACGGGAACGGCATGTCCGTGCTCTCGGTGCTGACCGATCTAACCGTGTGGTGCAAGAACGGCCTTTTCGTGTGGAGCGAGAACGGCCGGGAGACGGTCCACCCCGCCGACGATCCGGTCGGGGCGGCACGTCTCATCTCACGGCACCACCGCGGACCGGCGGCCGGCGACGGCCCCTCCGGGGAGAGGACGGGTCCCCAGGCCCACGCCTCTCCCCCCACCGACTCCGTGCGCGACTAGACGGTGCCAGGACCCCAACCCTCGCCGGGGTCCTCACACCGCCGCGCCGGGGCGGAACGTGCCCTGGCGGGTCCCCCACGCCCGCCAGGGCACGGACCCGTCAGGGCACGGACCCGCGGGGCCGCGTCACTCCAGCGGCCGCCAGTTGATCAGGGAGAGCTCCTCGTCGACGACGGTGAAGACCGCCCGGACGGACTGGCCCGTGACCGGCGGCTCCCGCCGGTCCCAGTTGCCGTACATCACGCATTCGGGCGCGTCCGCCAGCCGTACCGTCACCACGACGTAGGGCTCGGTCACCCCGGCGAGAAAGGGCTGGTGGCTGACGATCCAGCTCTCGACGCGGCCGGTGGGGCCGATCGGCTGCCAGTGCCACCGGCGGGTCCGGCAGCGGTGGCAGTAGGCCCGGGCCGGGAACCGCAGCGTGCCGCAGGAGTCGCACCGCTGGACGACGAACTCGTGCCGGGCGACCCGCTCCCACCATTCCGCCGAGTCGCGATCGGTCACCGGGCGCACGCTCACCCCTTCCGGAGGATCAGGGCCGAGGTGGCGGGCAGGATGTAGCCGGGCTGGGCGGTGGACAGGGCCACCTCGGCGCCGTCGACCTGCCTGTCACCGGCGTCGCCGCGCAGCTGCGAGACGGCCTCGGCGATGTGGTTGACGCCGTGTACGTATCCCTCAGAAAGGAACCCGCCGTGCGTGTTGACCGGCAGCTCGCCGCCGGGCCCGGTGGCGCCGGAGGCGACGTACGGCCCGCCCTCGCCCTTGGCGCAGAACCCGTAGTCCTCCAGCTGCACGATCACCGAGTAGGTGAAGCAGTCGTAGATCTCGGCCACGTCGATCTCGGCGGGGCCGACGCCCGCCTGCCGGTAGAGGCGGGGGGCCAGCTCGGCCGCGGCGGTCACCGTGGTGTCCGCGCCGCCGCCGGACATGAAGGAGTCACCGCCGCCCCACGCCGCCGCGGAGATCAGCACCGGCGGCCGTCTCAGGTCCCGGGCCCTGTCCGCGCGGGTGATGACGAGCGCGCAGGCCCCGTCGGTCTCCAGGCAGCAGTCGAGCAGCCGGAACGGCTCCGCGATCCACCGGCTGTCGAAGTAGTCGTCCAGGGTGATCGGGACGCGCATGAGCGCGCGGGGGTTCTTCACCGCGTTGGCCCGCTGCGTGACCGCGAGCCTGCCGAAGTGCTCGGGCCGCGTGCCGTACCTCGCCATGTGGGCGCGGGCGAACATCGCGTACTGCTGCGGCGGCGCGAAGTATCCGTAGGGCGCCTGGTACTGCACCTCCGGACCGGGCGGCAGGCCCCGGCCCGTCCCGCCCATCCGGAACTCCGAGCGCGCGTTGATCGCCCGGTAGCAGACGACCGTCTCGGCCATCCCCGCCGCGACCGCGAGCGCGGCCTGCCCGACCACCGCGTGGGAGACGCTGCCGCCGCCGAACTGGTCCAGGTACCAGCTCGGCCGGTGGATGCCGAGCGCGGGGCCGACCACCGAGGGCGCCGCGGAGTCACCGACCCGGTGGGTGGCGATGCCGTCCACGTCGTCGGCGGTCAGGCCGGCGTCCTCCAGGGCGGCCAGGACGGCCTCGCAGGCGAGGGTCAGCGTGCTGACTCCGGAGTTCTTGGACAGCCGCGTGTATCCGACCCCCGCGACAGCCGTACGGTCCCGGAAACCGCGCACGCGCACCCCCTGAATACAAGCAAGCGCTTGGCCAAAGGCTAGGCAGGGCGGGTCCCGGGTGTCAACGGAAGAGGCGATCCGCCACTTTTTCCGGCACCCCTCTGTCATCCAAGCAAGCGCTTGGTAATATGGAGCGAGACGGTGGGAACCACCGTCCGCCGCCGAACTTCCCTCGGGGGCCGACCTGGCGCGAGCGAGGAGGCGAGTGCGACCATGAGCACCCATGCGGCCCGGCTGCTGGAGCCGGACGGTCACCTGCGCGTCACCCGCGACGGGCACGGCATCATCTCCAACGGAGTCGCCATGCACAGTGGCCTTCCCCAGGGCCTGTCCGACGGATCCGAGAACCACGTCCACGCCGTGGACGGCAAGTGGTTCCGCTCCGTGCTCGGCCACTTCGCCACCGGCGTCGTCGCCATCACCGCCGTCGACCCCGAAAGCGGCGAACCGTGCGGCCTGGCCGCCAACTCCTTCACCTCGGTCTCGCTGGACCCGCCCCTGGTGGCCTTCTGCGTGGCCCACACCAGCACGAGCTGGCCGCGCCTGCGCGCCGCAAAGACCCAGACCGTCAACGTGCTCGCCGAACACCAGGAGCCGGTCTGCGCCGCGCTCGCGAGCAGGGGCGGCGACAAGTTCGCCGGCCTGCACTGGACCGAGTCCCCCGGCGGCAACCCCGTGATCCACGAGGCGCTGGCCTGGATCGACTGCTCGATCGAGGCGGAGCATCCGGCGGGCGACCACGTCATCGTCGTCGCACGGGTCCACCAGCTCGGCGTCCACGGCGACGGCGGCCCGCTGCTGTTCTTCCGGGGCGGCTACGGCCGGTTCCACGCTTGACTTCCTCCCCACGGCTGAAGCCGGGGGGTTCCCACCCTCACGGGTCGGATTTCCTGCTTCACCGCCGGTCGCCCGCCAGGAAAAAGTCTCCCTTGAGGTCTTACACCGGCTCCACAGGCGTTTCACCTCTCCGCCAGCCCGGCGGCGAGGATGTTCTTCGCGGCGTTGACGTCCCGGTCATGGGCAGCGCCGCAGGCGCACACCCACTCCCGCACCTCCAACGGCATGGCCGCAGCGATCGTGCCGCAGGCCGAGCACAGCTTGGAGGAGGGAAACCAGCGGTCGACGACCACCAGCTCCCGGCCGTACCAGCGCGCTTTGTACTCCAGCATGGTCCGCACCTGCCGCCAGGAGGCGTCCGAGACGGCGCGGGCCAGGCTGTGATTCCTTACCAGGTTGCGGACCGTGAGGTCCTCGATCGCGATCACTTGGTTCTCGCGGACGATCGAGGTGGTGAGCTTGTGCAGGTGGTCGCGCCTGCGATCGGCGATCCGGGCGTGCACCCGCGCGACCTTCACCTTCGCCTTGGCCCGATTGCTGGAGCCCTTCTCCTTGCGGGCCAGGGCGCGTTGCGCGCGGGCCAGCCGGGCCCGGTCGGCGCGCTCGTGGCGGGGGTTGGCGACCTTCCCGGCGGCGTCGGTGACGCCGGGGATCGGCCGCGACAGGGTGAGCAGGGAGGTGATCCCGGCGTCGAGGCCGACCACGCCGTCGGCCGGGTCCAGCGGGCGGATCGTGTCCTGGCACAGGATGGACACCGACCACCGCCCGGCCGGGTCCTTCGACACGGTCACGGTGGACGGCTGCGCACCCTCGGGCAGCGGCCGCGACCACACGATGTCCAGCGGGGTGTCCATCTTCGCCAGGGTCAGCTGCCCGTCGCGCCAGGTGAACGCCGACCGGGTGTACTCGGCCGACAGCCGGGACCTCTTGCGGGACTTGAACCTCGGGTACTTCGCCCGTTTGGCGAAGAAGTTGGTGAAGGCCGCCTGCAGGTGGCGCAGGGCCTGCTGCAGCGGCACCGACGACACCTCCCCCAGGAAACCCAGCTCCTCGGTGCGCTTCCAGACGGTCAGCGCAACCGACGACTCCCCGTAGGAGACCCTCCGCCCTTCCCGGGTGTAGGCGCGGCTGCGCTCCTCCAGCGCCTTGTTGTAGACCAGGCGGGCGCAGCCGAACGTCCGGGCAAGCTGCTCGGCCTGCTCGAGGGTCGGATAGAAGCGGTAGGTGAAGGCCCGCTTCACACGCTGCGCCATGGCGCACATCATGACGCAGCACGGCCGGGACCGTACGCGTGTTCGAGAAAATTCCGTGCGGCGCTGTGCCGCGTTTCCTCCCCAGGGGCTGAAGCCCGAGGTCTCCACGCTGGAGGTAGTTGATGACCCTGCGCGAGGAGATCCGCTCCTGGCTGGCCGAGCACCTGAGCGGTGAGTTCTCCGCCGCCCGGGGGTTGGGCGGGCCGGGCCGCGAGCACGAGGGCCACGACATCCGCCTGGCCTGGGAGCGGCGGCTCGGCGAGGCCGGCTGGACATGCCTGGGCTGGCCCAAGGAGTACGGCGGGCGGGAGGCGACGCTGGAGGAGCAGGTCGCCTTCCACGAGGAGTACGCCCGCGCGGCGGCTCCGGCCAGGGTCGGGCACATCGGCGAGGGGCTGATCGGGCCGACCGTCATCGACCACGGCACCGAGGAGCAGCGGCGGCGCTTCCTGCCCCCCATCCGGCGGGGCGAGGAGCTCTGGTGCCAGGGCTACTCCGAGCCCGGCGCGGGCTCCGACCTGGCCGGCGTCCAGACCCGCGCGCGTCTCCAGGACGGCGAATGGGTGATCACCGGCCAGAAGGTGTGGACCTCGCTGGCCCACGTGGCCGACTGGTGCTTCGTGCTCGCCCGGACCGAGCCCGGCTCGCAACGGCACCGGGGCCTGTCCTATCTCCTGGTCCCGATGGACCAGCCGGGCGTCGAGGTCCGGCCCATCGTGCAGATGACCGGCACCAGCGAGTTCAACGAGGTCTTCTTCGACGGCGCCCGCACCGCCGCCGCCAACGTCCTGGGCGCTCCCGGCGAGGGCTGGCGGGTCGCCATGGCCACCCTCGGCTACGAGCGCGGCGCCTCCACCCTCGGCCAGCAGATCGGCTTCCAGCGGGAGTACGCCAAGGTGGTGGAGACCGCCAGACGGACCGGGGCCGCCCAGGACCCGGTGCTGCGCGACCGGCTGGTCCAGTCGTGGCTGGAGCTGCAGATCATGCGGCTGAACGCGTTGCGCACCATGACCTCGCTGTCGGCCGGCGAACCGGGTCCGGAGGTGTCGATCGGCAAGCTCTACTGGTCGGAGTGGCACCGGCGGCTGGGCGAGCTGGCCCAGGCCGTCCAGGGCCGGGAGGGCCTGGTCGCCGACGGCCCGCCGTACGAGCTGAACGACCTGCAGCGGCTCTACCTGTTCAGCCGCGCCGACACCATCTACGCCGGGTCCAGCGAGATCCAGCGCAACATCATCGCCGAGCGCACCCTGGGCCTGCCCAAGGGCTGAGACGGCCATGCCCGCCTGTCCCGCCGCCGCGAGAACGCCGTCGCGAGAATGGAGCCCAGATGGCGACACCTCCCCCCTACCCCCGTGCCCACGGCCTGCTCGACGGGAAGGTCACGCTGGTGACGGCGGCGGCCGGGGCGGGCATCGGCTACGCCGCCGCCCGGCGCTGCGCCGAGGAGGGCGCGACCGTGGTCGTCTCCGACCGGCACGAGCGGCGGCTGGGTGAGGCCGCCGAGGCGCTGGCCGAGCTGACCGGGGTCAAGCCGCTCGCGGTGCCGTGCGACGTGACCTCCGAGACGGAGGTCCAGGCCCTGTTCGAGGCCGTGGAGCAGGCGCACGGACGGCTGGACGTGGTGGTCAACAACGCCGGACTGGGCGGTACGGCCAGGCTCGTCGACATGACCGACGAGCAGTGGGACGTGGTGCTCGACGTGACCCTCACCGGCACGATGCGCTGCACCCGGGCCGCCCTGCGGCGGATGGTCCCGCAGGGCTCGGGGGTGATCGTCAACAACTCCTCGGTGATCGGATGGCGGGCCCAGGAGGGCCAGGCGCACTACGCCGCCGCCAAGGCCGGGGTGATGGCCCTGACCAGGTGCGCCGCCGTCGAGGCCGCCCCGCACGGCATCCGGGTCAACGCCGTCGCCCCGTCGCTGGCCATGCACCCCTTCCTGGCCAAGGTCACCAGTGACGAGCTGCTCGCCGAGCTCACCGCCCGCGAGGCCTTCGGCCGGTCGGCGGAGCCGTGGGAGGTGGCCAACGTGATCGTCTTCCTGGCCAGCGAGTACTCCACGTACATGACGGGCGAGGTCATCTCGGTCTCCAGCCGGCATCCGTGACGGGTGTCCGGCGCCGTGTCGGGGATCCCGGTCGCCGGATCCGCCTCCGGGCCCCTTGCCCGCCGTACCGGTTGCCCGCTTGTCTGCCGTACCGGTTTCCGGCCGTACCGGTGCCGGGAGCGGACCCGCCGTAACGGCCCTGACGGGCACAAGGTTGATGAATCCGGCGATATGACTCCATAACACCATCGAGGCCCTCGAAGATCCACCGGAACTGCGTTACAAATTAGCGCTATGACAGACGCCTTCCTCTCCGTCAGCCAGGATGCGATCCGACGCGCAGGCCTGAACGCGAAAGAGGTCCAATCCGGCCTGAGTTCCATCGGCGGCACGGACTTCACCGGGCTGTCCGCCGGGGCGCTGGGAATCATCGGTCTCCCGGCCGTACTGCGCCACAACCTCAGCCAGGGAGACTTCCACCGCAGGGTCGACGCGGGGGCGGAGTCGGCGCGGGGCATCTCCTCGGGGATGCGCGCCACCGCCGAGGGATACGTCACGGCGGAGGACGCCGCCATCCAGGCCCTCCTCGAACGCGCCGGCCGGACGGGCAGACTCGACATCTACTCCGACGAGATGAGACGGCGGCTCCACCCCGACCACCGGCCGGAAGGGCAGTCGTGGAAAGGCGGCGCGCTGGCGGTCGGGAGCGCCGCCTCGGCGGGCCTCGCCGTGGGAGCGTCCGGATGGCCACGGGCGTTCAACGAGGACATGAAGAGGTGGAGCCCGGGCTCCGCCGAGCTGGCCCGCCTGCAGAAGATGAGCGGGCGGACCCACGCGATGCTCAGAGTGGCCTCCCTGACGAGCCGGAGCGCCGCGATCGCCTGTGTGGTCTGGATGACCGCGATGACCTTCGACGACGACAGCGTCGACCGTGCCGTGTCGGCCTGGCGGGACAGGGCCGAGCGGCTCGGCGTCATCTTCGGCGCCGGCGATCCCACGGACCGGGAGGCCCTCGCCAGGGCCTGGGAAGGGGACGCGAAGAACGCCGCCGACCGCAAGCTCCGCGACTTCGTCACCGCGGGCATCCAGCTCGCCGACCGCGCGGTGGCCAAGGCCCACGGTCTTCAGGAGGCGGTCAGGCATCTCAACCGGCTGCACGACATCGCCTTCGCGACAGTGGTCAAAGAGGTCTGCCTCATGCTGGCCCTGAGCCTCCTGAAGGCGTTCCACCCGGGGGCGTGGCTCGGGACCGAGATGGCCGGCCGGCGCCTCACCATGGCGATCGCGGCCGTTCACGGCGTCATCGCCGCCGTCATGTCCTGGAAGATCTTCACGGACGTGGGCGAGGATTTCACCGAGAAGCAGCTGCCGGGGATCGCTCCGCAGGAC
>NZ_NGFP01000209.1 GCF_002149035.1 Streptosporangium minutum
GCCGCACAGGGGCAGTCCGAGGTTTGTGATCTGTCACAGATTTGACCGCTCAGATTTACTGCCTCCTCCAGTTCCCAGAAGACCGCCGCCAGCCCATGGTTTGGGGGGGAGAAATGTAGGCGATCACTGGAGCCCCTATGCAACGCCGCACCTTCATCGTGTCCCTCTCCGCCGTCGCCCTGTCCGGCACCCTGTGGCAGAACGCCGCGCTCGCCTCCACGGTGGTCGCGGGCGAGAGCCCGTACGGCCCGCTCGGCGAGCCCGACGCCAACGGCGTCGCGCTGCCGGCCGGGTTCAGCAGCAGGGTGGTGGCCAGGTCGGGTCACTCCGTCGGCGGCACCCTCTGGCACCCGGCCCCGGACGGCGGCGCCTGCTTCGCCGACGGCACCGGCTGGATCTACGTCTCCAACTCCGAGGTCCCGCTGGTCGGGGGCGCTTCGGCGATCAAGTTCAGGGCCGACGGCTCGATCGATCGGGCCTACCGGATCCTGTCGGGCACCAACCTCAACTGCGCGGGCGGGCGCACGCCGTGGAACACCTGGCTCTCGTGTGAGGAGATCTTCCGCGGCAAGGTCTACGAGACCGATCCGTACGGCGCGCGCGGCGCCCAGCAGCGTCCGGCGATGGGCAAGTTCAAACACGAGGCCGCCGCCTGCGACCCCGATCACCGGGTCGTCTACCTGACCGAGGACGAGGATGACGGCTGCTTCTACCGCTTCGTTCCGAACGTCTGGGGCGAGCTGTCCAGCGGCCGTCTCGAGGTCTTCTGCACCGACAACCTCTGGCGGGCGGTACCCGACCCGGCGCCCGGCGTCTTCCAGAAGCAGACCAGGCACCAGGTGAGCGCGGCCAGGCACTTCGACGGCGGCGAGGGCTGCCACTACGCGGACGGCGTCTGCTACTTCACCGCCAAGGGCGACCGGAGCGTGTGGGCCTATGACGCCACGCGCCAGACGGTGACCGCGATCTACGACAGCACCGGCACGCTCACCGGCATCGACAACATCACCGGCACCCAGGGCGGTGACCTCTACGTCGCCGAGGACGGCGGCAACATGGAGATCAACATCATCACCCCGGGCCGGGTGGTCGCGCCGGTCATGCGGCTCGACGGCCAGAGCGAATCCGAGATCACCGGCCCCGCCTTCTCCCCCGACGGCACCCGCCTGTACTTCTCCTCCCAGCGCGGCACCAGCGGCGAACGGGCGGGAACGGGCGGTATCACCTATGAGGTCAGCGGGCCTTTCCGCCGCTGATCCCTCCCGAGGAGCACCCCCCATGGCCCTTGCCGGAACCCTCCTGCCCATCGCGCTGGCGATCATCATGTTCGGCCTCGGACTGAGCCTGACGATCTCCGACTTCCGCCGCGTCGTCGTCTATCCGAAGGCCACCGTCGTGGCGCTGGGCTGCCAGATCCTGGTGCTGCCCGCGATCTGCTTCGGCCTGGTGGTCGCCTTCGACCTGCCGGCCCCTCTCGCCGTCGGCATGATGCTGCTGGCCGCCTCGCCCGGCGGCACGACGGCCAACCTCTTCAGCCACCTGTTCGGCGGCGACGTCGCGCTCAACGTGACGCTGACCGCGATCAACTCGGTTCTGGCCGTGGTGACGTTGCCGCTGGTGACCAACCTGTCGCTGTCCTACTTCGCCGGCGGCTCAGGCACGCTCGGCCTGCAGTTCGACAAGACCCTGCAGGTGATGGCGGTCGTGCTGGTGCCGGTCGCCGCCGGCATGGCGGTCCGCGCCATGGCGCCGCGCTTCGCCGAACGGATGAACACGCCCGTCAAGATCGCGTCGGCGGTCATCCTGGCGCTGGTGATCGCCGGCGCGCTGCTCCAGGAGCTCGACAACCTCGGCGGCTACATCCAGTCGGTGGGCCTGATCACGCTGGCGTTCAGCGTGATCAGCCTGACGATCGGTTACTGGGCGCCGCGCCTGGCCGGAGTACGGCGCGAGCAGGCCGTCGCCTCCTGCATGGAGATCGGGATCCACAACGGCACGCTGTCGATCGCGGTGGCGCTCTCCCTGCTGAACAGCGCCCAGATGGCCATCCCTGCCGCCACCTACGGCGTGCTGATGTTCTTCACCGCGGCAGCAGCCGGGTTCCTGCTCAGACCTCGTACGGCAGAGCCGATCCTTTCCGAAGGGAGTTCAGTGTGATCCGATCAGTGATCGCCGCGATCGTCCTGGCGGTCTCCATCGCCCCGCCCGCCCAAGCCTCAGCCGGTGAGGTGTATGTGGCCCTGGGTGACTCGGCCGCCTCCGGGCCGCTGGTGCCCGACCAGGTGGTACCCGACCTCGGGTGCTGGCGCTCCAACCGCAACTACGCCCACCTCACCGCGCAGGCCATCGGAGCCGCCGCGTTCCGTGACGTCACCTGCTCGGGCGCCGACACCAAGGACATGTACAACGCGCAGGGCACCGACCTCGGCTCGGTGCCGCCGCAGCTGAACGCGCTCAGCCAGGACACCACGCTGGTCACCGTACAGATCGGCGCCAACGACATCGGTCTGACCGGCTTCATCGAGGACTGCCTGAACCTGCTGCCGCCGCCCGTCGGCGACGCCTGCAACGACGACTACATGGAGAACGGGCAGGACACCTGGCGGGTCAAAACCGACGCGCTGCGCCCGAAGCTGACCACTCTGGTCGCCGACATCCGTACCCGCTCACCGCAGGCCAGGATCTTCGTGGTGGGTTACGGGACCTACGCCCCGCCCAACGGCTGCTACCCGCGGGTGCCGATCATCAAGCAGGACGCCAACTACATCCGCGCGACCCTGCAGTACTTCAACCAGGCACTGGCGGAGCAGGCGGCGGCGGCGGGCGTCGGCTTCATCGACCTGCAGACGCCGAGCACGGGTCACGACCCGTGCACGTCGGCGGGGACCCGGTGGATCGAGCCCTACGTCCCGGCTTCGCCGGCGACGCCTTTCCACCCCAACGCGCGCGGGATGCGCGGCTTCGCGGAGGCGGTGATCGCCGCCGTCAGCGGGGCGTGAGCCTCCTGGCCGCCAGCGCGGCTCCGATCTGCTGGAGCTGCGCTGGGTCGGCCGGGTCGAGGCCGGTCAAGCTCACCGCCCGGCGCAACCGGTAGTCGACGGTGTTGGGGTGCACGTGCAGCAGCTCGGCCGTGCGGCGGCGGTCGAGCCCGGTCTCCAGATAGACCTTGAGCGTCCTGAGCAGGTCGGGGTTGTCCAGCAGAGGGTCGAGCAGGCCCGCGAGCCTGGCGGTGGCCCTGCTCGGCCGGGTGAGCTGGTACTCCAGCAGCACGTCGGCCAGCCGGTAGGCGCCCGGCGGGTGCCCGAAGATCCGCGCCACCTCCAGCACCTCCTCCGTCACTCCCGCGGCGGCCGAGACCTCGGCGGGCGTCGCCTGCTCGGCCGCCGCCCAGACCGGCACCCCCGCCGCCCTGGACATCGCCTCGACGACCTCGGCCGGGGCCGGTGGCTCGCCGCCGCAGGGCAACAGCACGAGGCCGCCCGTCGCGTCCAGCACGAACAGGACCTGTTCGGAGGCGTAACGCTGCACGGCGTCCCTGATCCTGGCCAGCTTGCGCCGGGCGGCGATCGATCCGCCGGGCTCGTCCTGCTTCTCGTCAGGGTGCGCGCCCACCGCGATCGCCATGACCAGGTAGCCGGGCGCCAGCCGTACCGCCGCCAGGGCCGCGTGATCGCCGCCGAGCAGCGCGGAGACGGCGGCGTGCATGGCGTGCTGCTCCTGGCTGAGCATGCCCTCGCGCTCCTGCAGGTAGGCGGCGCCCACAGCGGAGGTCACCGCCTCGATATAGACCAGGACGAGGCGGTTCATGTCGACCACCGCCGCGAAGTCGGCCGGCGTGGCGGTGGCGATCAGGCGGTCCCAGATCCAGCGGGCGCCCAGGTGGTAGGCGGCGAGCAGGGCTTCGAGCGGTACCCGTTCCTGGGCGCGGCGCGCGGCCGAGGCGCGTAACGGGGCCAGCTCGGCGGAGGAGGGCGGGTGCCCGTGGCGGAACATCTCGCAGATCATCCGCAGGTTGTGCTCGGTGATCATGGTGATGTCGCCTTCGAGCTCCTCCCTGGGCAGTCGCCGGTAGATGGGGATCTCTTCGACGAAGACGTGTACGAGCTGCCTGGCCAGGCTGGTCGCCTGGCGTTCCAGCAGCTCGTGCACGGGACATCCAGCCAGGATGAGCACGTCTGCCACTGTCTCACACCAGGTTGCGATATCCACCCATTCAGTGGGACAGCAGGACGGAGGAGGCGCCGTCGCGGCGGCACTATACACTGAACCAAGCGCTTGCTACGCTCCGGCCATGGTGTCCACGATCGTCTGGGGTACCGGCAACGTCGGCCGCGCGGCCATCCGCGCCGTCGAGGCCCACCCGGCGCTGAAACTCACTGCCGTGCTCGTCCACGACCCCGGCAAGGTCGGCCGCGACGCCGGCGATCTCGGCGGGCTCGGCTGCGATCTGGGGGTCGCGGCGACCGACGACATCGACGCGGTGCTGGCCACCGGCCCCCGCGCCGTGGTGTACGCGGCGTCCGGCGACATCCGTCCCGACGAGGCCCTCGCCGACATCATCAGGGCGATCCGGGCCGGCGCCGTGGTCGTCACCCCCGCGATGTACGCCCTCTACGACCAGCGCAACGCGCCGCCGGAGCTACGGGAACCGGTGCTGGCCGCCATCGCGGACGGCGGCGGCTCGCTGTTCGTCTCCGGCGTCGACCCCGGCTGGGGCAACGACGTGCTGCCACTGCTGATCAGCGGACTCGGCACCGTCGTAGACGTGATCCGCTGCCAGGAGATCTTCGACTACTCGACCTACGACCAGCCCGACTCGGTCCGGTACCTGGTCGGCATGGGCCAGCCGATGGACTACGAGCCGCCGATGATCGCGCCGACGGTGCCGACCATGGTGTGGGGCGGGCAGGTACGGCTGATGGCCAGGGCCCTCGGCGTCGAACTCGACGAGATCCGCGAGACCCTGGACCGGCGCCCGCTCGACTCCACGGTGAGCACCACGACGATGGGCGAGTTCGAGGCCGGCACCCAGGGCGCGGTCCGGTTCGAGGTGCAGGGCATCGTCGAGGGCGAACCCCGCATCGTCATCGAGCACGTCACCCGCATCCACCCGTCCTGCGCGCCGGACTGGCCGACGCCGCCCGACGGCGACGGGGCACACCGGGTGATCATCGAGGGCCGCCCGCGCATCGAGGTCACGGTCGAGGCCACCGACGAGGGCGGCAGCCGGGCCGCGGGCGGGAACGCCACCGCGGTCGGCCGGCTGGTGAGCGCCATCGACTGGCTCCTGGACGCGGAACCCGGACTCTACGACGCGCTCGACGTCCCGCTGCGTCCCGCGGTCGGCAAACTCGGGAGGAGACAACCATGAACATCGACATCCCCGAGGGCAGGGACGCGATCGAGTACGTGTGGGGCGAGATGGTTCCGGGCATCGGGATCGCCGCCTCGAATTTCTCGCTGTCGGTGTACGCCCACACGACCCTCGGGCTCCGCGAGTTCGAGGCCGCACGGCTGCGGATCGCGCAGATCAACGGGTGCGTCTTCTGCCTCGACTGGCGGACCGAACGGGACGGGCAGAAGGTCGAGGAGGAGTTCGCCGACGCGGTGACCCGGTGGCGCACCACCGACGCCTTCGACGACCGCACCCGGCTGGCCGCCGAGTACGCCGAGCGGTACGCCCTGGATCACCACGGCCTCGACGACGAGTTCTGGACTCGGATGACCGCGCACTACAGCCAGCTCGAGATCGTGGAGCTGAGCATGAGCATCGGCTCCTGGCTGGCGTTCGGCCGGCTCAACCATGTGCTGGGCCTCGACACCGTGTGCGCGCTGCCCGGCGGCTCATCGCCCTCCGTCAGGCGGGCGGACACGCGGTGACCTGGCGCTCCAGGCGTGCGGTCGGACAGAGGACACCTACGAGGCACGGAGCGGCTCAACGCGTGAGCAATATGTAGAACCCGTTCTCATTTCATTGAGAGTGAGGAACAGTACATGAGCGACAACACCTCGGGCAGTACCGGCTCCAAATGGATCTCACGTCGTGGATTCATCGCTGGAACCGGTTCCCTCTTGGGGGTCGCGGCCCTTACGGGTCGCGCCACCGCAGCCCAGGCGGCGGCCGTCCCCGCGGCCGCTCCGATCACCAGCGGGGCCCGCGTCCCGGCCCTGGTGATCGGCACCGGATACGGCGGCTCCGTCGCCGCCCTGCGTCTCGCCCAGGCGGGCGTCGACGTGCACATGATCGAGATGGGCATGGCCTGGGACACCCCCGGCCCCGACGGCAAGATCTTCTGCAACACGCGCGAGCCCGACCACCGGTCCTACTGGCTGCGCACCAGGAGCAAGGCGCCCCTCAACTACTTCCTCGGCTTCCCGATCGACAGGGACATCTCCCGCTACACCGGAATCCTGGACGCCGAGGACTTCAGCGGCATCACGGTCTACCAGGGCCGCGGCGTCGGCGGCGGCTCGCTGGTCAACGGCGGCATGGCGGTCACTCCCAAGCGCGAGAACTTCGGCGCCGTCCTCCCGTCGGTGAACGCCGCCGAGATGTACGACATCTACTACCCGCGCGCCAACGCCGGGCTGGGGGTCAGCTCCGTCGATCCGGCCTGGTTCGACTCCACCGCCTGCTACCAGTACGCCCGGGTCGGCCGTAAGCACGCCCAGCGTTCCGGCTTCCCGTTCGTCTTCGTGCCCGACGTGTACGACTGGGACTACATGAAGCAGGAGGCGGCCGGGACCGTCACCAAGTCGGCGCTGGCCGGCGAGATCCTCTACGGCAACAACCACGGCAAGAAATCGCTGCAGCAGACCTACATCGCCCGGGCCAAGGCCACCGGCAGGGTCGCCATCTCGCCGCTGCACAAGGTCACCTCGGTCGCCCCGGCGGCCGGCGGCGGCTACACGGTCGTCATCGACCAGCTCAACACCAACGGCGACACCACGGCCACCAAGACCGTGACCGCGGACAGGGTGTTCTTCGCCGCCGGCAGCGTCGGCACCAGCAAGCTGCTGGTCAAGTTGAAGGCCACCGGCGCACTGCCCAACCTCAACGACGAGATCGGCAAGGGCTGGGGCGACAACGGCAACGTCATGTGCGGCCGCGCCAACCACATGTGGGACCCGACCGGGAGCCTCCAGTCGGCCATCCCCTGCGCCGGCATCGACAACTGGGCGGCCGGCGGCGCGTTCGCCGAGGTCGCACCGCTGCCCACCGGGATCGAGACCTACGCCTCGTTCTACCTGGCGATCACCAAGAACCCGAACCGCGCCCAGTTCTCCTGGAACGCCGCGACCGGCAAGGCCGACCTGAACTGGCAGACCTCCTGGAAGCAGCCGGCCATCGACATGGCGAAGACGATCTTCGACAAGATCAACGCGAAGGAGGGGACGATCTACCGGACCGACCTCTTCGGCACCTACAAGATCTGGGGCGATCACCTCACCTACCACCCGCTCGGCGGCGCGGTCCTGAACAAGGCCACCGACAACTACGGCCGTCTCACCGGCCATCCCGGCCTGTACGTCATCGACGGCTCGCTGATCCCCGGCAACACCAGCGTCAACCCGTTCGTCACCATCACGGCGCTCGCCGAACGGAACATCGAAAAGATCATAGCCACCGATCTGTGACGAGACCCCGGTGCGGTAGTCGGCCACGGGCGCGTGTGGCCGACCTTCCCCGCGGGACGCGCATGGTCCTGACGGCGTGAAACGGGTTCCGGACCAGACGGTGTGAGCGGCGACGGACCGCAATCGGATGACCGTACGCGAGCCGTCCGCGCCGCCGGCCGGACCGGCGCCGGCCGCGTGGCCGCGCGTCGCCGCCGGCTCCTGGGCCTCGACCGGGTTCGGCGCCGGGCCGGCGGAACCGCCCTGGTCATATGCTTGGGATGAGCAGCGGGTCCGGCGAGGTGTCCGCCTCGGTCGTCGTGGCGATCGATACGACAGCCCCCTTGGAGAGGCGGCCGCGTCGCACGCATCGACTCGGGAGGAGGGCGACACCATGACCGACGCCCGGGAGGTACGCGACAGGTACACCGCCGCGTTCAACGTCCATGACATGGACGCGCTGCTGCGCACCGTCAGCCCGACCGGGGTGACCGTCAGCCCGGAAGGCCTGTCCCAGGGCCACGAAGAACTCGCCTCGTACATAGGACAGTTCTGGGAAGCCTTTCCGGACGTCCACGCGGTGGTCGTGGAGTCGTTCGACGCCGGTGATGTGGTGGTTGACGAGCTGTTGATGGTGGGCACCCACAAGGGCCCGTACATGATGCCCGACGGCCAAGTGGTCACGCCGACGGGTCGCCCCGTCTCACTGCGCTGCTGCTACATCTGCACGGTCGAGAACGGGCTCATCGTGAGCCTGCGTCTCTACTTCGATCAGTTGGAGTTACGCACCCAGCTCGGCTTCCCCCGCGGGTGACCTCCTGACCCGGCGTGTTCGCGGTGCCGGTGGCCATCTCATGATCGCTGACACCTCTCGGGCGGATGGAGGTGGTCGTGGCCGGGGACCGAGGCGGTGACGGCCCGGCGGGGGACGCGGCCGTGGCGGGCGCCGCGCCGGCCGGTGGCGAGGGGCGGCAGACCCGGCCGCGGACGAGTGCGGCGAGGCGGGCCGCGCCGGGCTGCCCGAGGAGGATTCCGAGGAGGACCAGCACCAGGCCGCAGAGCTGACGCGCGGTGAGTGCCTCTCCGGCCACCGTGGTGCCGAGCAGCACCCCGGTCACCGGATTCAGCAACCCGACGAGTCCCACGGTTCCCGCCGGCAGATGCCGCAGCCCCGCGAACCAGGCGGCGAAGGCGAGGGCCGTCGCGACGACGGTGACGTAAGCGAACCCGAGGATCGCGGGTCCCTCCAGAGCCGGCGGCGCCCCCTCCGCCACGACGGCGAAAGGCACCAGGACGACTCCCCCGGCGATGAGCTGCCACGAGGTCGACGACAGCACGTCGACCCCCGCGCTCCATCTCTTGGCCAGCACATAGCCGAGCGACGACATCACCATGGCCGCGATGGAGGCGAGCACGCCGAGGACACCGACGGCGGCCACGCCGGTGAACAGCATGAGGCACACACCCGCGACGCCGATGCCGGCTCCGGCCAGGTGCGGGATCCGCGGGCGCTCCGAGAGCAGCGACCAGGCCAGGAGCATCATCACGACGGGCGACGTAGCC
Source organism: Streptosporangium minutum (assembly GCF_002149035.1). Classification (GTDB taxonomy): domain Bacteria; phylum Actinomycetota; class Actinomycetes; order Streptosporangiales; family Streptosporangiaceae; genus Streptosporangium; species Streptosporangium minutum. Next base: position 9,181 of record NZ_NGFP01000209.1, read on the forward strand.
ATGACCGCCGAGGCGACGCTCGTCGGAAGCAGCTGAGCCGCCAGGTAGATCAGCGCGAAGAACGCACTCATGTTGAGGGTCCCGAGAGCCAGGGACTTCCACCACCACGATCCACGGGGGCGCTTCCCGCTGACGAGCAGGAGCAGGAGTCCCGCGGGCAGCGCCCTGATGGCCGCCCCGTACAGCGGGTAGCCGGCCGGGAGGAACTGGTGGGTGACGAAGTAGTTCGTCCCCCACGCGACCGGCGCTATCGCGGTGACCAGCGCCCAGCGAAAAGCAGCTTCCATGGAAGACAATATAGCTTCTGTGGAAGCTATGCTGCCGTCATGACCGAACCGCTGGATCACGTCGCCCGCATCCAGAAGGAATGGGCGCGCGAGCGCCCCGACCTGGATGTGAGCCCGCAGGGGGTGATCGGCCGCCTTCACCGCCTCGCCGGGCACCTCACCGAACAGCTCTGTGTCGTCTACCGGCGGTACGGGCTCGGGGAGGGGGAGTTCGACGTCCTCGCCGCCCTCCGGCGCGCCGGCGCGCCGTTCGAGCGCGCCCCCGGAGAGCTCGCCGCCTTCACGATGGTCACCACCGGCGCGATGACCAAACGCATCGACCGGCTCGAACGCGACGGGCTCGTCACCCGCCGCCCGAGCGAGAGCGACGGCCGCGGGCGGGTGGTCGCGCTCACCGCCGCGGGCAGGGAGCTGATCGACCAGGCGTTCACCGAACACATACGCAACGAACGCCGTCTCGTCGAGGAGCTGACCCCCGAAGAGGCCGCGCACCTCGAATCACTCCTCGCCACCTGGCTGACCCGCTTCGAAGCACCCCTCCAGCCGGAGAACCGAGCCCTTCGCGGAAATACGCCACGGTCCCGGCGGTCAGCGGACCGCTGAGCCGGAACCCGAGGGTACGGCCGCCGCCCCGGGCCGACCGGGCGGCTGCCTGAGTCCCGCGGTGTAACCTCGGAATCCGGTCCACAGGATCGGATGGTTCACCGGCCCCCGCACATCCGGCCCCGGGCAGGGCGTGTGACCGTCGAGCCGGTCCCGCTCCACCCCCCGCACGACCTCGTCGGCCGCCTCCGGCGCGCGGGTCATCAGAGATCTCATCCCTTTCCCCCAGGACACGGTAGACGTACGACGATGGACGGTATCGAGCAGACGCGGCAGCGGGGCATCCTGAACCCCCGGACGGCCGCCGAGCGGTTCCGGCTCACCCGGGAACCGGCCCCTGCGGATCTGGCGCAGTTCGTCGACGGCTACTGGATCCTCCACTGGGACCTGACCAGGCCGCACCGGCAGCGGGTCCTCACCGATCCGATGGTTCACCTGAGCTTCACCACCGGCGGGCGGGCACGGGTCACCGGCGTCGTCCGTGACGCGTTCACCGAGGAGATCTCCGGAGCCGGCCGGGTCGTGGGCGTGCGGTTCCGGCCGGGAGGCTTCCGCCCCTTCCTCACGACCCCGGTGTCCGCCCTCACCGGCCGGACCCTCGACATCGAGAAGGTCTTCGGCCCGGCCGCCCGTACGACGGCGGATGCGATCATCGCCGAACCCTCGGTCCCCGCCGCGCTCGACCTCGCGGCCGGGCTGCTGCGAAGCCGCCGGCCCGAGCCGGACCCGGCCGTCGACGAGGCCGCCGGCATGGTCGCGGCGATCATGCGTGACCCCTCCGTCCTGCGGGTGTCCCAGCTCGCCACGGCCACCGGTGTGAACACGCGCCGGCTGCAGCGGCTGTTCGCCGAGTACGTCGGCGTCGGCCCCAAGTGGGTGATCCGCCGTGCCCGCATGCAGGAGGCCGCCGCACGCGCGGCCGCCGCCCCACAGGACTGGTCCGCCCTCGCCGCCGAACTCGGCTACGCCGACCAAGCCCATTTCATCCGCGACTTCACCGCCTCGACAGGCACCTCCCCGGCGCGGTATTCGCGGCTCGCCCGCGCCGTGTAGCCGGCCGGTGAGCCGGTGACGGACGTACGGCGAAGCCCCCAACGCGGATGATCACGCCCTCGCGCATACCCCCTCGTCCCGCCACGCCCGGATGACGGGCTGCAGGAGGCCCGCGGCCGGCCGGAGACCCGTTCCGACGGCCGACGCGTTGCATTACTGTGTGGCACACAATATTGTGTTTCCATGCTTGACGATGAGCTGCTCTCGACCCACCTGCAGGAACTTCGGCGGGGCACCGTCGTGCTCGCCTGCCTGCTCATCCTGAAGCAGCCGAACTACGGGTACGCCCTGCTCGACCTGCTCGGCCGGCGCGGCTTCGCCGTCGACGCCAACACCCTCTACCCGCTCCTGCGCCGCCTCGAGAAACAGGAGCTCCTGACCAGCGACTGGAACACCGAGGAGTCCCGGCCGCGCAAGTTCTACCGCACGAGCGACAAGGGCGTCGCGCTCGCCGACACCCTGAGCCGCGGCTGGGACGAGCTCGACACCGCGTTCCGCACCCTGAAGGGCGAGTCATGACCACCACGAGCACCCTCACCGACCGCTACGTCGACGCGATCCTGCGCCACCTGCCCGGCAGGCAGCGCCCCGACATCGAAAAGGAGCTCCGCGCCTCGATCGCGGACGCCGTCGACGATCGTCTCGAAGCCGGAAGCGACCCCGCCGAAGCGGAGCTCGCGGCGCTCACCGAGCTCGGCGACCCGGCGCGGCTGGCCGCCGGCTACGCCGATCGCCCGCTCCACCTCATCGGCCCCGCGCTGTACCTCGACTACACGCGGCTGCTTGCCACCCTGCTGGCGACGATCGTGCCCGCCGTCGCCGCGGTCGTCGGACTCGCACGGGGCCTCCAGGGCGCCACCGCCCCCCGCTTGATCGGCGACCCCCTGGGCGCGGCCCTCACGGCCGGCGCCCACATCGTCCTCTGGACGACGCTCCTCTTCGCGATCATCGAACGCACCGCCGCCCCGCGCCGGACGCCGGCACGGCCCTGGACCCCCGCCGCACTGCCGGAGCCGCCCAGCCGCCGCGCCCGGTACGGCGAGCTGATCACCCAGACGGTGCTGCTGGTCCTCTTCACGACCCTCGTGCTGCTCTCACCGGCGGTGAGCACCGAGACGGACGCGGCCGGCGCCCCCATCGGCGTGCTCTCGCCCTGGCTGTGGGAGACCGGCATCGTGTACCTCTTCATCGCCCTGGTGATCGCGAGCCTCGGCTTCTCCTTCGCGAAGCACTACGCGCGCTGGAGCGTTCCCCTCGCCGTCACCGGGTCGCTGGTCCTCATCGCCTGCGCGATCACGCTGATCTGGCTCGCCGTGAACGACAGGGTGCTCAACCCGGCCTTCGTCGAGGCGGCCAGGTGGCCGCAGAGCGTACCGCGGTGGATCGGCACGGGACTCGTCGTGACCTCCGTCGGCACGCTCGTCCACACCGTCGCCGAGGGGATCGCCCGAGCGCGTCACCGCTGAGCGGCCGCCGATCCCCGCCCCGGAGAACCAGACCGGGCGAACCTCTCCCACGCGACGTCCCCCACCCCCGGGGGCCGCGCCGACCCGCCACCGAAACGAGGAGCACACGTGAAAGCGATCGCCTACGACGAGTACGGCTCAGCCGAGGTCCTGCGCCACACCGATGTCGAGAAGCCCGCCATCGGCGACGACGAGGTGCTCGTGCGGGTCCGCGCCGCTTCCGTCAACCACGGCGACCTGGCCGCCATGCACGGTTCCCCCGCCCTCCTGCGCCTCGCGTTCGGGCTCCGGCGCCCGAGGCAGACCATCCTGGGACGCGCCGTCGCCGGGACGGTGGAAGCGGTCGGCGCGAAGGCGACGGGCTTCCAGGTCGGCGACGAAGTGTTCGGCGAGATGAGCCAGCGGGGTTTCGCCGAGTACGTGGCGGCGCCGGTAGCGCACCTGGCCCCGAAACCCGCCGAGGTGACGTTCGCGCAGGCGGCCACCCTGCCGGTGGCCGCGACGACCGCGCTGCAGGCGCTGCGGCTCGGCGAGACCGGCCCCGGCCGGACGGTGCTCGTCAACGGGGCCTCCGGCGGGGTCGGCACCTTCGCCGTCCAGCTCGCGAAGGCGCTCGGCGCGGAGGCCACCGGCGTCTGCAGCACCCGCAACATGGACCTGGCGCGCTCGATCGGCGCCCACCACGTGATCGACTACACCCGCGAGGACGTCACCCGGGGCGCGGGCCGATTCGACGTCGTCATCGACCTCGTGGGAAACCACCGGCTCTCCGAGTTCCGCCGGGTGCTCGCGCCGAAGGGCGTCTACGTCTCCTCCAGCGGCGCCGGCGGCGCGGTGCTCGGCCCCCTGCCACGACTGATCGCCGCCGCCGTGACCTCGCCGTTCCTGAGCCAGAGGCTCCGCGGACTGGCCGCCAGGCGCAGCACCGAAGACCTGACCCTCCTCGCCGGGCTCGTCGCGACAGGAAAGATCACGCCGGTGATCGAACGGACGTATCCCCTGAGCGAGACCGCCGACGCCATCCGCCTCCTCGAAACGGAGCACGCCCGCGGCAAGATCGTGCTCACGCCGTGAACCCGGCCCGGCCCATGACGTGCGGCACCGCCCCGTCCCGGAGGCGGAACCGCTCGCCCGGCGCCCCGCCGACCGGTACGGCCCGCGCCTCCCACCACCGCAGGACCACCGGGCGCCCCTGAACGGGGACCACGGCGTGGGCCCCGTCCGTGTGGAACCGCCGCCGACCCACCGTTTCGCCCCTCTGCGAAACATTACTGCCCGTACGGCGGGCTCACCCAGAATCCGATCATGCGTACCTACCGCGAGCTCCTGCGCACGCCGGAGTTCACTCCGCTCTTCCTGTCCGTCTCCGCGCAGGTGGCGGCGGCGACCGTGAGCGGGCTGGCGCTGGGCGTGCTGGTGTACGCGGCCACCGGGTCACCGCTGCTGGCCGCCCTCAGCATGTTCGGCCCCTCGCTGGCCCAGGCGATCGGCGCGGCCGCGCTGCTGTCGGCCGCCGACCGGCTTCCGCCGCGCGCCGCGATGACGGGAGTGGCGCTGGCCTTCTGCCTCGGCACCGCTGCCCTGGCCGTGTCCGGGCTGCCGCTGCCGGGCGTCTTCGCGATCATCCTGGGGCTCGGCCTGGTCGGCTCGGTGGGCGGCGGGGTGCGCTACGGGCTGCTGAACGAGATCGTGCCCGCGGACGGCTACCTGCTCGGGCGGTCGCTGGTCAACATGTCCGTCGGGATCATGCAGGTCTGCGGGTTCGCGGCGGGCGGCGTGCTGGTGTCGGCGCTGTCGCCGCGCGGCACGCTGCTGGCCGGCGCCGCCCTGTACCTCGTCGCGGCGGGCGCCGCCAGGTTCGGCCTCAGCGCGCGGGCGCCACGGGCCTCGGGGCGGCCGTCGGTGGCCGCGACGTGGCGCTCCAACGCGCGGCTGTGGTCCTCGGCGCCCCGCCGCCGCGTCTACCTGGCGCTGTGGGTGCCGAACGGGCTGATCGTCGGCTGCGAGTCGCTGTTCGTACCGTTCGCGCCCGAGCAGGCCGGGACGCTCTTCGCCTTCGCCGCGGCCGGCATGCTGGCCGGGGACGTCCTGGTCGGCAGGTTCGTGCCGGCGCGGTGGCAGGCGCGGCTCGGCGCCGCGCTGCTGCTCCTGCTGGCCGCGCCGTACCTGGTGTTCGCCGTGGACCCACCGGTGCCGCTCGCCGTCGCGGCCGTGACGGTGGCCTCGATCGGATACGCGGCGAGCCTGGTGCTGCAGCAGCGGCTGATGGACCTGACCCCGGCCGAGATGAGCGGGCACGCGCTGGGGCTGCACTCCTCCGGCATGATCACCATGCAGGGCGTCGCCGCCGCCCTCGCCGGCACGCTCGCTCAGCACACCTCGCCGGGTACGGCGATCGCCGTCATGGCGGCGGCGTCCGTGACGGTCACGCTGGCGCTGGCGCGCGGCCTCCTCCCGGGGCCGGACTCGGGTGCCTCCTCCGGTGACCCGATGGCCAGAAGCTCAACAGATGAATCCGTTAAAAGCTAGAATCCATGTTCATGGAACTGAGGCAGCTGGAATACTTCGTCGCGGTCGCCGAGGAGCAGAACTTCACCCGGGCGGCCGAGCGGGTGCACATCAGCCAGTCCGGCGTCAGCGCCCAGATCCGCCAGCTGGAACGCGAGCTCGGCGCCGAGCTGTTCGACCGGTCGGCACGCACCGCCACCCTCACCGTCGCGGGAAAGGCCGCTCTCGAACACGCCCGTGCCGCGCTCGCCGCCGCCGGCGCACTCGGCCAGGCGGTGGGCGAGGTGACCGACCTGATCCGGGGCCGGCTCACGGTCGGGATGGTCATCGGCTGCACCGTCACGCCGCTGTTCGACGCCCTCGCCGCCTTCCACCGGGCCCATCCCGGTGTGGAGATCTCGCTGCTGGAGGACAACTCCGACCGGCTCGTCGAGGGGGTGCGCGCCGGCACCCTCGACCTGGCTCTCGTCGGGACCGCGACCGCCACCCCCGGCGGACTGGACGCGCTGACGATCATCAGTGAGAGGCTCGTCGCGGCTGTCCCCCCCGGGCACCCCCTGGCGGAACAGCGGCGGGTCACCCTGCGCGACCTGAGCGCCTACCCGATCGTGTGCATGCCCCCCGGCACCGGCCTGCGCACGGTGTTCGACCAGGCCTGCGCGGCACAGGGCATCCAGCCGGTGATCGCGCTGCAGGCCAGCGCCGCGGACGCCATCGCCGACCTCGCCGCCCGTGGGCTCGCCGTCGCCGTCCTCAGCGCCTCGATGGCCGCGCACCACCGCGACCGGCTCACCGCCCTCACCGTCGACGACGTCGAGACACCCGCCCTGCTCGCCCTGATCTGGAAGGACACGCACAGCCCCGCGATGCGCGAGTTGCTCGCGCACAGCCGCCGGGCATTCACCGGACGCCCCTGACGGGAAACGACCTCGCCGCTCACGCGTCGCGCAGCCGTAGCAGCAGGCGGAGTCCCGTACGGCGGCCTCCTCACCGAGGCCCGGTGACGGACGGCCGGCGCTGAGATCATCGACCGCCGGATCCCTCAGCCGCGCCGGGCGCGACCGGGACAGGGTCGGGGCGGTGCGGAGATCCGGCTCCGCTCCCGGCGTGCCGGAGGTCGAGCAGGCCACAGGCCGCGGCGGACAGCAGCGCGACCAGGCCGAGGCCGGCCAGCGCCAACGACGGCCCCCAGCCCCCGGCGTCGAACAGCCGGCCCACCGCGAGCCCTCCCAGGAAGGCGCACCCGCCCGACAGGAAGCTGAGCACCCCCAGATAGGCCCCGAACCGATGGGCCGGCGCGCACCGCGTGACGGTCTGGAACAGCGCCGGCTGCATGAGCCCGTTGCCCAGCCCGTTGAGTACGGCGGCCGCCAGGATCCCGGCCATCTGGCCGCCGCCGCCTTCCGACGGCGTGGCGAGCAGCACCAGATAGCCGGCCGCCGCGCAGAGCAACCCGCTCCGCAGCACCCACGGGCGCTCCC
>NZ_NGFP01000021.1 GCF_002149035.1 Streptosporangium minutum
GGGCACGAGACCGCAGCCGGTGAGGCCGGCTGCCAGGACGGCGATGAGCGGCGCCTTTCGCACGGTGTCGAACCCTTTCGATGATTACGACATGCTTTATTGCGACAAATGACAACGAAGAAGACCGTACCGGACACCTGGCGGGCGTGATCACGGGCATGACGCGGTCGCCGGGGACGCGCTGGAGAAGCAGGCGCCCGGCCAGGTCACCGCCCTGCCGGTCCTGGAGGCCGGCAGGAGGGCCGGGCGCGGGACGGACGCGGCGCCGCCGTCGCCCGCGCGGGCGGGGCGCTCGCCTCCGGCGGGCGGCGGAGCGGGAATGTGACCGTAGGGCCTGTCGATTCGGGACTTTGGCCACTGGGCGAGGGTGGCCGCGGATCGCTTGGATCTCAGGTGCATCCAGATACCGGCGGAGCCCTGACGCTCCGTCGTCCAGAAGGGCGTTGCCTTGTCGGTTTCCCATGAGTTCACCGGCGTCCTCCGCGAGGAGCGTCGCGCGGTCCGCGACCCGTTGCCCTCGTCGATCGGCGCTTTCCGGACGGCCGGCGCCACGCGGGGGAACGCCGGCGCCCGCGCCGCCCGCGAGACCGTCCGGGCGAAGGAGCTCGCCCTGCTCGCCTGGGCCGGTACGGTCCGAGCCCGACGTGTCTGAGGCCAGGCCGCCCCTCCTCATCCAGGGCGGGATGGGGGTCGGCGTGTCCGGGTGGCGGCTGGCGCGGGCCGTCGCCCGGACCGGACAGCTCGGCGTGGTGTCCGGAACGGCGCTGGACGTCGTGCTGGCCAGGCGGCTGCAGGACGGAGATCCGGGCGGGCACCTGCGCAGGGCGCTGGCGCACTTTCCGGCCCCCGAGGTCGCCGAGCGGGTCCTGTCGCGGTATTTCGTCCCCGGCGGCGCCGGGGACGGCCTGCCGTACCGGCCGGTGCCCCGGCTCGGCCTGCGTTCGCACCGGGGCCGGGACGAACTCACGGTGGTCGCGAACTTCGCCGAGGTGTTCCTCGCCAAGGAGGGACACGAGGGCCCGATCGGGATCAACTATCTGGAGAAGATCCAGATGGCCACGCCCGCCGCCGTCTACGGGGCGATGCTCGCCGGTGTCGACTACGTGCTGATGGGTGCGGGCATCCCCTCGGAGATCCCGCGGCTGCTCGACGCGCTCGCCGTGCACCAGCCGGCCCAGATATCGGTCGCGGTGGCGGAGGCCGCCACGGAGGACCGCCACACCGTCGGCATCGACCCGGTGGCGCTGCTCGGCCGCACGCCCGGACCGCTGGAGCGGCCCCGGCTGCTGGCCATCGTCTCCTCTCACGTCCTGGCCGCCTACCTCGCCCGCTCTCCGCAGACCCGCCCGGACGGGTTCGTGCTGGAGTCACCGGTGGCGGGCGGGCACAGCGCGCCCCCCCGGGGCAGAATGGTGCTCGACGCCGCAGGCGAGCCGGTCTACGGCCCGCGCGATCAGGTCGACACCGGCAAGATCGCCGCGCTCGGGCTGCCGTTCTGGCTGGCGGGCGGCTACGCGACCCCCGACGGGTTGGTACGGGCCGTCCAGGCCGGGGCCGCCGGCATCCAGTTGGGGACGGCTTTCGCGCTGTGCCGGGAGTCGGGCCTGGACGACACGCTCAGGCGGCGCCTGCTCGGGCGCGCGTCAAGCGGGACCCTGGAGGTCCGCAACGACCCGCGCGCCTCGCCGGCGGGCTTCCCCTTCAAGATCGCCGATCTGCCGGGCACCCTGTCCGACCCGGAGGTCTACGGCGACCGCCCCCGCCTGTGCGACCTGGGCCACCTGCGCACGCCCTACCGCAAGGAGGACGGCGCGGTCGGCTACCGCTGCCCCGCCGAACCGGTCGACACGCACGTCCGCAAGGGCCGCCCCGTCGAGGACACCGTGGAGCGCCGCTGCCTGTGCAACGGGCTGCTCTCCGCCATCGGCCTCGGCCAGCGCCGCCCGGACGGCTACCGGGAGCCTCCGCTGCTCACCCTCGGTCAGGATCTCGGGTTCCTCGACGAGCTGCCGGAGGACTACTCGGCCGCCGACGTCGTCGACCACATCCTCTCCGGGGTGAGGGCCACGGGCTGAGGGGACCCGGCCGGGTCCCCTCAGGCTCACGGACGGAGGCCGCTCAGGAGGGCTTGTTGCGGCGGCGGGTGTCGGCCATGAACTCGTCGAGCGCGCCCCTGGTGGCCCGCAGCGCCGCGTCCGAGGTCTCGAACGTGCGCTGGGCGATGCCGACGAAGATGCAGTCCACGATCAGGAGCTGGCTGATCCGGCTGGCCAGGGCTCCGGGGCGGAACGCCGTCTCCCGGCCCGCCGAGACCAGGACGTGCTCGGCCAGCTCGGCCAGCGAGGAGCGCGGGTTGTTGGTGATCGCCACCGTGGTCGCGCCCGCCTTCTGGGCGACCCGCATGGGCGCGATCACGTCGGGGGTCTCGCCGGTACAGCTCACCCCCACCGTGACGTCGCCCTCCCCGAGCAGCGCCGCGCTGGTCAGCGCGAGGTGCGCGTCGGTGAAGGCATGGCTGGAGCGGCCGATCCGCATCAGCTTCTGTGCCATGTCGGCCGCCACGAGGCCGGAGGCGCCGACCCCGTAGACGTCCACCCGGCGGGCGGCGGTCATCGCCTCGACCACCGTGCCCAGCCGGTCGGGGTTGAGCTGGGCCGCGGTGTCGGCCAGCGCCTCGGACTCGGCCCGGGTCACCTTCGCGATCACGTCGGTGAGCGGGTCGTCGGGCCCCAGATCGCCGGGGACGAGCCGTTCGGGCTCCTCCCTGGCCACCGCGGCGGCCAGGGCGAAGCGCAGCTGGGAGTAGCCGGCGAAGCCGAGGGCTCTGGCGGTGCGCACGATCGTGGCCTCGCTCGTCCCGGAGACCGCGCTGAACTCGGTGATGGTGCTGCGGGCCACCATCCCGGGATCGTCGAGGATGAGCCGGGCGATGGCCTGAGCTGCGGGGGTGAGTGAGGGCAGAACCGCCCTCACGGTGGCCACCAGGTTCACGGGTGTGGGGCCGTCTTGCTCGTTCATCCGGGCACCTCTTCTGTCGGGATCAAGCCTATTGCTCGCCGGTCAGCCATAGGGCGGCCGCGCGGGCCGAAACCCGGGAAATACCGTGGGTGGCGATGTGAACCGCCCCGGTCGGCTCGCCGGGCAGCCCGGTCTCGATCACGATCGCGTCGGGGCGCAGCCCGACGGCCCTGGACAGCAGGTCCCGGACCCACGCGTGGCGGGGGGCGTCGTGCGCCACCAGGACGAGCGGGCGCCGGTGGTCGGAGAGGTCGGGGAGGCCGGCCGTCTCGGCGGCGACGGTGTGCCCGATGGTGCCCGGCAGCAGCTCGCTCATGGCGCCGACGAGCCCGGTGGGGGTCGAGGGGTCGATCGCCAGGTTCAGGCGCGGGGCGATGTCGACGACCAGCGGCGGCCGTGACAGGACGGGCGGGTGCGCGGTCCGATCGCCCGCGACGGTCACGCGCATGGCCGCACGGGCGGCCCGCAGGCCGAGTTCCTCGCCTTCCCCCCGCGGGTCCCGTCCTCCCTGTCCGCCCGGCGCCTCCCGGGCCTCCGTGGTCTGTGCGTCCCGTGCCCGCTCCCGCGCGGCGGCGTTCCCGGCGTACCAGCCGGCCAGGGCCAGCACGCGTCCCGCCGCCTCGGCCAGCCGCTCCTCGGGAAGCCTGCCGTCGTGCACGGCCCGCACGATCGCGTCCCGCAACGCGTAGACGCTCTCCCCGCCCGCCGAGGACACGCCGACGCAGATCGCGTCCACCCCCGCGGTCAGCGCGCGGACCGCGATCTCGCCCGGGGGGTGCAGGGCGGCGACGGCGCCCATCTCGATCGCGTCGGTGACCAGCATGCCGCCGAAGCCCATCTCCTCGCGGAGCAGGCCGGTCAGGATCCGCCTGCTCAGCGTGGCGGGGTTGCCGGGATCGAGTGCGGGGACCAGCAGGTGGCCGCACATCACGGCCTGGACCCCCGCCTTGACGGCCGCGTGGAACGGCGGCAGGTCGCGTTCCCGGAGGAGTTCGAGGTCGGCGTGGACGGTCGGCAGCGCGTGGTGGGAGTCGGTGACGGTGTCGCCGTGACCGGGGAAGTGCTTGGCGCAGGCGGCCACCCCGGCMCCCTGCAACCCTGTGATCCAGGCGGTGGTCTGCCGGGCCACCAGCTCGGGGTCGGGGCCGAAGGAACGGATGCCGATCACCGGGTTGGCCGGGTTGGCGTTGACGTCCACCACGGGGGCGTAGTCGAGGGTGATGTCGGCCGCGGCGAGGAGGCGGCCTATCCCGCGGGCGACCTGTTCGGTGCGCTCGGCGTCGTCGGCCACCCCGAGCGCCCGGTTGCCCGGCCAGGAACTGCCGGTCCTGGCCTCCAGCCGGGTGACCGCTCCGCCCTCCTCGTCCACCGCGACCACCACGGCCGGGTTCTCCCGCCGCAGACCCGCGACGAGTTCGGCCGTCTGCGCCGGGTCGGCGAGGTTCCGGGCGAACAGCACGGCGCCGCCGAGCCCTTCGGAGAGCGCCCGGCGCAGCCAGTCGGGCGGCGCGGTGCCGTCGAAGCCGGGCTGGAGCACGGTCATGGCCAGCCGGGCCAGGGTGGGGCTGTGGTGGGGCATGGGGGCACCTTCTCGCCGGAGACGTCTCGGGGCAGGTTACACATCAATGACACTTTCTTTCATCATCATTGCTTTGAAAGTAACTTTCTGCCATTCTCGCCGTCGAGACCCTCGTGACCCTCCTGACCGGCTCCGTGTCCGTTCGACGGCATCTGGCCCGCGGCCCTGTGGCCCCCGCGGCCCCGCGGCCGGAGCGGCCGGGAGCGGCCGGGACGCAACACCCCCCTTGGAGTCCGCATGAGCTCACCCACCCGACGCACCGTCCTGCGCGGCCTCGCCCTCGCCGCCGCGGCGACCGCCGTACCCCTGCCCGCCTTCGCCTCCGCCTCCGCATTCGCCGAGTACGTCCCGCCGCTGCGCCAGATGCGCGGCATGTGGATCGCCTCCGTCGTCAACATCAACTGGCCGTCGAAGCCCGGGCTGACCGCCGACCAGCAGAAGGCCGAGTATCTCGCCTGGCTGGACCTGGCGCAGGCCCGCAAGCTGAACGCGGTGTTCGTGCAGATCCGGCCGACCGCCGACGCCTTCTGGCCCTCGCCGTTCGAGCCCTGGTCGCAGTATCTGACCGGCACCCAGGGCCAGGACCCCGGCTACGACCCGCTGGCGTTCGTGGTCGAGGAGACGCACAAGCGCGGCCTGGCCTTCCACGCCTGGTTCAACCCCTACCGCGTGTCGATGCAGCCCGACCCGTCCAAGCTGCACCCGGACCACCCGGGCACCAAGCACCCCGACTGGATCGTCCCCTACGGCGGCAAGCTCTACTACAACCCGGGCATGCCCGAGGTCCGCGCGTTCGTGCAGGACGCGATGATGGACGCGGTGACCAGGTACGACATCGACGGCCTGCACTTCGACGACTACTTCTACCCGGTCAACACCGCAGCCTTCGACGACAGCGCGGCCTTCGCCAAGTACGGCCAGGACTTCCCCGACCTCGCTGCGTGGCGGCGCAACAACGTCGACCTGCTGGTGCAGGAGATGCAGCAGCGGGTACGGCAGGCCAAGCCGGAGATCGCCTGGGGCATCAGCCCCTCGGGCATCTGGCGCAACAGGACCACCGACCCCCTGGGCTCGGACACGGGCGGCAGCCAGTCATACGACAACCTGCACGCCGACACCCGCGGCTGGGTCAAGAAGGGCTGGCTGGACTACATCGCGCCGCAGCTCTACTGGTACATCGGCCAGTCGAACGCCGACTACGCCAAGCTGGTCCCCTGGTGGTCCGACGTGGCGGCGGGCACCCCCACGCAGCTCTGGATCGGCCAGGCGGCCTACAAGGCGGGGGCGGCCGGGCAGCCCGCCCAGTGGTTCCAGCCGGACGAGCTCACCAGGCACCTGACCCTCAACCGGGACCACCCGCAGGTCGGCGGTGACATCTGGTACAACTCCGGCGACGTGCGCGACGACCGGCTCGGCTCGGTCACCACCGTCGTGACCGACCACTACACGCGCCCCGCCCTCGGCCCGCTGCTGCCCAGGCTCGCCGGCGGCGCGGCTCCGCGCCGCCCGGTGCTCGTCTGGGCGCGCCGGGTGGACGGGGGCGCCGAGCTGCGCATCCTCGCCACCGGCAGGGACGCCCCGTTCCAGTACGCCATCTTCCGGCTCGACCGGCACGCCCGGCCCGGGGACTTCGACGACGCCCGCAACCTGGTCGCGGTCGTCCCCGCCGACCGTCACGTGCGCTGGGTGGACCCGGCGGGCACCAGGGGCGCGTACTACTACGTGACGGCCGTCGACCGGGCCAACCGGCAGAGCCCGCCGAGCCAGGGCCGCCGCGTGCAGTGGTGACCCGCGCGGCGCCGCCGGGCGTCGTGAGCACGCAGTCGTGAGCACGCAGTCGTGAGACGCGGAGGATCCGGAGCGCGTGACCCGGCCGGAGGCGGCCGCGCCGCCGTACGCGGCAGGTCGGGGTCTCCGGGAGCGGCCGGTCCCCGGGACCGGCCGCCACCGCGTGCGGCGGCCGCGCCCTCGCCGGCTCACGGTGACAGCTCCGGCATCCGGTCCTCCACGCCGGCGGCTCGGAGATCACCGCATGCGACCGCCGTACCGGCCCCGCCCGGCTCAGGTCGCGGACCGTTCCCGGAGGGGGGCGCGGTCGCCGTCGGGCGTACCGCTGTCGAGGATCCGGGCGAGGCGGTCGAGGTCGTGTTCCTGCAGGCGCCGGTAGGACGGGGCCAGCAGCCCGGTCAGCGGGCGCAGAGGGCCGCGCAGCCGGATGTGGAGGGTCGCGACGAGGGCGACCCGCCCTTCGGGCAGGGCCTGCAGGCGGCGTGCCCCGTGAACGGTCACCGCGGCGCTGCCGCCCCGGTACTCGGCGTCGGTGGGGCCGGCGTGCTCGACGCGGGTGGGCGTGACGAAGTCCAGTCCCGCGAACCGCAGCTCCTCGACGATCCGCTGGCCGGCCCGGGCCGGTCCCGGCGGCTCGACGGTCATCCGCCGGACCTGGGCGCGCCAGCGCGCGTCCTGTGACCAGTCGAGGAACAGCCGCGCCGCGTCGTCGAGGGAGGCCCGGACGACCCGCCTGCCGGTGATCGTGCTCATGGTCAGGCCCCCGCCGGCCGGTCGCCCCAGAACTCGTCGACCTCGTACTGGTCGCGGCTGTGCAGCCAGGACTCGGCGATCAGGCCGTCCCGCAACGTCATGACGTGCGCCAGGTTGTTCTCCAGCGGGACGTTCGCGCCGGGGCGGGTGGCGGTGTAGGTGGCGAGGGCGACCGCCTGCTCGTCGTCGGCGAGAACGCGGTGGACGGCCAGCTTGAGCGTCCCCCCGGTGACGGCCGAGGCGTTGACGACGAACGCGATGACCGCCTCGCGGCCCTCGTAGTCGCCGGTGTTGGAACTGCGGCCGGGGACGTGCAGCACCGAGTCCGGGGCGAGCGTGCGGCGGACCGCGTCCAGGTCGCCCCGGTCGAGCGCGGCGTAGAAGTCCCAGACGACCTGGGTGTTGCCGGTTACCGCAGTGGTCATGGGTGAACCTCCTGAATATGTATTTCGACGTAGAAATAGTTGCACGGTTCTATTTTGATGTCAAAATAGTGTCATGACGGAAGAGGCCCAGGACCCGGTGCGGCGCATGGTCGAGCAGTGGAACGCCCGGCGTCCCGACATCGACCCCGCGCCCATGGCGCTGTTCGGCAGGCTCACCAGGGCCGAGAGAGGGGCCGGCGCCGCGATCGCCGAGGTACTGCGCCCGTACGGCCTCAACCGGGGGGAGTTCGACGTGCTCGCCACCCTCTACCGAGGTGGCGGGGACCTGTCACCCGGCGCGCTGGCGCTGGCGCTGTTGCTCTCCCCGGCGGCGGTCACCAACCGCGTCGACCGGCTGGAGCGATCCGGCCACCTGCGGCGGGATCCCGACCCGGAGGACGGGCGGGGCGTCCGTATCCGGCTCACCGACAGCGGGCACGACCTGCTGGAGCGGGCGCTGACCGATCATGTGGCCGGCCTGGCGAAACTGGCCGCCGGACTCACCGAGGCCGAGCGCGATCAACTGGAGGCGCTGCTGGCGAAGCTGTCGTCCGGCACGGGCGACCCGTCCTCCGGCCTCCGCTAGACCCGGTGCCCGGCCCGGTAGTGGCCGGGCGCCACCCCCCTGGCCCGGGAGAAGGCGCGCGACAGGGAGAACTCGGAGACATAGCCGACGCTCCTGGCGATGACGGACAGCGGATCCCCGGTGTCGCGGAGCCGCCTGGCGGCCAGCTCGACCCGCCAGCGGGTCAGGTACGCCAGGGGAGGCTCACCCACCAGCGCGGTGAAGCGCCTGGCCAGGGTCGCCCGCGAGACGCCCACCGCGCGGGCCAGTCCCTCGACCGTCCAGGCGCGTGCCGGGTCGCGGTGCATCAGCGAGATGACCAGGGCGATCTCGGGATCGCGTAGCGCCACCAGCCAGGAGGCGCCGGACTCCTCATTGGCGTTGATCCACTGGCGCAGGATGTGCACGAACAGGATGTCGACCAGCCGGTCGACGATGGTCTGCGATCCGGGGAGGCGCCCGCCGAGCTCGGTGGCCAGCATGCCCAGCGTCGTGGCCAGGTCCCCGCGCGCGGCGGTCTGGTCGGCCGGCAGATGGAGCACGGGCGGCAGGATCGTCAGCAGCGGATGGGACACGTAGGCGTCATAACGGTAGGCGCCGCAGATGATCCGGACGCTCGGCCCCCGGCCGGGGATGTCGATCTCGGCCGTGGAGAGGTCCTGACCCGCCGCGACCTCCTCGTACGGGGTCAGGGGGCCGTACGGGTCGCTGGCGAGCGCGTGACCGCCGCCGGTGGGAAGCAGCACGACGTCTCCCGCGACCAGCTGCCTGGGCTCCGAGCCCTCCACACGGAGCCAGCACGCGCCCTGCGTCACCGCGTGGAAGGCGGCCGTGGGGACCGTCCCCATTCTGAGACCCCAGGGAGCCGACGCGCTGAGCCTGGCCGACAGCACGCCGCCGATCCTCGTTGCCGCCAACACGTCGGAGAGCACATCCATGAAGCCAGCTTGTGAGACGAACGGTTATGAAGACAAGAGGAATCGCCATATGACCGCGCATTCGGCGCTCATAACGTCGATGTCGACAGCGAAACCCCTTCTGTGGAGGACACCGTGTCCACGACTTCCGACGCCCGCACGACGCTGGCGGCCTTCTTCGACCGGTTCGGCTCCGGCGACCTCGCGGGCGTCGCCGCCCTGCTGGACGACAAGATCGACTGGAACATCCCCGGCTCGGCGCGAGTGCCGTGGGCGGGGCACAGGTCCACCCCCGAGGAGGTGGTCACCACCCTGCGGACCATGGGCGGCGCGCTCACGCCGCAGGAGTTCACCGTGGACCGGATCGTGGCCGACGGCCAGGACGCCGTGGCCGTGGGACGCTTCACCCAGAAGATCAACGAGACAGGCCGGGAGTTCTTCTCCGAGTTCGCCGTCAGCGTGACCGTGACCGAGGGCAGGATCACCCGCTACCGCATCTACGAGGACAGCCTCGCGGTCGCGGTGGCGATGGACGTCTGAAAGTCCACCGGAGATCGTGCCCGGTCGGCCGGGACGCCGGTGGGCGTGGCGTGGTCAGGCGAGGGTTCCGGGCACGGTCGGTGCGGGTGAGCGCCGCGATCCGGAGGCTGACCGGGGCGCGGAGGCGGAGGGCGGCGGCACGGCCGGGGGGCTCCGGGTGCCGCTCCTGACGGCGCCCGGAGCTCGCGGGCGGCCGCGGCGACGGGAGCGGTGTGTACGGCTCAGCGCTCCTGGCCGATCAGCCGCCGGTGGGCCTCCAGCGGGGCCGCCGCCCTGGCGCCGTGCAGCGCCAGGGCGGCGGCCCCGGCGGCGCTGTCACGGGCGGTCACCACGCCGCGGTCAAGTCCGGCGCGGACCTTCGCCGCCAGCAAGGTGGGCTCGGTGAGCAGGGATCCCGCCAGCACCAGCGGCCCCGACCCCGGTCCCAGCGAGCGGACGGTGCCGACGAGCCGCCGGGCGGCCTCGTCCAGGATCGCGATGGCCGCCGCGTCGCCCGCTCCCGCGACCGACTCCACCTCCGGCGCCAGCCGCGCCAGCCAGGCGGGCCCCGCCTCGGCGACCCCCCGGTGGACCATGCTCACGATCCGCTGGGCGGACGCGCCGCCGAGGATCCCGCCGCGCAGCGCGGTGGGCGCGGCCCGGCCGTCGAGCGAGGCCAGCGCGGCCTGTACGGCCCGCCGCCCGATCCACGTCCCCGACCCCTCGTCGCCGAGCATCCAGCCGTACCCGTCGGCCCGCCGGACGACCCGCCGGTCGCAGATCCGGGCGGCCACCGCGCCGGTACCCGCGATCAGCACCGCCCCCGAGGGCTCCTCGGTCGCCCCGGCGAAGGCCGCGAGCATGTCGGGCACCACCGTGGGCCGCCCGGKCAGACCGGCAGCCCGCCACGCCTCGGTGGCGAGGGCCTCGGCCTGCTCGGGCGCCGATCCCGCGCCCGCCAGCCCGAACACGCCGCCCGTCACCCGCTCGGGGGCGAGGCTCCCCAGTGCCGCCCGGAGCGCCGCGCGCAGGCTGGCGCCGGGGTCGGCCGCCGAGAGGGTGTTCGCGCCCTTCCCGTATCCCCGCCCCGCCACCTCGCCGGACTCCGTCGCCACCACGCACCGGGTGCTCGTCCCGCCTCCGTCGACGCCGATGACCAGTGTCGTCACACGCACTCCATATGTAGATAATCTCCCAAGGACTATATTCTTCTGAAGAATTCCTGCAAGGAGAAGACGTGCGGGTGCTCGGACTGATATCAGGGACCTCCCATGACGGGATCGACAGCGCGCTCGTGGACTGGTCGATGGAAGACGGCGTGCTCACGGGGGTCGTCGAGCGCACCGGCGAGCGGCCCTACGATCACCAGCTCCGGGCGCGGATCGTCGCCGCGCTGCCGCCCAACCCGATCGACATGGCCGAGGTGTGCCGCCTCGACACCCTGATCGGCCAGGCGTTCGCCGACGCGGCCGAGGCGGGCGGCCCGGCCGACCTGGTCTGCTCGCACGGGCAGACGCTGTACCACTGGGTGGAGGACGGCAAGGTGCGCGGCACCCTGCAGCTCGGCCAGCCCGCCTGGATCGCCGAGCGAACCGGCGTGCCGGTGGTCTCCGACCTGCGCGCACGGGACGTGAGCGCCGGCGGGCAGGGCGCGCCGCTGGTCTCCTCCTTCGACCTGCTGCTCATGGCCGGTCTGCCGGGCCGCGCCGGCGCCCTCAACCTCGGCGGCATCGCCAACCTGACCGTGCGGGAGCTCGGGATCGCCTACGACACGGGCCCGGCGTCGGCGCTGATGGACGCGGCGGTGGCGGCCGCCACGGGCATGCCGTACGACGAGGACGGCCGGCTCGCCGCGGCGGGGCGGATCCACGATGAGCTGCTCCGGGACCTGCTGGCCGAGCCGTACTACCGGGCCCTGCCGCCGAAGACCACCGGCAAGGAGCTCTTCCACCCGGGCTACCTCGCCGGGATCGCCTCGCCGTACGGACTGGCCCTCCCCGACCTGCTGGCGACGCTGACCGCGCTGACCGCCGAGACCGTGGCCGCGGAGATCAGGCGGCACCGGCTCGACACCGTGATCGTCTCGGGCGGCGGGGTGCGGAACCCGGTGCTGGCCGGCATGCTGCGCGAGCGGGCCGGGCGGGCGCGGCTCGTGCCGAGCGACGAGTTCGGCGTCCCCTCCGACGCGAAGGAGGCGATCGCCTTCTCGCTCTTCGGCTGGATGACGGTACACGGGCTGCCCGCGACGGTCCCCGGCTGCACGGGCGCCGCCGGGCCGAGGGTGCTCGGCTCGATCACGCCCGGCCGGGGGCCGCTGACCCTGCCGGAGCCGCTCCGCGAGGCGCCGGACCGCATGCGTCTGGACGCCGTGCCCGCGCGCGGCGCGCGGGCGGCGGTCCGGTAGCGGGCAGGGCGGGCCCGTACGGTGACCCGGAACCCCTCCGAGGGCGTCCGGGTCCTCGCATGCGAGATCTTTCAGCGTTTCCCCGGTGAGCGACACCGGACGGAGAGGGCGGGGCCGTGGGTTTCACGGACATCCGGCCGTGTTTGGTGAAGAAATCACCGGGTCATGCGCGATATGTGCTGGAGATCACGTTCGTTGGCCTTTTCCTGGGGCAGGTCCCCCCTCGCGCGTAGCGTTCGCAAGCTCGCGACAGGGATGGGGTCGGGGATGAAGATCATAGGAATTGCCGGAAGCCTCCGCCCGGGGGCGTATGTCCGGAAACTACTTGAGGCGTCGGCCAGAGAGCTGCCGGCGTCGGTGGACTTCGAGATCTGGGACGGGCTGGATCAGGTGCCGCCGTTCCAGGAGGGGCCGCTTCCGCAGCGGGTGGACGAGCTGTGCCACATCCTCTCCGGAGCGGACGGCCTGCTGGTCGCGGCGCCGGCGCACAGCGTCCTGCCGCCCCAGCTCGGCCACGCGCTGGCCTGGGCGGCGTCCTCACGCGGCGGCGCGGTCCTCGTCGGCAAGCCGGCCGCGGTGCTGACCGCCTGCCTGCACGCCCACGAGGCGACGTGGACGCAGACCGAGCTCCGCCGTGCCCTCGGCACGGCCGGCGCGGTCGTGTACGGCGCCGACCTGGTCGTGTCGTCGGCTCTGAGCCAGTTCGACTCCGAGGGCAGGCTCGTCGATCCGGAGTTCCGCGACAGGCTCTGCAAGGTGCTGGAAGGACTCTGCAAGCCGTCCTTCACGAAGTCCACGGTGTAACGGGCCGCCGGAGCCGCGCGGCCATCGCGTGATGTCCGGTTGCGGCCCTGCCGGACGATCGCCGCGGTGGCCGTGTCTCCATGCCCGGTCCCTCCGCCGGTGCCCGTGCCCCCGTACCCGGCCTCAAGGGCCGCGGCCGGCGCGCCGGGCCGCCTCGATGTTCGATSATSATCGAACATCGAGGTATGTTCTATCTCAATCGAACACTTTGGCAGAGCTGGATCGGAGACGGCGATGGGCATCGGCCGGATCGGTGTGTGGCATCCCCTGCTCGGACGGGCCCCGGCCCCGGCCGTACGGCGGGCGGCGGTGGAGATCGAAGCGCTCGGCTACGGCACGCTGTGGTTCGGTGAGGCGCCGGGGACCAGAGAGGCGTTCAGCGCCGCGGGCATCCTGCTCGCGGCCACCGAGCGCATCTCGGTGGCCACCGGCATCGCCAACATCTGGGCACGGGACGCGACCGCCATGGCCGCCGGGGGGAAGTCGTACGGCGAGGCCTACCCGGGGCGGTTCGCCCTGGGCATCGGGGTCAGCCACGCCCCCCTCGTCTCCCAGCGGGGCCACGACTACACGCGTCCCCTCGCCGCGATGCGCGCCTACCTCGACGCGATGGACACCGCCGCGGCCGACCTGATGCTCGTCGACGACCCGCCCACGCCCAGGCTGCTGGCGGCCCTGCGGCCCCGGATGCTGGAGCTCGCCCGGGACAGGGCCGACGGCGCCCACCCGTACTTCGTACCGCCGGAGCACACCGCGCGGGCCCGCGAGATCCTCGGCTCGGCCCCGATCCTCGCCCCCGAGCAGGCCGTGGTCCTGGAGCGCGACCCGGCCAAGGCCAGAGAGATCGCCCGCGCGCACATGGACCCCTATCTGAAGCTGCCGAACTACGTCAGCAACCTGCTCCACCTCGGCTACCAGGATCACGACCTCACCGGCGGCGGCAGCGACCGGCTGGTGGACGCGATCGTCGCGTGGGGCGACACGGAAACCGTCGCCCGGCGGATCGGCGCGCATCTCGACGCCGGGGCGGACCACGTCGCCGTCCAGCCGCTCCCCACCGACCTGCGCGGCGGCGTCGATCAGCTCGCCGAGCTGGCCCCGGCCCTCGGCGTGCGCCCGGGGGAGTAGGGCGTCACATCCAGGGGGCGCCCTGTCGCCGAGGGCCGGGCGGACCCGGCGCAACCTCCGTGCCGTGCCGTACGAAGATGGGTAATAAGAGGGGGGCAGGGAGGTCGTCGTGGGTGACTCGGGGGAGGAACGGGCGCTGAGAGCACTGGGCGCCGCGCTCGACGCGAACGCCCCGGTCGTCCGCCACGGGCTCAGGGAGTTCCCCGAGGGCGCGCCGTTCCTCTGGCTGGGCTTCCCGGGGGCGGGGGAGGCCGCTGTCTTCGCGCACGACCGTCAGTGGATCTGCCTGAGCGAGCCGGTGCCGGGCGGGGTGACCACCCAGCTCGTCGCCGGCCGGCTCGACGAGGACCCCGCGCTCGTCGCCGAGCGGCTGATGTCCGTCATGGCGCCGGTCCGCGGGCGGGCCGGCGGCCTGTCCCGCGTGCTGAGGGCCTGCGGGATCGGCCTCGCCGGGGGGCTGGGGGTGGGCATGCTGGGCCTGGTGATCATGGCGATACTCGTCGCGGGCAACGGCTACCTCTCGGACACCTCGACCGCCGCGGTGTATCTCCTGGCCGCCCTGCTCGGAGTCGGAGCCGGCCTCTGGCTGGGCGTCCACTGGTGGAGGCTGGGCTGACCCGCGCGTGATCGCCGCTCCCGAGGGCAGGCAGCCATCAGGCGATCAGTTGGAGGGACGGCATGGCCGAGTTGCTGGTGATCTACAACGAGGAGGCGGGCGGCGTGGACGACGCCGCCAGGACGGCGGTCCTGGAGGTGCTCCGCGGCGGCGCCGACGTGGTGGAGGCGCCCGCGGGGCAGAAGGACCTGGACGAGATGCTCGACGCCCATCCCGGCCGCGACGTGGTCGTGCTGGGCGGCGACGGGTCGCTGCACGTGACGGTCGCAGCTCTGCACCGGCGCGGCGAGCTGGACGCCCGTACCGTGGGCCTGGTCCCGCTGGGCACCGGCAACGACTTCGCCCGCGGCCTGGGCATTCCGCTGGACCCCGAGGTGGCGGCCCGCATCGTGCTCGCCGGGCGGCCCCATCCGCTCGACCTCCTGGTGGACGACGAGGGCGGGATCGTGGTCAACGCGGTGCACCTCGGCGTCGGAGCGGAGGCCTCCGAGCAGGCCAAGCCGCTCAAGCCCGGACTCGGACGGTTCGCCTACGCGGTCGGCGGGCTGCTGGCGGGCGTGCGGAGCCCCGGCTGGCGGCTGCGGGTGACCGTGGACGGCCGGCCGCTGGCCGAGGGCCGTCCGGTGCTCATGGTCGGCATCGGCAACGGCGTCACCATCGGCGGTGGCACCCCGCTGACCCCTCAGGCCAGGCCCGACGACGGCATGGTGGACGTCGTCGTCGCGCTGACGACAGGGCCGGTGGAGCGGCTCTCCTACGCGCTGCGACTGCGCAGGGGCACCCACCCGGAGCTGCGCGACGTCGTCACCGGCCGCGGCCGCGAGGTGGCGGTGGAGGGCGAGCGCGTGCCGGTGAACGCCGACGGCGAGCTGACCGGCCCGACGACCCGGCGCCGCTGGACGGTCGTGCCCGCCGCCTGGCGGATGTTCACCTGACCGGGGCCGCCCGGCCTGCCGGGGGCCCGTCCTCCGGAACCGCCGCCGGAGATCACCCGGCCGGGCCGCCGCCGGGCCGCCCGGCCGGGCTCCGTGCCTACTTCAGCGACTCCGACACCAGGTCCCTGGCCGCCTCCTGCACCTCGGCGAGGTGCTCGGGCCCCTTGAAGGACTCGGCGTAGATCTTGTACACGTCCTCGGTGCCGGAGGGCCGGGCGGCGAACCAGGCGCTGTCCGTGCTGACCTTCACCCCGCCGATGGGGGCGCCGTTGCCGGGCGCCGAGGTGAGCACCTCCCTGATCGGCTCGCCGGCGAGCGTGTCGGCGGTGACCTGGTCGGCCGAGAGCCTGCCGAGCACCGCCTTCTCCTCCCGGGTCGCGGGAGCGTCGACCCGGGCGTAGGCCGGATCGCCGAACCTGGACACCAGCCCGGCGTAATGCTCGCTCGGCGAGCGGCCGGTGGTCGCGATGATCTCGGAGGCCAGCAGCGCCAGGATGATCCCGTCCTTGTCGGTGGTCCACACCGACCCGTCGCGGCGCAGGAACGACGCCCCCGCGCTCTCCTCGCCGCCGAAACCGAGCGAACCGTCGAGCAGTCCCGGCACGAACCACTTGAACCCGACGGGCACCTCCATCAGCCGCCTGCCCAGATCGGCGGCCACCCGGTCGATCATGCCGCTGCTCACCAGCGTCTTGCCGACCCCGGCGTCCGCGGGCCAGTCCGGGCGGTGGGAGTAGAGGTAGGAGATCGCCACGGCGAGATAGTGGTTGGGGTTGAGCAGGCCCCCGTCGGGGGTGACGACGCCGTGCCGGTCGGCGTCGGCGTCGTTGCCCGTGGAGACGTCGAACGCGTCGCGGTTGGCGATGAGGGAGGCCATGGCGTACGGCGACGAGCAGTCCATCCGGATCTTGCCGTCCCAGTCCAGCGTCATGAACCGCCACGTCGGGTCGGTCAGCGGGTTGACCACCGTCAGGTCCAGCCGGTGCCGCCCGGCGATCTCCCCCCAGTAGGCCACGCTCGCCCCGCCCAGCGGGTCGGCGCCGATGCGCACCCCCGCCTCCCGGATCGCGTCGATGTCCAGCACCGACGGCAGGTCGTCCACGTAGGCGCCGAGGAAGTCGTGACGGCCGGTCGTGTCGGCGGCCAGGGCCCTGGCGTAGGGGATCCGCCTGACCTCCTTGAGACCGCCCGCGATCAACGTGTTGGCCCGGTCCTGGATCCACGAGGTGGCGTCGGTGTCGGCCGGGCCGCCGTTCGGCGGGTTGTACTTGAAGCCGCCGTCGCCGGGCGGGTTGTGCGAGGGGGTCACCACCACACCGTCGGCCAGACCTGTCGTGCGCCCGCGGTTGTGGGTGAGGATCGCGTGGGAGACCGCGGGCGTCGGGGTGTAGCCGTCACGGCTGTCGATCAGCACCCTCACCCCGTTGGCCGCGAACACCTCCAGCGCCGACACCTGGGCGGGCTCCGAGAGCGCGTGGCTGTCGGCGCCGAGGAACAGCGGCCCGTCCACTCCCCGCGCCGCGCGGTATTCCACGATGGCCTGGCTGGTCGCGAGGATGTGGTCCTCGTTGAAGGCGACGTTCAGCGAGGAGCCGCGGTGCCCCGACGTGCCGAACGACACCCGCTGGCCGACCTCCTGGGGGTCGGGGTGGAGGGTGTAGTAGGCGGTCACCAGGCGGGCCACGTCAACCAGATCGGAGGGCTGGGCGATCTTCCCCGCGCGCTCGTGCGTCATTGCGATCTCCTTATGTCATCACGGCCAAACGGTACCTACCCGCAAACAGGCAGAACTTTAGCCATCGCCCCGCACTTCGCCCCCGGGCCTGCGACTTCTCGCCGTGCCCGGCCGCCGGGAGGGGGCCGGCACCGAGCCGGGACGGCGATCCCGGGCCCGCCGGTCGGGCAACCATGACCTGTGCCGCGTCGTGGCGGTCGAGAGACGCACGGCTTCTCCGCCCGCCTGCCTCAGGTGGGGGCGGGGGACGCGAGCATCCCGGCCGCCATGACGCGCAGCGACGCGGCCAGCCGGGACGCCTCTCCGCGCTCCAGCAGCCGCAGGACCGGTTCGCTCTGAAGGCTGCCCAGCAGGATGTGCGCCAGCAGTTCCCCGTCCAGGTCGGGACGCCTGGCGGCGATCAGCGTGCTGGTATGGCCGTGCCAGAATCGGTAGACGGGATGGCCGTCCCGCGAGCCCGGAGCATGGTCAGCGCTGTCAGCACTGTCACCGCCGTCCCGATGTCCGTTCTGCTCCTTCCACTCCGGCCTGGGGGTCGCCGTAGCGGCGTGGCCAAGTGCCGCGAGGAGCCCTTTGTTGCGGCCGACGACGTCAACGATGGCGTCCAGAAAAGCCGTCAGCCGCTCCTCGGGCGGGGCGCCGGGCCCCAGCGGCGGAGGCCCGCTCGCCACGGCCTCCTCCAGGGCGTAGGCCCGCTCCTGCATCAGCGCGACCATCAGCCCCATCCGGCTGCCGAAGCGGTGGAACACCGTGCCCTTGCCGACCCCGGCCGCGGCGGCGACCTGTTCCATGGAGATCTGCTCGGGCCGGTGGCGGGCGAGCAGTTCCTCGGTCGCCCGCAGGATGGCACGGCGGTTGCGTGCCGCGTCGGCGCGTTCGCGACGCTCCTCGATCATCGGCTCCTCTTTCCCATGGACAACTGGACCGTCGGTCAAGTACGTTCGTGTCGAACTTGACCGCAGGTCCACTTTAACCCCGATGCGGGAGGACAGCATGCGCCGAATCCGTTACCACGCCTATGGCGGCCCCGAGGTGCTCACCATGGAGGAGACGGAGATCCCCAGCCCGGGCCCCGGCCAGGTGCGCATCCGCGCCGAGGCCATCGGCGCCAACTTCGTCGACGTGAAGTTCCGTCAGGGGCCGGAAGCCGGCGGGATCTACCGCCGCGACCTGCCCGGCGTGCTCACCGGCGACGTGGTCGGCACGGTCGACGCGGTGGGGCCCGGCGCCGACCCCGGCCTCACCGGCCGGCGGGTCGCCGCGCTGGCCGAGGACGCCTTCGCCGACCACGTCGTCGCCGACACCGAGTGGCTCGCGCCCGTGCCGGAGGGGATCGACGACGCCACCGCCAGCACGCTGCCGATGGGCGCCCCCGTGGCGCTGGGCGCGCTGCGCGCCGCCCGGCCGGCGCCCGGCGAGACCGTGCTCGTCCACGCCGCCGCGGGAGGCATAGGCCACCTGGCCGTGCAGCTCGCCAGGATCTCCGGCGCCGGCACCGTGATCGCCGCAGCCGGCTCACCCGGCAAGCTCGACTTCACCCGCACACTCGGCGCGGACGCGGCCGTCGACTACTCCGCGGAGGATTGGCACGAACGAGTGCGCGAGGTCGCGCCAGGAGGAGTCGATGTCGTGCTGGACTCCGTGGGCGGCCGCGTCCTGGCACGCAGCCTCGACCTCTTGGCGCCGCTCGGCCGGGCCGTCGTCTACGGGGCGGCTGGCGGCGAGGCGACCGACATCCCACTGACCAGCCTTTTCGCGATGAAATCGGTAGCCGCCTTCTCACTGCTCGCCTGGCGCGCGGCCGCGCCGGAGCAGGCGCGCGAAGACATGGAAGCAGTCGCGCGGCATGCGGTCGAGGGCAGGCTGCGGGCCGCACTGCATGCCCGGCTACCGCTCGACGAGGCGGCCGAGGCGCATCGGATCATGGAGAGCCGCTCCCAGCTCGGCCGCGTCCTTCTCATACCTTGAGGCCGCCGAGGACTCGTGGCCCGGTCATCGATGCCTGCACGACCGTGTCCTGTCCGGTGAGCGCTCGGCGGAAGGGCTCGAAGATCCCTGACCGGCGCCGGTAGGACCGAGGTCGACGTATCATCGGCGCCCGCGGCGCGACAGCCGGCGGCCCATGCGGCTCACCCGGTCAAGCAGGCGTCTCCGGATCGCGGGAGCACCCGATCCCGCGGCGACGCCGGCCGGGCCGGCCGCCGGGATCGGGGCCACCGGCCCGACCAGGTCGGGGGCCTGGCCGAGCGCCTTCCGCTCGTTCTCCGAGGCCTCCTCCAGGCGGGCGCGGAGCCGCTCGCGGATCTCGTCCGGAGTGTAGGCCTGCCGCCGCCGTTCCGCCCGGGCGATCACCGCTCCGGTCGCCGCCACGCCCGCGACACCTGCCAGGCCGAGTATCTTCCACCACCGCATGTGCCTAGGCTACAGAGATGCCCGGCAAGAGCATCAGCCTCGACGAGGCGGTCGACCTGACCCGTACCGGCGACGTGTGGCTGTTCCGCGGCCGCACCGTGCCCGATCGAGCCATCCAGACCGTGACGAACAGTCCCGTCAACCATGTCGGCATGTCCGTCGTCATCGACGACATGCCGCCGTTGATGTGGCACGCCGAACTCGGCCGGTCGCTGCCCGACCTGTGGTCCGGGACCCACCAGCGCGGGGTCCAGCTGCACGACCTGCGCGAGGCGGTCTGCGTGTGGGCCACCAGGTACGGCCAGCGCGGCTGGCTGCGCCAGCTCGAACCCCAGGTCACCCGTGAGATGGAGGACGCGGTCCTGCGTACCGTCGCACGCCTGGACGGCACCCCCTTCCCCTCCACCGCCCGGCTCGCCGGTCGCTGGTTCCGCGGGCGGGTGCCGAGGCTCCTGAAGCGGGGCGCCGAGGAGAGCGCGCTGGAGAGCGCCTACTGCGCGGAGGTCGTCGCCGTCACCTACGAGGCGATGGGGCTGCTCCCCGGCGGTCGCCGGCCGAACTGGTACGACCCGGGCCGGTTCTGGAGCGGTGACGACCTGGAGCTGTCCGGTGGGTTCCGGCTCGGCGGGGAGATCACCGTGAAGCTGGCGTAGGCCGTACGGCAGACTTGGACGCAGACGCGTCCCCCGGCGGCTCGCCACCCGAGGTCACAGGTGGTGGATCTTGTCGCTCCGTGTCGCTGCGGGCACCTCGCAGCGGACACGCCGCTGTGAACACAAGGGGGATGGGTCATGTCGGACACCGTGGTCGTCGTCGGAGCCGGGCTCGCCGGTCTGTCATGCGCGGTACGGCTGCACGCCGCAGGGGTGCCGGTCCGGGTCGTCGAGGCCGCCGGGGAGGTGGGCGGGCGGGTGCGCACCGACATCGTGGACGGCTTCCGGCTGGACCGCGGTTTCCAGGTGTTCAACACCGCCTACCCGGAGGCCGGCCGGGTCCTCGACATCGGCGCCCTGGATCTGGGGGCGATCGCCTCGGGGGTGATCGTCTTCGACCGGGGGCGGCGGGAGCGCTTCATGCTGCCCTGGCGGCATCCCGAGCACGCGCTCAGCGGGGTGCTGGCGGATGTGGGGTCGCCGCGCGACAAGGCCGCCCTGGCCGCGCTGACGGCACGGGACATCGCCTTCCCCGCCGGCCGGCTGCGGGGCGGCACCGAACGCACCACGGAGGCGGAGCTGCGGCACTGGGGCATCTCGTCCAAGATGATCGACAAGCTGTTCCGCCCCTTCCTGTCCGGAGTGGTGCTCGAACGGGAGCTCCAGACCTCCAGCCGGTTCTTCCACCTGCTCTGGCGGGCCTTCGCCCGGGGCACGGTCGGGCTGCCGGCGCTCGGCATGGGGGAGATCCCCCGGCAGCTCGCCGCCCGCCTCCCGGCCGAGGCGCTGTCACTGGGCACCCCGGTCGCGGCGGTGACGGAGGACGGGGTGAGGACGGCCGGGGGCGAGACGATCCCGGCCCGCGCGGTCGTCGTGGCGACCGACCCGGCCGCGGCGGCCGGTCTCTGTCCCGGATTGAGGATTCCGGAGATGCGCGCGGTGACGACCTTCTACCACGTCGCCGCCCGCTCGCCGCTGGGGGAGCCCACGCAGATCGTCGACGCCGAGGGCTTGATCACCGACACCCTGGTCGTCACCGACGTCGCGCCCGGATACTCCCCGGACGGCCGCGCCCTGATCTCCACCTCGCTCCTGGGGGTCCTGTCCGACGCCGACGAGCCGGGGGTCCGGTCGCGGCTGGCCCAGATCTACGGGACGGACACCTCCGCCTGGCGGCACCTGGCGACCTATCCGATCGAGGCCGCGCTGCCCGCGATGACGCCGCCCTTCCCGCTGCGCCGGCCGGTCCGTCTCTCGCCCGGCCGCTACGTGTGCGGCGATCACCGCGACACCGGCTCCCAGCAGGGTGCCCTGGTCTCCGGCCGGCGTGCCGCCGCCGCCGTACTGGCCGATCTGGGCTGACCGATCCGAGCCGACCGGCGGACCAACATCTCTTCATGCAGGGAGATATGTAGTCAAGAGTCACACTATGGGGCATTTAACGTGACATCGGAGGGCATTGATCTACGAAAGATCGATGAGTGACCCGGGGCCCGGCGGATGGGTCCAGGAGGACTCATCCGTCCATCCAAGGAGATCATTGTGAAGAAGAAATCTCTTCTCGCCTCGGCTCTGACCGCGCTGGCCCTGGCCGCCGCCCCGGCCGCCGCCCAGGCGGTCACCACGGGTTCCATCCTCAGGGTCTCTCCCACGCCCATGCCTACGGACATGACCTCCGAGTCGCCCACGGACATGACCTCCGAGTCGCCCACCGACATGACCTCGGAGTCGCCCGGCGCCATGACCAAACCCTTCGGCCCGGGCTGTTCCTCCCTGCCCACCAGCGGCGAGGGAAGCCCGGAGAGCATGGCCAAGGAACCGGTCGCCACTGCGGCGTCCCATATCCCGCAGCTGTCCGCCCTGGCCGCGGCGGTCAAGAAGGCCGGGCTGGTCGACACGTTGAACTCCGCCAAGGAGATCACGGTGTTCGCTCCCACCAACGAGGCGTTCAGCAAGATCCCGAAGGAGATGCTCGCCAAGGTCCTGTCCGACAAGGCGCAGCTCACCAAGATCCTTTCCTACCACGTCGTCGAGGGGAAGAAGACCCCCGAGGAGCTCACCGAGGCCACGCTGAGCACGCTCGGGGGCGGCACGCTGACCGTCAAGGGCTCCGGTGAGGACTACACCGTCAACGACGAGGCCAAGGTCCTGTGCGGCAACATCCAGACCGCCAACGCCACCGTCTACCTGATCGACGCGGTTCTGCTCCCCGCCGCCGGGGCGTCACCGAGCTGAGCGGGTGAGGGGCGCCCTTCGCAGGCGCCCCTCATCATGTCCTTCCGCCGATCACGAGTACCGCGCCCATCCACGGGTAACCGGCGCGGTACACGGAGAAGGGAAGCGGCATGGGTGTGAGGGACGGCTCCGGACTGCGGGCGCGGCGGCTGAGGGCGGTGGCCCGCAAGGTCTTCGGGTGGCGGGACCTGCGGCCGGGACAGCTTGACGCCATGCGCCACCTGCTGGGCGGCGGCGACGCGCTCGTGGTCATGCCGACCGGCAGCGGCAAGTCCGCCGTCTACCAGGTGCCGGCCCTGCTGCTGGACGGGCCGACGGTGGTCGTCTCGCCGCTGATCGCGCTCCAGCGCGACCAGGTGGCCGGGCTGCGGGAGGCCGACGCCGGCGGGGCGGTCGCGGTCAACTCCGCGCAGGCCGGCACCGAGGCCTCCCTTGAGTCGGTGCGGGCGGGCAGGACCGAGTTCGTCTTCCTCTCGCCCGAGCAGCTCGCCAAGCCGGAGACGGTCGAGCGGCTCCGTGCCGCCCGCCCCTCGCTGATCGCCATCGACGAGGCCCACTGCGTGTCCGCGTGGGGACACGACTTCCGGCCCGACTACCTGCGGCTGGGACAGGTCATCGAGCGGCTCGGCCACCCCCCGGTGGTGGCGCTGACCGCCACGGCGACCCCGTCGGTCCGCGAGGAGATCGTCACGGCCCTGGGCCTGTCGGACGTCCGCCAGATCGTGCGCGGCTTCGACCGTCCCAACCTGGACCTGGAGGTCCGCCGGTTCGTCTCGCAGGAGGACCTGCGGCGGGCGCTGGTGGAGGACGCCGCCTCCCGTCCCGGGCTCGGGCTGGTCTACGTCGCCACCCGCCGTGCCGCCGAGGAGTACGCCGCCGCGCTGCGGGAGGCGGGCCGCCGGGTCGAGCCGTACCACGCGGGGATGAAGGCCGCCGACCGCCACCGCGTCCACGGGATGTTCCGCGACGACGAGCTCGACGTCGTCGTGGCGACCTCGGCGTTCGGCATGGGCATCGACAAGCCGGATGTGCGGTTCGTGCTGCACGCCGCGCCACCGGAGTCACCGGACTCCTACTACCAGGAGATCGGCCGCGCCGGCCGGGACCAGGCCCCGGCCTCGGCGGTGCTGTTCTACCGTCCGGAGGATCTCGGGCTGCGCAGGTTCTTCGCCGGGGGGCGGGCCGACGAGGAGCTCCTGCTGCGGACCGCCACGCTGATCCACGAGCACGGGGGCGCCGTTCCGGCCGCCGGGCTGCGCGACCTGCTGGACGTCGGCGCCACCCGGCTGACCCGGGTGGTGAACCTGCTGGAGCGCGCCGGCGCGGTCGAGGTCACCGGGGAGGGGGACCTGCGCCAGGTCTCCGGCGGCCCCGCGCCGCGGGAGGCCGTCGCGCGCGCCGTCGAACTCGACGACACCCGCCGCCGCATCGACGAGTCACGCATCGACATGATGCGCGGCTACGCCGAGACCACCGGCTGCCGCCGCAGGTTCCTGCTGGAGTACTTCGGCGAGCCGTACGAGCGCACCTGCGGGGACTGCGACACCTGCCGGGCGGGCCTGTCCGCCCCGCCGGAGACCGGCGACGGGCCCTTTCCGATGCACGCCGGCGTCCGGCACAGCAGCTGGGGCGCCGGGGTGGTGATGAGCAGGGAGGCCGACCGGATCACCGTCCTGTTCGACGAGGTCGGCTACAAGACGCTCTCCCTGGAGGCCGTCGAACGCGACGGCCTCCTGGTGGCCGGATAACCCGGCATGACACCGAATCGCCCCGGCACCCCCGGTGGGAGATGAGGCCTTCCACGTTCTCGGTTGTCCATCCACCAAACCGGCGCACGAGCCGAACCGCTCTCTCCTGCCGATCGCCGTAACAGGACAGCCTGTTTCATCGAGGCGGGAGGCGCAAAGTGACCGTGGATCGCCACCTCGACCGGGACGGGTGTCACACCGCCGAGGGGCACTTCCGCACCGCCGAGGGGCACGAGACGCGCCGGGGGGATTTGCCCGATCCGGCACGTCAACCCCTGCCCGTGAGCGTCGATCTTGTCCAGTGGCCACATGCCGGGATCGGGCGGCCGCGCCTCGAGCCTGCGCACGTCGACCGCCACGACGGCGCGGACGGACGGGTCAACCGGCGGGACATCACATCGGTCATCGCCTGATACACCCGCGACTCGGACGTGGTCACGGCAACCCGCATGCCGCCTCGGCCGTCCTTCTTCGTGTGTTCCATCGCTCACGCAGCTTGACCTGCGAGCGGAGCGGGCCGCACGGTTGTGGCCTGCGGCCCTGTCATCGAATCAGCGACGTCATAGTCAGCGAGGCCCGGCCATGACCTCACCAGGTGAGCAGAGCGATCGGACGCCGGTTGCGGTGGAGCCGCCGATGAGCAGCGACCCACCCAAGCGGTATGCGGCGTTCATCTCCTATTCGCACAGTGCGGAAGGCGCATTTGCGCCTGCGCTGCAGGAGGGCCTGCAGCGGCTGGCCAAGCCGTGGCGTCGACGCCGGGCGCTGGAGGTGTTTCGCGACCAGACCGGCCTGGCGGTCAGCGCCGGCCTGTGGCCGAGTATCTGCGCGGCCCTGGACGGCTCGTCCTGGCTGGTGTTGCTGGCCTCGCCTCAGGCGGCGCGATCGCTCTGGGTGGGCAGGGAGATCGAACGCTGGATCGCCACCAAAGGATCGCAGACGATCTTGCCGGTGGTCACCGACGGCACATGGGTGTGGGACGAGCAGACCGGCGACTTCGACCGGGAGGCCTCCACGGCCGCGCACCCGGCCCTTCACGGGGTGTTCGCGGCCGAACCACGGCATCTCGATATGACCTGGGCCAAGCAGGAGACCCATCTGACGCTGCGTAATCCCCGATTCCGCGACGCGGTCGCCGAGCTCGCCGCGCCCATGCACGGCCTGACCAAGGACGAACTCGAAGGCGACGATGTCCGCCGGCAGCGGCGGACGATCCGACTGGCGCGCGGCGCGATGGCAGGCCTGACCGTCTTGACGCTGACGACTTCGGCCGCAGCCGTCACAGCCGTCAACGCCGCTGAACGGGCCGGTGTCCAGCAGCGAAGGGCCGAGACGCAGAAGAACTTGGCCCTGTCGCGTCAGCTGGTCGCGCAGAGCGAGCAACTGCTGAGCGCCGATCCCGTCACCGCGCGGCGACTGGCCCTGACCGCCTATCGTCTCGCTCCCACCGATGACGCCCGCTACAGCATGCTGGCCGCCCTGGCCACTTCCGGGCGCGCCGTCCTCAACGGCCATACCGCCACCGTCTTGGCGGTTGCCTTCAGCCCCGACGGGCGCACCCTGGCCTCCAGCGGAAACGACATGTCGATCCGGCTGTGGGACGTGGCCACTCACCGTCCGATCGGTGAACCGCTGACCGGCCATACCGAGAGAATCTACGCGGTGGCCTTCAGCCCTGACGGACGCACCCTCGCCACGGGCAGCCAGGACAGAACCATCCGGCTGTGGGACGTGGCCACCCAGCGTCCGATCGGGGATCCGCTGGTCGGCTCTGCCGATGAGGTCAATACGGTGGCGTTCGCCCCGGACGGGCGCACCCTGGCCACCGGCGGCGTCGACAAGACCGTCCGGTTGTGGGACGTCGCCGGCCGCCGCCCGCTCGGCAAACCGCTGACCGGCCACACTGAAGCGATCGCATCGGTGGCGTTCGCCCCGGACGGGCGCACCCTGGCCACCGGCGGCGTCGACAAGACCGTCCGGTTGTGGGACGTCGCCGGCCGCCGCCCGCTCGGCAAACCACTGACCGGCCACACCAAGAGAATCTACGTGGTGGCGTTCGCTCCGGACGGGCGCACCCTGGCCTCCGGCGGAGGAGATGAGACCGTTCGACTGTGGGACGTGGCCGGCCGCCGCCCGCTCGGCAAACCACTGACCGGCCACACTGAAGTGATCACATCGGTGGCCTTCAGCCCCGATGGGCGTACCTTGGCCTCCGGCGGCACCGACAGGGTGGTCCGGTTGTGGGATGTGACCACGCGCAGCCCCGTCGGTGAACCCCTCGTCGGGCACACCGACATCATCTGGTCGGTGGCCTTCAGGGCGGACAACCGCACCGTGGCCAGCGCCGGAGCTGATACGTCGGTGCGGTTATGGGACGCCTCAGCCCATCGTCCGGCCGGTGAACCGCTGATCGGCCACACCGCCGAGGTCTACGCGGCGACCTTCAGCTCCGACGGGCGCACCCTGGCCACCGGCGGAGGCGACAAGTCCGTCCGGCTGTGGGACAGCGCCACGCACCGCCCCATCGGCAAACCACTCACCGGCCACACCGACGCGGTCGAGTCGGTGGTCTTCAGCCCCGATGGGCGTACCTTGGCCTCCGGCGGGGACGACCACACGGTCCGGCTGTGGGACGTGGCCACCCGCCGTCCGATCGGTGAGCCGATGACCGGCCCCCTCGCGCTCAGCGTGGACTTCAGCCCGGACGGGCGCACCCTGGCCTCCGGCGGGGACGACCACACGGTCCGGCTGTGGGACGTGGCCACCCGCCGTCCCCTCGGCGAACCGCTGACCGGCCACACCGCCGAGGTCAACGCGGTGGCCTTCAGCCCGGACGGGCACATCCTGGCCACCGGCGGCGCCGACCACACGGTCCGGCTGTGGGAGGTCGCCACCCGCCGCCCCCTCGGTGAACCGCTGAGTGGGCACACCGACACCGTATGGTCGGTCGCCTTCAGCCCTGACGGTCATACCGTGGCCAGTGCCGCCGGCGACAACACGATTCGGCTGTGGGACGTCGCCACTCGCCGCCCGGTCGGCAACCCCATGAGCGTGCCTGACGTCTGGGTCGGCTCGGTGGCCTTCAGCCCCGACGGGCGCATGCTGGCCGGCGCCAGCGGCACCAACGCGGTGCAGTTGTGGGATGTCGCAACGCGTCGCCCCATCGGGGAAGCGCTGAACGGGCCTGCCGACGTGGTCGGCTCGGTGGCCTTCAGCCCCGACGGGCGCATGCTGGCCGGCGCCACCTGGGACAGTACGGCACGGATATGGGACCTGACCGCCTTCGGGAACCCTTCCAAAGCCCTGTGCGACGCTGGGGGCCCGCTGCCGCCGGCCGAGTGGAGCCGCTACCTTCCCGGTGAGCCCTACCAGCAGTCATGCCCCCGCGTTTCCTGAAAACGGTGAAGGGCCGGTGCCCGCTGCCGCGCCATCGATCCGGGAATGCCCCGGGGAAGGGGATCTTCCAGGAGTCGGCCGCGCCGGCAGGCGGCGAAGACGGTTTCTGCACGTAACCTCCACAGTTAACGGGGCATATCTCCCCGAATACCGGCAGCTTCGGCGATCTTGTCCTGTCAAGATGCTTCTCATCCCTCTCGCATGAGGCGAGGGGCATATGCGGGAGCAATCACGTGAAGCGCTTCATCGCCGGTCTCGCGTGCGCCACGGCCACTGCCTTGGTCCCGCCCGCGCACACTCTGCCCGCACCCGCCCAGGCGAGCACCGTCTCCTTCCGCGCGGCCGATCCGGCGAACGCGCTCAGGCAGCAGTTTCGCGCCGGGCGCGGCGTGCGGGTTACCGAGACCGTCCGGCTCGGCATGGGGAAGGGCACGGACAGCGTGCGCCGCGAAGGCGTACTGCGGTTCAGCCCCTCCGGCATCGTCGCCGCGGACTTCGTGCGGCGCGTCACCTCCAGCCCGCCCCGCAAGAACGACAGTCCCATCTACGTGCAGCACATGATCAGCGTTGGCGGGAAGTACTACCACCGCGACGTCACCCCGGCCGACGACTATCTCCCCGAAGGCAAGAGGTGGGTGCGTGCCGGCATTGACAGGCCTTCGCAGAAGTGGGGCACCGCCTTCGGCGACCAGTTCATCAACGTGTTCGAGCCGGCCACCCTGGAGTTCCTGCTGCGCACCTCGACCCACCGCCTGCCCGGCCAGGGCGGCACTCAGTACCGGGGCACGATCACCGAGGCCGAGCTCTACAAGGTCTCTCGCTCCTTCCGCGAGCGGACGGTCTTCTTTGCGCCGGACAGCAAGCGGCAGCGAGCGAAAATCACCTGGCGGCTTTGGACGGACGACAGCGGGCTGGTGACCCGCCTGGTGACCGGCCACATGTACGGCTACATGTTCGACGACTCCTCCAGCGATACCCGCTACAGCGGCTGGGGCTCCACGGTCACGGTCGCGCCCCCACCCGCCGACCAGGTCGTCGACGAAGACGACGTCGACTACTCCACCAGGTCGGAAACCCCGCGCAACGTCGCTCGGCCCGATCAGCCCGGTATCCGACGCTGATCGGACCGTGCGGGCAGCCATGATCGTGTTCGACCTCTGATCGTTTCGCGTCGATCTGCGCGCTGCGAGCTCCAGGCCGACCCGACAGCGACGAGGACGACGATGCTGATCAAGACCAGCGACACTGTCGCGGACTCTCGCCCGGAGAGCTCCATCGCGTTCCGGAAGATCTCGCCGGCGCCGTGGAAGGCGAAAGCAGTCGCGCCACAGCCGAAGACGAGCCCGGCGACACCAACGACAGCAGTGACGATCTTGCCGACGTTCGCCGGCAGGAACCGCGCGAGACTGGCGCACACCAAGCCGACGAGAACGACATCGGCAACGGCGACGCTGACCACGGCGCTGCCCATGTGGTCCTCGAATTGCCCCCACGTTGCGCCGGCGTCAGGGAGTCCGGCGACGCCGAGCGCCGTTATGACCGCCATCGCCGATATGGCCACCATCAGCGCCGCAACACCTACGGGCGGCCACTTCCTCGGCCGAGCTGGGAGGATCTTGGTGTCGCGCCGCACGTGGACTTCGGTTGCGGGCTGCTCACCCGCGATGTCACCTGCCATGGCCAGTGCTTCGCCGACCGTCGGCCTGCGGCCCGGGTCCTTGTCCAGAAGCCGGGTGATCAGCTGCGTGAGCGGCCCGGCTCGTCGCGGCGCCGGGGCCTCCTCCAGTAGCACTGCGGCCAACGTCGCTTCCTGGGTATCGCGGCGGAACGGCGAGACGCCCTCGACGACCTGGTAAAGGGTCACGCCGAGGGAGAACAGATCCCCGGCGGGAAGGCCGTCGCTGCCACGCAACCGCTCGGGCGCCGTGTACTCCGCCGAGCCGATGAACATCCCGGTGGCAGTCAGTGCGGTGTCGGTGCGGTGGATCGCTGTCCCGAAGTCGGTGAGCAGGACCTTCCCGTTCCCGGTGAGCATGACGTTGGCCGGTTTGATGTCGCGGTGCACGACACCTTCCCGGTGTGCTGCGCCGACGGTCGTCAGCAGCGCCGCGGCGACTTCGACGGCCCTGCCCATCGGAAGAGGTCCGTGCTCCTCAACGTGCTCGCTCAGCGAGCAGCCGTCGACCAGTTCCATGACGATCCAGGGAAGGCCGTCGTCGATGACAATGTCGTGGATCGCGACGATTCCGTCGTGCTTGCGTAACCGGGCGGCATTGCGGGCCTCGCGTGTGGCGCGCGCCAGCCGCTCGGCTCGTTCGGTTTCCGGCATCCCTGTCGGCAGCCGCAGTTCCTTGATCGCAACGTCCACGTCGAGGGTCTCGTCGCGAGCCCGCCAGACCCGCCCGAAAGCACCGGACCCCAGTTCGGCAGCCAGCCGGTAGCGCCCGCCGACCACGTCACCGGCCAGCCTCGAAGTCATGCCCCGTCTCCTGCCATCCTGCTTGGCACGAACAGTTGATCAGGGTACAGCCACCGTCATCGGTGCATGCCCGTTTGCCGCACTTGGTGCGTAATGCGAAGGCGGCGGTCATCGCGCGTTATCCACAGGTGGTGACCCCCGACCGGCCCGCTTCACCCGGCCGAGCATGCCCGGCGAGACGGCGCACATCGCGGTTCGGGAGCGTCTTTAGATCGTCAAAGCCGGCCGTGCGCACAGCCTGGCGGCATGACACAGGGCTCGGAGAACAGGCGAACGGTGATTCTTGCGCCGCGGCCCGAACCAGCGGCCTGCCGCCAGACGTGACAGGACGTGACCAAGATCGAATGGTGGGCATCTCTACGCTTGTCAACGGCGTTCCGCCGTACGGCGGGACGCCGTCGGTCTGGTCGACCGGCCACGCTGACCGGGCTGGAGCCGCTCACCGGCGGAGATGCCTCGGGAGCCGCCGCTTCGGCAGAGTCGGGCCTGACAGCCGCCGGCGGATGATCCGAGGGTCTTCTGCCTCCCGCCGGTGTGATCTGCCGTTCAGCGGGATCGGCCCGGTCTGCCCGAACAGCCGACCCGGTAGCTCCCATTAGCCGTCGGTCTTGCGGGCGACCCCGGCCACGGTCCAGGTCCTCTCCGGGCGCTGGGCGGCGAGCGGGTTGTCGGGACGCCACTGGCGGAGGTAGACCAGGCCCGGGTCGACGAGTTCCAGCCCGTCGAAGAAGCGCAGCACCTGCTGGCGCGTCCGTGAGGCGTCCTCGCTGCGGCCGAGGACCTTGCGGTAGATGTCGACGAGCGGCCCCGCCGCCTCGGGCCGGGTGTCGAAGACGGCGTGGGCGATGACGAGGTGGCTGCCGACCGCCACCGCGTCGCGCAGCCGGGCGACGCTCTTGAACGGGTCGTCCTCGTCGGGGATGAACTGCAGCGCGGAGGTGATCAGGAGGGCCACCGGCCGCTCCAGGTCGATGAGCCGCCGCAGCTCGGGGTCCGCGAGCAGCTCGTCGGGGTGGAGCACGTCGCCCCTGACGACGGAGGTGCGGGGGTCGGTGGCCAGCAGGGCCAGGGAGTGGGAGAGCACGACCGGGTCGTCGGCGACGTAGACCACGCGTGCGGCGGGCTCCAGGGACTGCGCGACCTGGTGGACGTTGTGCTGGGTGGGGAGTCCCGAGCCTATGGCGAGGAACTGCGTGATGCCCTGTCCGACGAGATGGCGGACCGCCCGGCCGAGGAAGGCCTGGCCCTCCTTCGCCATCGTCCTGATCTCCGGGGCGATGGCGAGCACCTCCTCGGCGGCCCTGCGGTCGGCCGCGAAGTTGTCCTTGCCGTCGAGGAAGTAGTCGTTCATCCGGGCGACGTTGGGCACGCTCGTGTCCAGACCTGCCGGTGGCCGCCGGGTCGCGTCGCTCATGGGTCATCTCCTCGGTTGCCTGTGAGACTAAAGAACCGTGGCGTCCGTGGGTAGATGGCAAACCGTGGACAATGTGAGAAATACGTTGATTGTTCCGTAAGGTCCGCTGTCTCGCGCGGCCTGCTATTCCTTTATTCCTTGCGCCCCACCCCGCCGACGACCCACACGGAGTCGGGCCGGTGGAGCACGATCCCGTCGGGCCGCCACCGGGGCACATAGACGAGGCCGGGGTCGACGAGGGTGAGCCCGTCGAAGAAACGCCGGACGTCGGCCATGGTGCGCAGGTTGTCGCGGCGGGGGCCGGTGACCGAGCCCCGGTCCTGGTAGAGGGCGGCGAGCTTCGCGGTCGTCTCCGGGCGCAGGTCGCTGACCGCGTGGGAGAGGGCCACGTAGCTGCCCGGCGCTATCGCCTTCTGGAGGTCGGTGACGATCTGCATGGCCAGGACGTCGTCGGTGATGTCCTGCAGGAGCGAGAAGAGAAGGACCGCCACGGGCCGGTTGAGGTCGATCATGCCGGTGAGCCGCGGGTCGGAGAGCAACCGTTCCGGATCGCGCGCGTCGGCCTCGACCACGGTGGTCAGGAGGTCGTCCTGGAGCAGGGCCTGGGCGTGGACGACGACCATCGGATCGTTGTCGACGTAGACCACCCGCGCGTCGGGCGCGACGGCGTGGACCATCTCGTGCACGTTGCCCTGGGTCGGCAGGCCGCAGCCGATGTCGATGAACTGCCGGATGCCGGATTCGGCGAGGAACCTGACTGCCCGGCCGAGGAAGCGGCGGCCCTCCCGGGACATCGCGGGGAGCTCCGGCGCGAGCGCGAGCGCGATCTGCGCGGCCGCGCGGTCGGCGGCGAAGTTGTCCTTGCCGCCCAGGAAGTAGTCGGCTATCCGCCCGGCGTTGGGGATCGTGGGGTCGAACGTGAGACGTTCGGTCTTCGACGGCACCATGACGTCCTCCATCCGGCCGGCGCGGGTTTCAGCGGACAATATCCATCATTCGCCGAACATGAGACATATTCGCGCGAATCGCCGCTTCGGTGAGAGGCGGGGCCTCCACCGTCCACCGCTCCGCTGTCGGATGGGGCGTCCGTCAGTGGCACGCCTCCAGATGGCGCGTAGCCCTGGAGGGGACGGCGAACGCGGCCCACACGGCCTTGCCCCGGCTCTCCAGGGGCGCCCACCCCCACATCTCGCTGACTCCCTGGACGAGCTGCAGCCCGCGGCCGTTCTCCGCCTCGTAGTCGGGCTCGCGCAGGCTGGGTCCCTGATCACTGGGATCGGTGACCGCGCACAGCACCGAATGCTCGGTGTGGCAGAGGATGACTCTGACGTCCTGCGCGGAGCGGCCGCCGCCGTCCCGTATGCCATGACGCACCGCGTTGGTCACCAGCTCGGAGACCACCACGCCGGTGTCGTCGATCAGCGGGGCCAGCTCCCAGGAGCGCAGCGCGGCGGAGGTGAACTCGCGGGCGGTCCGTGCCGCGAGGGGGTCGTGGCGCAGGCTCCGCACGGCCATCCGCAGATGGTCGACATGGCTGTCGCCGTCCGCCCAGGGCGGCAGCCCGCTCGGGGGGAGCACGTGATCGAGCATTGACAACCACCGTTCCCACCCACCGATCTCTGTCCGGATGGGTGTGGCTTGGGTTCGACGTCGCGGGTGACCAGTCATCGGTGACCTTGGGGAGGCGGGAGGAGCGCGTAATGGGAGCAGGCCGTTCCGTCAATCTTGCCCGTCAAAATGTGCATAAGCAAGTACAGATGCACGTGCATCTGCACAAAGCCCTATGCTTGTACTGGTGTTTCCCTCCCTAATCGGTGAGAGGCGAGGATGGATCAGCTGCACAACGGCATGTCGGCGACGCTGCTGGACGGCATCGTCTGGCGCAAGAGCCACTTCAGCAATCCCAGCGGTAACTGCGTCGAGCTGGCCACGCTGCCGGGCGGCGGGGTCGCGATCCGCAACTCGCGGGACCCGGAGGGGCCCGCGCTGATCTACACCAGCCGCGAACTCGACGCCTTCGTCCGGGGCGTGAAGGGCGGCGACTTCGACGACCTGATCGTCTGATCCTCCGAATTGATTGAAGAATAAAATTCCATGTGGCCGGGAAGGTACGACCGGAGTACCGTGAAGGCTCGCGACGACCACAAAGAGTGGGCGGGGGCTCGCGTTCCGCGCTCGAAGGAATGTAGATGATCACACCTCACGCCGAAGGCGAGCCGGTCCGCCCCACTCCCATGGCTCTGCCGCGGGGGAGTTCGACGGTGCTGAGGATCGTGCTGGGCGCGCAGCTCCGGCGGCTCCGCGAGCAGCGCCACATCACTCTGGAGGCGGCG
The DNA here is from genome assembly GCF_002149035.1 of Streptosporangium minutum. Classification (GTDB taxonomy): domain Bacteria; phylum Actinomycetota; class Actinomycetes; order Streptosporangiales; family Streptosporangiaceae; genus Streptosporangium; species Streptosporangium minutum. Next base: position 33,857 of record NZ_NGFP01000021.1, read on the forward strand.
GGGCACGCCATCCGCGCCTCGCACTCGAAGATCAGCCGCATGGAGCTCGGCAGGGTCGGCTTCCGGGTCAGGGACGTGGCCGACCTGCTCACGCTGTACGGCGTGACGGACGACGACGAGCGGCAGCCGCTGCTGGCCCTCGTCGAACGGGCCAACGTCACCGGGTGGTGGCACAACTACAACGACATCCTGCCGAGCTGGTTCGAGACGTATGTGGGCCTGGAGGAGTCGGCCACCGGCATCCGCAACTACGAGGTCCAGTTCGTGCCCGGCCTGCTCCAGAGCGAGGGCTACGCGCGGGCCGTCGTCAAACTGGGGTTCCCGGCCGCGCCCGAGGAGGAGCTGGAGCGGCGCGTGCGGCTGCGCATGGCGCGCCAGCGCCTCCTGCGCGGCGCCGAGCCGCCCCACCTGTGGGCCGTGCTCGACGAGGCGGTGCTGCGCCGTCCCCTCGGCGGGGCCGAGGTGATGCGCGAGCAGATCGACCACATCCTCCAGGCGCTCGAACTGCCCAACGTGACCGTCCAGATCGTGCCCTTCAGCGTCGGCGGCCACGCCGCGGCCGGCGGGCCCTTCAGCATCCTGCGCTTCTCCCAGCCCGACCTGCCCGACGTGGTCTACATGGAGCAGCTCACCAGCGCGGTGTACCTCGAAAAGCGCGACGACGTGGACCGCTACCTCGAGGTGATGGAACGGCTCTGCATCGAGGCCGAGCCGGCGTCGCGCACACGGGAGATTCTCACCCGTATCCGCGAGGAGCTATAGAAGCGGCCATAAAACGGCCAAGTCGGCAACCGTCCCGGCCCGCCGTACGAAGATGTTCAGATGAGATGCCTCGTGACCGGAGCGACGGGATACATCGGCGGGCGGCTCGTGCCCGAACTGCTCGACGCCGGGCACGACGTGCGGTGCATGGTCCGCTCGGCCGGCCGGCTGCGCGACCAGCCGTGGGCGTCCCGCGTGGAAATCGCCGAGGCCGACGCGGCCGACGCCGTCCGGACGGGCGAGGCGCTCGACGGCGTCGACGTGGCCTACTACCTCATCCACACCATGGGCGGGGGAGCGGACTTCGCCGCCGCGGACCGGCGCGCGGCCGCCACGTTCGCCGCCGCGGCCCGGGAGGCGGGAGTACGCCGCGTCGTCTACCTCGGCGGCCTCGCGCCCGACGAGGGGCTCTCGCCCCACATGCGCTCCCGCGTCGAGGTGGGGGAGATCTTCCTGCGTTCCGGGGTGCCGGCCGTGGTGCTGCGGGCGGCCGTCATCATCGGATCGGGCTCGGCCTCCTTCGAGATGCTGCGCTACCTCACCGAGCGGCTGCCGGTGATGACGACGCCGCGGTGGGTGCGGACCAGGACGCAGCCCATCGCGATCCGCGACGTCCTGCGCTACCTCGTGGCCTGGGCGGCCGTCGAGGGCGAGGTGAACCGCTCCTTCGACATCGGCGGCCCGGACGTGCTCACCTACGCGGACATGATGCGCGTCTACGCCCAGGTCGCCGGGCTGCGCCGGCGCGTGATCATCCCGGTCCCGATGCTCAGTCCCGGCCTGTCGAGCCACTGGGTGGGGCTGGTCACCCCCGTCCCCGCGGGCATCGCCCGCCCGCTGGTGGAGTCGCTGCGCAACGAGGCCGTCTGCCGCGAGCACGACATCGCCGGTTACGTCCCCGACCCGCCCGGAGGTCTGATCGGGCTCAGGGAGGCCGTCGCGCTGGCCCTGCGGCGGATCAGGGAGGCGAAGGTCGTCACCCGCTGGTCCTCGGCCTCGACGCCGGGGGCGCCGAGCGACCCGCTGCCCACCGACCCCGACTGGGCGGGCGGCAGCCTCTACGTCGACAGGCGGGCCCGCCGCGTCGACGCGTCCCCGCAGGCCCTCTGGGCGGTGATCGAGTCGATCGGCGGCGAGAGGGGCTGGTACTCCCTGCCCGTCGCCTGGCGTGCCCGGGGCCTTCTCGACCGTCTCGTCGGCGGCGTGGGACTGCGCCGCGGACGCCGCGATCCGCGCAGGCTCCGCGTGGGCGACTCGGTCGACTTCTGGCGGGTCGAGGAGGTCGAGCCCGGCCGCCTGCTCCGGCTCCGCGCCGAGATGCGCCTGCCCGGCCTGGCCTGGCTGGAGCTGAGCGTTCACCGGCGCCGGGGACGGACGGTGTACGGCCAGCGTGCGATCTTCCATCCCCGGGGTCTGGCCGGCCACCTCTACTGGTGGTCGATCTCGCCCTTCCACAGCCTGATCTTCGGCCGGATGACGCGCAACGTCGCGGCGGCCGCCGAGCGCGGCGACACGGCCGACGACCTCGAGGTCCTCTCCCCCCTACGGCTCCGCGCTGATCCGGACGCCGTGACCGCACCCGTCCCGGCGTCCGGGCTCAGTGACCGGAGTCCACGCGCTGCCAGTAGGCGTCGCGGGCCTCGATGAGCTGGGAAAGATGCTTGTCCCCCCACGTCCGGCAGGCGTCGACCAGGTCGAGAAGGCTGCGGCCGAGGGGGGTGAGCTCGTACTCCACCCGTGGCGGGATCTCCGGGTAGGCGGTGCGGGTGACCATCCCGTCCCGTTCGAGCGCCCGGAGCGTCTCGGTGAGCACCTTCGGCGTGACGTGATGCAGCGGCACGAGAAACTCGGAGAAGCGCCGGGGGCCGTCTTCAAGGCAGATGACGATCATGGCGGTCCATTTGTCGCCGATCCGGATCGGCGTGACGCTGGACGGGCAGGCCGGGTCGAACATCTGGGGATCGAGTGGCTTGGTCACCGTTCAGACGGTAGTTAAGCGCCCCTGAGGTGACAAGTCTTCCCGGTGGCCTCCCGCTGTGAGCCCACGTGACCCCGAGGACTCCGCCGTCCTGGGCCGGCGGGACGTCGCCCGACGGCACCCCGCCCCGCCGCTCCGACCGCGGGTACACCGACAATGGAGCGATGAACCACCCGGAACCGCCCACGCCCGCGTTCCTGTTCGATCTGGACGGAACCCTGATCGACAGTGTCTACCAGCACGTCATCGCCTGGCGCAGCGCACTGTCGCACCTCGGCATCGACCTGTCGGTATGGCGCATTCACCGGCGCATCGGGATGAGCGGCGGCCTGTTCGTCAGCGCGCTGCTGCGCGAGACCGGCCTGTCGCTGACCAAAAGTCAGATCGACGAGCTGCAGCAGGCCCACGCGGACGCCTACACCGAGCAGATCGACTCGGTGCGCCCGCTGCCGGGCGCGGCCGACCTGCTCGCCGAGCTGACCGGCCGCGGCGTGCCGTGGGCGATCGCCACGAGCGGCTACGCCAGGACCGCCAGGTCGGCGCTCGGCATGCTGGGGCTGCCCGAGGACACCCCGATGATCACCCGCGACCTGGTACGGCGGGCCAAGCCCGACCCCGACCTCTTCCTCGCCGGGGCGGCACTGCTCGACGTCGACCCCAGGTACGCCATGGTCGTCGGCGACAGCGTCTGGGACCTGCTGGCCGCCCGCCGGGCCGGAGCCCTGGGGGTCGGCCTGCTGTCCGGCGGCTACGGCAGGGAGGAGCTCGAACGCTCCGGCGCGTTCCGCGTCTACGCCGATCCGGAGGACATGCGCAACCGGCTCGACGAGCTCGGTGTCCGCCTCGACTGAACGCCCGGCCGGACGATCCTGGGAGAGCGCCGCGTGGACGTCCCGCCCCTTCGCTCAGGGTTTCACGAGAACGTCGATGACGTCCTCGTAGCCGATCCCCTTCTTGGCGAAGTGCCCGGCCGTGGCGAGCTCGGCCAGGCCGTGGGCGGTGGACAGCAGGGCCATCACCCCGGCCTTGGAGGCGGCCGGGCCGCCGGCGGCCTCCAGGCCGAGGGCGGCCATCACGTCGTCGATCGCCCCCTCCAGCTCCGGGTGATGGCCGATGAGGAACTCCGAGGCGAACACGAGCCGGTATTCGTTCCGGTGCTCCAGGGCGTACTCGACGTAGCTGGTGTAGAAGGCCCGCAGCCGGTCTCGGCGGCCGGCTCCCTCCAGGACCGCTCCGGCGACGTGCGCGCTCAGATCGACGATGACCCGGGCGGCGAGCGCGGCGAGCAGTGCGGTCTTGTCGGCGAAGTGCCGGTAGGGGGCCATCCGCGACAGGCCGGTCAGGTCGCCGACCGCGCGCAGCGTCACGGCGTCGAGGCCCTCCTCGCGCAGCAGGCGCAGCGCGCTCTCGACCAGCCGGGTCCTGGTGTCGTCCACCACGACGCCCACCTTCTCACACCCCCGGATGTTGACAACGTCAACATCCAGGTCGACACTGTCCACATGATGTTGACGACGTCAACAGGAGTGTCATGAAGATCATCGTGAACGGCGCCCCCGTCCTGCCGGACGCCGGCCCGGACGACGCGACCGTGGACGTCCTGCGGGACGGGCTCGGCCTCACCGGGGCCAAGGCCGCCTGCCGTACCGGGGTCTGCGGCGCGTGCACGGTCATGGTGGACGGCACCCCGCAGGTGAGCTGCCTGCTGCCGGCCGCGGCGGTGGAGGGGCGGCAGGTCACCACCGCCGAGGGGCTGGACCATCCCGTCCAGCGGGCGTTCGCGGTCCACGACGGCATGCAGTGCGGCTACTGCACGCCGGGATTCGTGGTGGAGGCCGCCGCGTTCGTGGACCGCTGGCGCGGCGAGCACGGCGACACCACGCCGCCGCGCGAGCGGATCGCCGCCGCCCTGGCCGGCCACCTGTGCCGCTGCGGGGCGTACGAGGGCATCTACGCGGCGGTCGCGGCCGCCTGCCGCGGCGAGCACGACGCCGCCACCGGAGCGCCCGCGCGGGTGGAGGCGATGGACAAGGTCACCGGCCGGGCCTGCTACACCACCGACGTCCGCCTGGACGGCCAGCTCGAAGGCGTGATCATCCGTTCGGCGAGGGCGCACGCCCGGGTCGTCGAGGTGAAGGTGGACGGCGCGCACACGGTCGACCTGCTCCCGTCCGACCGGGTCGTCCGCTACGCGGGCCAGCCCGTCGCCGCCGTCGCCGCTCCCACCCGCCGCGAGGCACTGGCCATCGCGGAAGGCGCGCGGATCGTCTACGACCCGATCCCCGCCGCGCTCGACGACGCGCCCGGCGCCCCGCCCGTCTACGACGAGTCGAGCAGGAGGCGCGCCCCCAGCTCCAGCGAGGGGATGAACCTGCCGGGCGGCTGGAACGGCAACGTCAAAGGCCCCTTCACCATGGCGAGCCGGCGCAGCCGTACCGCGCGGCGCAGGATCGAGGCCGCGCGGCGCCGCGCCGACCCGCTCCTGGTGACCGGGACGTTCACCACCGCGGTGCAGGTCCACACGCCGCTGGAGCCGCACGCGTGCGTGGCCCGCTGGGACGATCGGGGCGACCTCCACCTGCACCTGTCCACCCAGACGGTGGGCCTGGCCGCCGGGCAGGCCGCCAAGCGCTGGGACCTCGCCGCGGACCGGGTCCACGTCGTCGCCGACCACGTCGGCGGCGGCTTCGGGGCCAAGGTCGGGATCACCGCGGAGACGGTCGCGGCGGTCGAGCTGGCCCGGGTCTGCGGCGCGCCGGTGCGCGTGGTGCTGAGCCGCGCCGAGGAGCTCACCGACGCGGGCAACCGGCCCGGGACCCGCACCGACATCGCCCTGCTCACCGACGACAGGGGCGATCTCGCGGCCCTCGCCATGGACGTCCGCGGGCGCGGGGGAGTGGCGGTCGGGTCGGCCGTCGCGGTGCTCGCCCGCCTGATGTACGGCACGGCGCCCCGGCTGCTCCGCGACTCCGACGTCGTCACCAACGAGCCGCCCGGCACGCCGTTCCGCGGCCCCGGAGCGCCGCCCATGCTCTGGGCGCTGGAACAGGCCGTCGACGAGGCGGCCCACCGCCTCGGTGAGGACCCCGTCGCGCTGCGCCGCCGCTGGGACGGCAACCGCAAGCGGCACGCGCTCTACGACTGGGTCGCCGGCCTGCCGGTCTGGCTCGACCGGCCGGGGACCGGCTCGCAGACGGGCAGGTTCCGCCGGGGCGTCGGGGTGGCCGCCGCCAACTGGGCCTACATGGTCGACCCCGCGACCCAGGTGGAGCTCGAGGTCCGGGGGGACGTGGTCGTCGCCCGCACCACGGTCCAGGACATCGGGACCGGCACCCGCACCGTCATCGCCGAGGTACTGGGCGAGGAGCTCGGCCTGCCCCCCGAGCGGATCCGCGTGGAGATCGGCAGGACCGGCACCGTGCACGGCCCGCCCTCCATCGGCAGCCGCGCCACGACCTCGGTGGCCCCGGCCGCGCGGGACGCCGCGCGGCGCCTGCGGGCCCAGGGCCTCGCCGACGGCCGCAGGGTCGTCGGCAGGCGTCGCGGCGACCGGCGCGGCTATGTCACCCCCGTCGCGGTGGCCGGCATGGCGCTGGGCCGCGGGTTCAGCGGCGCCGTCCACGTCACCGAGGTCGAGGTCGACACCCGCCTCGGCGTGATCAGGCCGCTGCGGGTGTGGGCCGGGATCGCGGTCGGCCACATCTACAGCGAGCGGCTGGCGCGCGGCCAGTGCGAGGGCGGCATCGTCCAGGGCATCGGCTACGCGCTGCACGAGGAGCGTCACGTCGACCCGGTGACGGGAGCCGTGCTGACCACGAACCTGGAGGACTACCGGATCCCCGGGATCGGGGACAGCCCCGAGATGGTCGTCCACTTCCACCAGGACGGGTGGGACCACGTCAACGGCGGCGGCGTCGGGGTGGGCGAGGTCTCCACGATCGGCGTGGCCGCCTCGGTGGGCAACGCCGTCCACAACGCCACCGGCTGGCGCCCCCGTGATCTGCCCATCCGGCCTGATCGGCTTCTTGAGGGGATCGGCGGTTGACCGTTCTCAGCGGCCTCGGCCGGCGTCCCCGTGGCCTGCCCGTCCGGCCTGGCCGGCTTCTTGAGGGGATCGGCGGTTGACCGTTCTCAGCGGCCTCGGCCGGCGTCCCCGTGATCTGCCCGTCCGGCCTGACCGGCCTCTCGAAGGGATAAGACGTTGACCGTCCTCACCGACCTCGACCAGGCCGCCCAGCACACGGGCGAGTTCCGCGCGGGCGGCACCGATCTCATGGCCCGCCGCCCGGCCGGGCCGTACGTGGACCTGCACGGCCTTCCCGGACTGTCCGGCCTCACCTGGCGGCCGGACGGCTCCGTCCGGATCGGCGCGCTGACCACGGTCGCGGAGCTGGCCGGCGACGTACGGCTCCGCGCCGCCCATCCCGGCCTGGCGCTGACGGCGCAGGCCCTCGCCACCCCCCAGATCCGGGCGGTGGCCACCGTCGGCGGCAACCTGCTCCAGCGCAACCGCTGCTGGTACTACCGCAACCCGTCCTTCTCCTGCCACCAGAACGGCGGCGACTCCTGTCCGGCCCGCGCGGGGCTCACCCTCTACTCCGCGGTGATCGAGACCGGCCCGTGCGTGGCCCCGCATCCCTCGTCGCTGGCGATGGCGCTGCTCGCGTGCGAGGCCTCCGTCGAGGTGCACGGCAGGGGCCCGTCGCCGGTCGGCGACCTGTACGGCGACGGCTCCGACCCCGCCCGCGACCACCTGCTCGGCTCGGGCGAGATCCTCGTCGGGATCGACCTGCCGCCGCCCGTGCCGGGAGAGCGGGCCGCCTACCACCGTGCGATCGGCAGGTCCGAGGCCGAATGGCCGCTGGTGGAGGCGGTCGCGCGGCTGGTCCCGGGCGGCGGCGGGATCGCCCTCGCCGCGGTGGCCGTGGGAGGCGTCGCCCGCACCCCGCTGCGCCTGCCCGAGGTCGAGGAGGCGCTCCTCGCCGGCGAGCCCCTCGACCGGGCGGCAGGGCGGGCCGTCGCCCGGTGCACCCCGACGGCCCAGAACGGCTACAAGGTCGCGCTGCTCACCGGGACGGTCCTGGAGGTGCTGGAACGCGCCGCCGGGGGCGCCGGGGGCAGCGGGGGCAGCGGATGAAGCTGGAACGCGCCGCCGGGGGCGGCGGATGAGCAGAAGGGCGGCCGGTCAGAAGTACTTCGAGGTCAGGTCGGTCGTCGGCCAGGTGGTGACCTTGTTGAGCTCGGCGTTCATGTGCGGGCTGAGCACGTCGAAGTCGAGCGTGCCCTCCTCCTCCCGCCGGTTGAACAGGGCCGCGTAGGTGAAGCCGTTCTGCAGCCGGGCGAGGTAGGTGTAGGTGCCCGGCAGCGATCCGTCGTGCCAGGTGTTGAGGTTGCCCGGCACCTGGCGCACCCACCAGCCGCCCCCGTACCAGGCGCCGTTCTCGTTGACGCCGATCTCCGGTTTGGCGAACATCCTCCCGATCGACGTGGCGTTGAGCACCGGCCCGGCGGCGTCGAAGACCCGCGAGAACCGCACCAGGTCGACCGCCGAGGCCAGCCAGCCGCCGCCGGCTCCCCGGTTGGCCATGCTGAAGCCGCCGTACGGAGCCGGCACGACCGTGCCCGATTCGTCCGTCACGGTCTTGGCGGTGTACTGCGAGGAGTAGACGACCTCGGTCGGCGCGGCCTCCGACCTGAGAACGCGGCCCAGTCGCATCCGGGTGATGCCGACCGGGGCGAGAAGCTTCTGCTTGACGTAGGACTCGTAGCTCGTGCCGGAGACCTTCTCGACGATCCGGCCGAGCAGCATGTAGCCGTAGTTGCTGTACGCCATCCGCGACCCCGGGGCGAAGTCGAGGGGCCGGGAGCCGGCGTAGCGGATGATGTCCTCCTGGCTGATCGGCAGCGGCGCGTCCAGCGTGGCGGAGATCTGGTGGTCCAGGTACAGGTAGTCCTTCGACACGTTCCGGTCCCAGCCGCCCAGGTGCTGCATCAGCCGGAGCACGGTGACCTGCGCGAGGCGGGGGTCGGCCTCGGCCGAGAGCCCGAGCAGCGTGGTGACCGGCGCGGACAGGCTGAGCTTGCCGTCCTGGACCAGCCGCATGATCGCGGTGGCGGTGATGTGCTTGCTCAGGCTCGCGATGCGGAACAGCGAGGTGGGGGTCACCGAGGGGAGGGCCTGCGATCCGTCCGAGTACTGGTACCCGCGGGCCAGGAGGATCTTGCCCTTCTTGGCGATCGCCAGCTGCGCGCAGGAGATGTTGCGCTCCGTGACGAAGGTCTTCATGACCTTGTCGAACCCGGCCAGCGCCGCCGGGGCGATCCCCGAGACGGTCACGACCGGCGCGGGCGCGGCCTGGGCGGGGCGGGCGCCCAGTGCGACGGCGGGCACGAAGCCCGCACTCGCCTTGAGCAGGTTCCGGCGGCTGAGCGTTGTCACTTGTGTCCCCCAAGGCGCAGACGTATCAGGAAGGTCAGCATTTTACGGATTTTTAGGCATACCGGAACTCGGGAGGTGATCCCTAGCGCGGCCGGCGCGACGCCACCGAGACCAGGCCGGTCTCGTAGGCGAGGATGACGAGCTGGGCGCGGTCGCGGGCGCCGAGCTTGCTGAGCAGCCGGCCGACGTGCGTCTTCACGGTCGCGAGGCTGAGGCGCAGATGGCCGGCGATCTCGGTGTTGGACAGCCCCCTGGCGATGAGCGCGAGCACGTCGCGCTCCCGGCCGGTGACGCCGCCGAGCTCCCCGGCGAGCGGCCGCGACGGTTCCGGACGCCGGGCGAACTCGGCGATGAGTCGGCGCGTCACCGTCGGGGCGAGCAGTCCCTCACCGGCGGCGACGACGCGGATCGCCGCCAGAAGCTCGCCCGGCGGCGTGTCCTTGAGCAGGAAGCCGCTGGCACCCGCCCGCAGTGCCGCGTAGACGTATTCGTCCAGGTCGAACGTGGTGAGCATGAGGACACGCACGCCCGCGGTGTCGGCCGAGCCGCAGATGCGCCGGGTCGCCTCGATGCCGTCCATCTCCGGCATGCGCACGTCCATGAGCACCACGTCCGGGTGCTCGCCGCGGGCCAGGGCGACGGCCTCCGCCCCGGTCGCGGCCTCGCCGACCGCCGTCAGGTCGGGCGCGGTGTCCACCAGGAGGCGGAAGCTGCCGCGCAGCAGGGCCTGGTCGTCGGCGACCAGCACGCGGATCACACCGTCCTCCCGCCGGGCCCGCCGTACGGCGTGCTCCCGCCGTAGGGCGTGCTCCCGCCGTAGGGGAGCCGCGCCGACACCCCGAACCCGCCCTCCGGCCGTCGCCCGGCCGCGAAGGACCCTCCGTACAAGAGGACCCTCTCCCGCATTCCGGCCAGCCCCTGGCCCGGCTGTCCCGGCAGGACCCGGTGGCCCGGGCCGTCGTCGGTCACCTCGATCCGCGCCTCCCGCCCGTCCGCCTCGACCAGCACCCGGCAGCGCGCCGGCGCGGCGTGCCTGACCACGTTGGTCAGGGCCTCCTGCACGATCCGGTAGACCGACAGCCCGACGCCCTCCGGCAGCGCGGCCGCGGTGACGTCCAGCTCGACGCGGACACCGGCCAGCGCCGCCCGGTCGGCCAGTCCGGGCAGGCCGGCGAGACCGGGAGCGGGGGAGAGGTCGGAGACCGTGTCCGGCGCCGTGCCGGAGCGCATCACGCCCAGCAGGTGGCGCATCTCGGTGAGCGCTCCCCGGCTGGTGGCCTCGATGACGCGCAACGCGTCCCTGGCCTCCTCCGGCCGGGCCTGCGCGACGTGGTTGGCGATCCCCGCCTTGACCGCGATGAGGCTCATGCTGTGCGCGACGACGTCGTGCATCTCGCGCGCGATGCGCAGGCGCTCCTCGGTGACCGCCCGGTCGGCGAGCTGCTCGGCCGAACGCGCCGCGTACGCGCGCCGCTCGCGCACGGCGCGGCCGACCGTCCAGGTGCCGCTGAGGAGCGCCACGCACAGGAGGAGGTCGCCGAGGAGGCGCAGCCACCCGGTGGGGGCGGAGCCGCCCGCCACCGACAGCATCAGTACGGCTGCCGCGCCGCACACGCCGATCGTGATCGTCGGCTCCCACCGGAGCCTGGGCCGGGTGAGCGCGACGAGGTAGAGCGCGAAGGCCGCCGCGGCGAACCCGTCGTGCACCAGGCCGAGGAGCAGCGCCGCCAGGGACGTCCCGAGGGCGAGGACGAAGGCGGGCAGCGGCCACAGCCGCCGCAGGGCGAGCGCCGGCCCGGTCGCGGCCACGAGCAGGCACTGTGCCCACATCGGTACCTCAGCGACGGGGCGCGAGGCCGCGAACGTCAGGAACACGATCGTGTACGCCGCCCCGGCCAGAGCGTCGAGCGCGATGAGCTGACCGCGGCTCCACCGCCGGAGGAACAGCGAGTCGTCCACGTTGAGATCGTCCACGCTGAGACGGTATCCGCCCGGGTCCCGATCCTGCCTCCACCCAGGGGACGTCATCCTCAGGTCTGACTTCCCCGCGAGGCGGGGCCGCCGCCCGATCCCCGCTCCGCGCTCGCCGGCGGATGCCACGCCGGCCCGGTGAGGGCGTCCGCGCGCCGTACGGAGGGTCCGCGGCGGTGGCGGCCGGAGTGAGGGGTGGGCGGCGGGACGGGGTGATCACCACGGGCTCTCTCCGGGGTGCGGGTAGTAGGTGATCAGACCTCGGCCGATCCGCCAGGCGCTGCCGTCCGCCGCCACCCCGCGCATGCCCTCCAGCGTGGCCGGCCCGGCCAGCTCCACGACCCGCACGTCGCCCAGGCAGGCGAAGCCGTAGGTGCGCCGCGGCTCCCAGCCGGTGCTGTGCCGCAGCCGGCGGCTCATCTGCGCCCACCCGAGCGCGGTGCCGGCCACCACCCACGCGTCGGGGTCGCCGGCGGTGAACCGCCGCGCCGGGCGTAGCCAGGAGGCGGCCTCCTCGGGCCAGTCGACGACCGCCGGCACGGTCCCGCCCGTGCCCTCCCAGCTCCGGACGAACGCCTGCGCCGCCGCCCGGGAGACGGCGTCGCGGCCGTGGCCGACGGTGACCGTCTGGACCCGTGGCCGGGCCGCGGTCAGCAGGTCCAGCAGCGCCGCCGTCTCGGCGGGGGTGTGCCCGGCGGGTCGCCCCGGAGCGGCGGCTCCCGAGGCGTCGCCCCGGCGGATCAGCGGTGAACCCGATCGGGTGGTTCTTTCGGTGACGGTCATGTCGTGTGCTCCCTGTCGATCTTCCAGGCGGTGTGTCGCACGGCCGTCCCCCTTCAGGCCGCGTCGTGGAAGACCAGGCCCAGGGTGTGGCGGATGCCCGAGCGGACGGTGCTGACGCCGTGGCGGACCGGGGCGGCCGACCAGCCGCGCGCCGACTCCACGGGACGGTCACGGGTGGTGAAGACCAGCCCGTGGCCCTGCCGGAGCAGGGTCGAGGTGCCCCGGGACTGGGCGCGGGGCCGCTGCTCGACCATCAGGAACTCCCCGCCCGTGTGGTCGGCGCCGGGCTCGTCCAGGCCGATGACGACCTGCAGGGGGAAGACGAGGTCTCCGTAAAGGTCGCGGTGGAGCGCGTTCCAGTCGCCCTGCCGGTAGCGCAGCAGGATCGGCGTCGGCTTGGTCTGCCCGGCCGCGTGGCACATCTCCAGCCACTCGTCCAGGGTGTCGGGCCACGGCGCGCTCCTGCCGAGCTTGGCAGCCCAGTCGCGGGCGATGGGCAGCAGACGCGGATAGAACGCCTGCCTCAGTTGCCGCACCGGTTCGGGGAACGGGCTGTCGAAGTAGCGGTACTGCCCGGATCCGAACCGGTAACGGGCCATGTCGACGGTCGAGCGGAAGCGCCACGCCTCCTCGTACAGCGCGGAGAGCTCCGCGCACTCGGAGGGGCCGAGGAGCCGTGGGGTCAGGGCGCAGCCGTGGGCGTTGACCTCGTCCGTCACGCCGGCCCAGTCGACCTGGCCGACCCGGGTGGCGAGGTCGGCCTCGTCGGCCGTCACGGCCACCGTGCCGCCGGTCTGCCGGGATGGGGTGTGCATGAGTGGCCTCGATCCCTTCGGGGAAGTTGTCGTCTCATCTGGTAAACGTCCCGGGGTGGCCGGATGTGAGGTCCCGGTCTCAGATGGGCCGAGAGCCTGGTCGCTCCGTATGGACGGCTCGCATGAGAGAGCCTGGTCACTCCGCAGGGACGGCTCGTATGAGAGAAGCCGCCCTGCCTGCCGTACAGGGGACCGTACACCGGCGGTTCTGCTGCGAGCCAGTTACCCGCGTTTGCAATTATCGCGCGTCAACAACTATTGTCGGCGCTTGTACTCGTCGCCCGTAAATGGAGGGCTCATGCCTCTCGCCTTGCTCGCGCTGGCCATCGGTGCCTTCGGCATCGGCACCACGGAGTTCGTCATCGCGGGCCTGCTCCCCGAGGTCGCCCGCGACTTCGGCGTCTCCATCCCCACGGCCGGCTACCTCATCTCCGGCTACGCGCTCGGCGTCGCGGTGGGCGCCGCGCCGATGACCGTCCTCGGCACGCGCATGCGGCGCAAACATCTGCTCCTCGCCCTCATGGTGATCTTCATCCTGGGTAACGTGCTGTCCGCGCTGGCGCCCACCTACGGACTGATGATGGCCGGCCGCATCGTGGCCTCCTTCACCCACGGCGCGTTCTTCGGCGTCGGCGCGATCCTGGCCGGCGACCTGGTCGCCCCGGGCAGGCGGGCCAGTGCCATCGCCCTGATGTTCACCGGCCTCACCCTCGCCAACGTGCTCGGAGTACCGATGGGCACCTTCATCGGCCAAGCCTTCGGCTGGCGCGTCACGTTCTGGGTCGTGGCCGGCCTCGGTGTCGTCGGCCTTCTCAGCATCGCCGCGCTCGTGCCCGTCCAGCCCCGCCCCGCGAGCACCGACATCGGCGCCGAGCTGGCCGTGTTCCGCAACCCGCAGGTGTGGCTGGCCATCGCGATGACCGTTCTCGGGTTCGGCGGCGTCTTCGCCTCCTTCACCTACATCGCGCCGATGATGACCGAGGTCGCCGGGTTCTCCGAGGGGGCGGTCAGCTGGCTGCTGGTGCTCTTCGGCGTCGGGCTCGTGATCGGCAACCTGCTCGGCGGGCGTCTCGCCGACCGCGCCCTGATGCCCAGCCTCTACGCCCTGCTGGCCGGCCTCGCGCTCGTGCTCGCCGTCTTCACCCTCACCTCCCGCGCCCAGATCCCCGCCGCGATCACGGTGTTCCTGCTCGGCGCGTTCGGCTTCGCGACCGTCCCGCCCTTGCAGAAGCGAGTCCTCGACAACGCGGCGGCGGCTCCGACGCTGGCCTCCGCCGTCAACATCGGCGCGTTCAACCTCGGCAACGCCCTGGCCGCCTGGCTCGGCGGCCTGGTCATCACCGCCGGTCTCGGTTACACCGCCCCCAACTGGGTCGGCGCGCTGCTCGCCGCCGCCGCCCTCGCCCTGGCGGCCCTCTCCGGGCTGCTCGAACGCCGTACGGTGACGGCCGCCGCTCCCCGGTCCGAGATGCAGCCGGTCTGACCGCTCCCCAGACCGGGGATTCGCCGCGGTGGCTCCTCCAGCGCCTCCAAAGCCTCCAGCGCCTCCACGGACCTGGGGTCCCGGGGCGCCGGCGGCGGATCCGGCCTCCCGGCCGTCGCCCCGGCCGGGGCGCGTAATTCGTTTGTCCGGCGCCGCTCCGCTCTGGAAGCATGCTCCGTCCGCCGGAACGGCAGGCGGCCGGGAGGGCAGCCGGTGGCCGGTGGTCAAGGAGCCGGTCGTGGCCGTCGAGTCGGCGGCCGGTGGTCGTGGGACAGGGGGCGCATGGACAGGGCGACGGCGGGCGAGGTCGTGGCGACGACGGGCGGACGGGTGCGGGGCCGGAGGGTGGCCGGCGGTGTCCGCGCCACGCTCGGAATCCCCTACGCGGCCCCGCCCTTCGGCGCCGGGCGGTTCCGGGAACCGCGGCCCGCACCGGCCTGGGGCGGTGTGCGGGACTGCGACCGGTTCGGCCCCGTCGCGCCGCAGTCGGCGCGGTTGCCCGGGGCTCCGCCGTGGTCCCCGGACCAGGAGGACATGCTGAGCGTGAACGTGTGGGCCCCCGAACGGGCCGCGGGCCCGCTCCCCGTCCTCTTCTGGATTCACGGCGGCGCCTACACCTTCGGCTCCTCGGCGCAGCCCGAATACGACGGCGCCGAACTGGCCCGCGCCGGGCTGGTGGTGGTGACCTGCAACTACCGGCTGGGGTTCGAGGGGTTCGGCCACGTGCCCGGCCTCACCGCCAACCGGGGCCTGCTCGACCAGGTCGCCGCGCTGAGCTGGGTCCGCGACAACATCGCGGGCTTCGGCGGCGACCCCGGGAACGTCACCGTGGCAGGGCAGTCCGCCGGGGCGGGCTCGGTCGCCTGCATGCTGACCATGGACCGGGCGCGCGGGCTGTTCCGGCGCGCCATCGCCCACAGCGTGCCCGACGCCTACCACCCGCCCGGCCTCGCCGCGGGCCTGGCCCGGAAGGTGGCGGAGGCCGCCGGGATCCCCGCCACCGCGGGCGGGCTGCTCGCCGCCGCGCCGCATGTCCTGGTCGCCGCCTCCGACCGGGTGGTCCAGGACTACCGCGCCGACCCGGCCTCCGGCCCGCTGCACTACGACACCGTGATCTACGGGCCGGTTCTCGACGGGGACGTGCTCGCCACGGACCCGCTGTCCGCGCTCTCCGCGGGCACCGTGCGGGAGGTGGACCTGCTGCTCTGCCACACCACGCAGGAGTCCTGGCTGATGCACCGGACGGGGAGCATGCCCCCGGTCACCGACGAGGAGGGGCTGGCCCGTTTCGCGGCGGACTTCGGCCTGCCCGGCGCCCTGGTGGCGGGCTACCGCGCGCTGCTGCCGGACGCGCCGGTGCTGGAGGTCTACCTCGCCATGGCCGGAGACGCGGTCTTCGCCGAGCACACCGCCGGGCTGGCACGGGCCCACGCCCGCGCGGGCGGGCGGGCCTTCCTGTCCCGCTTCGCCCGCTGCCGCACCTTCCCGGACGGCGACACGGCACGGCCGTGGCATGCCGCCGACGTCCCGTTCGCTTTCGGCAACCTGGACGCCGTCGGCGTGGACTTCCTGATCGGCGGCGCCCCCGACAGCCGGGACCGCGCGCTGTCCCGGCGGATGGTGCGCGCCTGGGCGGACTTCTGCGCGACCGGCGATCCCGGCTGGCCCCGGCTCACCACGGCCTCCGCCCCGGTGCGGTCCTGGGGCGTGCCGGAGGACCGGGTGGCCGACGACGACGCCACCGCCGTCCACGCCCTGTGGCGCGGAGTGGTCCCCTCCCGGCTGCGGCTCTGACCGGGAGGCGGAGTCAGTCGCGTTCCTCCCAGGCGCGGACGAGACCGGTGACGGCCTGGTCGAGCAGCTCGGGCGGGAGGGCGAAGCTGAGGCGCAGGTGGTCGCGGTGGCGGCCGTCGGCGGAGAACAGCGAGCCGGGCGCGACGGCGACGCCGTACCGTCGGGTGAGCGCGGCGAAGCGGTCGGTGTCGACGCCGGGGAGGCGGGTCCACAGGGACAGGCCGCCGGAGGGCGGCGTCCAGGTCCACCCGGGGAGCCGGGCGGCCAGCGCGGCGGTGAAGTGGTCGCGGCGGCGGGCCAGCTCCGCGCGCCAGGGGGCGACGGGGTTGCGTTCGAGCAGTTCGGCCGCCAGACGCTGGGAGACGGCGCTCGTGGCCAGATCGGACTCCTGCTTGGCCTCGGTCAGGCGGGCCAGCAGCGGCTCGGCGGCCTCCAGCCAGCCCAGCCGCAGTCCGCCCCAGAGCACCTTGGACAGCGAGTTCACGGTGACCGTGCCGTACGGGTGAACCGTCGCGAGCGGGGCCGGAGGCTCACCCTCGTAGACGAGCTCGGCGAGGGTCCTGTCCTCGACGATCGTCACGTCCTGCGCGCGGGCGAGCTCGGCGACGTGCCGCAGGTCGGGGACGGCGCCGGTCGGGTTGCCGACGCTGACGACGTAGACGAGGGCGGGCCGGTGGCGGGCGATCGCCGCGCCGACCGATCCGGGATCGGCCAGGTCGACGGGTACGGTGTGCGCTCCCGCCCGCCCGAGGATCGTGAGGGCGCCGCCGTACGTCGGGTCGTCCACCAGCACCCGGTCACCCGGGCGCAGCAGGACCCTGACGGCCAGGTCGATGCCGTGCTGGGCGCCTCCGGTGACCAGCACGTCCCCGCCGAGCATGGCCCGCAGCCGGGGGTCGCCCCTGGTGTCGTAGCCGTGGCCGCTGGGCGTGCGCATGAGCTCGGCCGGGTCGAGCGGGGGCAGGACCAGATGGGAGGGGTCGGGCACGACGGAGGTGGACAGGTCGGCGAGCACCGCGCCCGCGTTCAGCAGCCCGGTGAACGAGGGCGCCTGGAGCAGGTAGGTGCCGCTGCCGTGCCGGCGCTCGCAGAGCCCCTCGTCGCACAGGGCGTTGAAGGCGGCGGCGACCGTGCCGCGGCTGAGGCCGACGGCCTGTGCGA
Organism: Streptosporangium minutum; assembly: GCF_002149035.1. Taxonomy (GTDB): domain Bacteria; phylum Actinomycetota; class Actinomycetes; order Streptosporangiales; family Streptosporangiaceae; genus Streptosporangium; species Streptosporangium minutum. The sequence goes on from NZ_NGFP01000021.1 coordinate 51,043, forward strand.
GGTCGCGTTCGGACGGCAGCCTGGTGCCGGGGGTCAGCGCGCCGATCTCGGCGAGGTCGGTCAGCGCGCCGGCGAGCCTGCGGCCGGCGGGCTCCCTTCCCTGGCGCAGCCGCAGCCGGTCGCGCACGAGGACGGCGAACTGGTCCAGATCTTCACTTCCCACCCGGCCATTATGCCGTCGCGTGATCCGATACGCCCTTGCGTGGACCACTGTGCCGTCGATACTTTGCCACTTATCAATCAAGTGGCTCATATTTATGAGCTGGAAGATGTCACTTCGGGGAGGGTTTGATGGCGCTGCGGGAAGCGGAAGCGATCTGGATGGACGGTGCGCTGGTCCCCTGGGGCGAGGCGCGCGTCCACGTGCTGTCGCACGCGCTGCACTACGGAACCGCCGTGCTCGAAGGAACCAGGACCCACGACACGCCCGACGGGCCCGCGGTCTTCCGGCTCGACGCGCACCTCGACAGGCTCTACCGGAGCGCCAGGATCATCGGTCTGGAGATCCCCTACGCGCCCGCCGAGCTCCGTGCGGCCACCCTGGAGACGGTCGCCGCCAACGGCCACTCCTCCTGCTACATCCGTCACCTCGTCCACCGGGGCTACGGAGAGATGGGCGTCGCGGCCCGCGGCTGCCCGGTCACCGTCTCGATCGCCACCTGGGAGTGGGAGGCGCTGCTCGGCGAGGGGGTGCGTCTGATGACCAGCTCCTGGCGGCGCAACGACCCGGCGGTCGTGCCGACGTCCGCCAAGGCGACGGGCCCCTACCTCAACTCGGTCCTGGCCAAGGCCGAGGCGCTTGACGCGGGATTCGACGAGGCGGTGCTGCTCAACGCGGCAGGCTACGTCAGCGAGTGCACGGCGGCCAACGTCTTCACGGTCCGCGGCGGAGTGCTGTCGACCCCGCCCTCCAGCGCGGGAGCCCTGGAGGGCATCACCCAGGACACGGTCGAGCGGCTCGCCGCCGACCTCGGCCTGCCGGTGCTCACGCGCGACCTGCTCCGCGCCGACCTCTACACGGCGGACGAGATGTTCCTGTGCGGTACGGCGGCCGGGATCGTGCCGGTCCGATCCGTCGACAACCGCGAGCTCGGCGGTCCGGGCCCGGTCACGGCCAGGCTCATCGACGTCTACGACGCCGCCGTCCACGGCCGCGACGACCGCTACCGCCACTGGCTGACCCCCGCCGGGCCCCGCTGACCGCGGTCTCCGGCGTGGTGCGCAGCTGGATGCTGGAACAGCAGGTGCCTCATCCCCTCCGGAGTCCGGTCTCCGGCATGTTCGGCGAGCGTCCGGCAGCTCTTGCGCGGCAGCTCCGCGAGCAGTCCAAGCAACATGGCCCGCGCCCGCCGCCGCGGTTCTACGCGGGAGAACCTGTCGGCGATCCGGCTCGTGAGCTCATCGGACATCAACCGCCGGCGCGAGGCCGTTGCGCTATCGCCTGCGGCCACCCCATGATCTTCGTCTGTCAGCACAACGATCGGTGATCGTGGTGACCGCACGTGTTCGTTGCGCTCGCCACCACACCGCCTTGTCGAGGAGGACGTCTCATGCGTTGGCTGGACGTGCGCCGACACAGCTTGACCAAGAAGGGCGCGATGCGCGGCCGGGGATCTCATCTGTCGGCCGACGGCATCGCCCTGGCCCGTTTCATCGGTTCTGGAGCCGGCCCCTACGAGCGCGTCGTCACCAGTTCGTCCCCGCGGGCGGTCGAGACCGCCGTCGCGATGGGGTTCGCCGTCGACGACACCATGGAGATGCCGTCAGGCTACGTATCCGGAGAGATCCCCCGGCACGCGCAGTGGGACTGGACCAAGCCGTACCAGCGGATCGCGGGCATCATCCGGAAGGGGCGTGCCGCGGCGGCCGTGGCCGAGACTCACCACGCGATCTGGGCCGACACGGTGGCCGGTGTCGCGCAGGGCGGGTCGGCGCTGTTGATCGGGCACGGAGGGGCGATCGAACTGGCGTTGGTGGCGTGTTTGCCGGACGCTCCGCACGACACGTGGGGAACGCCGTTCGCGCACTGCGATGGCGTCCGCCTCGGCTTCATCGACGGTCACTTTGTCAGCGCCGAGTTCTACCGGGCCCCACAGAGCCCTCCCCAGCTGGACTGAAGATCGCTGAGTACGGCTGGAGTATTAGATCCTGCTGGAATGGATGACTTATACCCAAAAAATCATCAAAAGTGGATCCACGCGCTCGGCCGCCGGGGCTGCTTCTCCCACCGGCGATGGCAATCCGACCGTCATCAACACGGGAAACGGCAAAGCAGATTTCTGCGCATCAAGAGATAATTCTACGATCGGGCCGACTGTGTCGATTCCGCATCGCCGATTCAAGATTTCGATCCTGGCGGGCTCCATGGAGTGGCACGGAGTTTGAACGTCAGAGATTCATCGTCCAGACGGAAAGACGCAGGCAGCTGAAACTTTCCGGGCGTCTGGATCGACATAGGAGAGCTCTCCCGACGGGAGAGGCGAACTGAAATTCCATTCCATGTATTCTGTCGCGGCCGGCGCCGCGGAAGCCTGAGACCGGTTGGGGTAGATCAGACAGCGGCTGATCTTCAGACGTTCGGTTGCCGGTTGCCAAGGCCGCTGGACGGTCACATCCTCGGACGCACCCTCTGCTCGCTCTGCTCCTCTGCAGAGCGACGGAGTGCGAAGAGTGAACCTTTTTCATCCTCGTGCGACCTCGTAGTCCTGCCGTGGCACATGTGAAGATGACCGAATGATCGAAAAAATCCGCGCGGAAAAGCCTGCGTTACGCAGAGCCGCGTATTTGGGGGCGGCGCTCTTGGCTGTCGTCCTCGTCGTGTCCCTGATCTGGGCCGAGGACCTGCGCTTCACCCACTCGGCAGGGAATATGGAGGCGGTCGCCCGCACGCTGGGGGAAGGCGTCGAGCTCAGAGATCAAAGCATCGGAAGCCTCTCGTTCGAGTTCGTTCGGCGGGAGAACGCCATGGTCTACTTCTACCGGGGCAAGGACCGGGGAGGGAACGGCTACGGCTATGTCTGGAGCCCCGCGAGCCGACCGGGCGATGTCCGGCATGTGGAAGGGCCTTGGTACGAATTCCGGGACGACGCGCACCAGTAGAGAACCTGACGTGGCCGGGCAGGTCCGGATCGGCTCACGCGACGGTCGTGATGACGTCGCCGCCGACCACCAGGCCGAAGAAGGCCGTGGCGCCTCGGCGCACACCGCCCGGCGGGGCAGCGGCCGGCTGAGGACCTGAAGGCGTTCCTCGGCACCCCTCAGCCGGTCACCCCTTGACGGTCAGCAGCGGTCGCAGCTCGACGACGGGTTCGGCGACCCCGGCCCTGCGGAGACTTGAGACGACGGGGCCGATGTCCTTGTAGACCCAGGGCGCCTCCTGCTTGAGGTCGCGGCGCCACGCGGCCATCACGTCGGAGCGGCGGGTGACGGCCGGGTCACGGTGGTCCAGCGGGGTGACCACCCGGAAGTCACGCAGGAAGGCGTCCAGCTCGGCGTCGCCCGCCTGGGCGGCGGCGCCCCGGCGCACGCGGCGACCGGCGCCGTGGCAGGCGCTCGCCAGGGTCCGGGGGCTGCCGTGACCGCGCAGCACGTAACTGGCCGCCCCCATCGAGCCCGGTACGATGACGGGCTCGCCCCACATCGCGTACGGCCCGCCCGCCGCCTCGGCGTATCCGCCCGCCGGCGTCGCGCCCTTGCGGTGTACGACTTGTCCGTCGTCGTGCTGCCACAGCAGGTTGTGCGGGGCGTCGTACACGAGGTCGGCGGAGAGTTCCCCGCACTCGGCGGCCAGCCCGGCGCGCAGCATCAGCGACAGGAAGAACCGGTTGCCCACCGCGAAGTTCGCCGCGTTGCCGAACGCGTCGAGGTAGCGCCGCCGCGCCGGTGCGGACCGGCCGTCCGTCATCAGGGGGATGATCCTGTTGTCAGGCAGGGGGACGCCTCCGGGCCATGCGGCTCTGGCCTGGTCCAGTCCGGACGCGTTGGCCTGATGTCCCAGCGACAGGGAGCCGCTGTGCACCATCAGCACCACCTGGCCGAGGCTGAAGCCCCAGCCGTGGGCGGCCTGCCGGTCGTGGACGGCCGACACGTACTGCAGCTCCGCGAAATGGTTGCCGCCCCCGACGCTGCCGATGATGCTGTCGAAACTCGTGCCGCCCGCGCTGTGGATCCAGTCCCGGAAGGCGTCGGCGTTCGTCGTCGGGTACCGCGATCCGTGGATCCGGCCGGGCTGGGCGTCGCCGGGCCGCAGCGCCGACCAGATCCCGTCCGCCCGCTCCGGCACGCCGGCGCCGAGCAGTCCCGGAAGGCCGTCGCGGAGCAGCGCCTCTCGCTGGAGACCGGACAGCGCGATGCGCCGGCCGCCCTCGAAGAACAGGTGCCGTAGCCGGCGCTCCAGCGCGTCCAGCCGCGGGCGCACCTGGTCGGCGGTCAGGGACGTCGTCTCCAGCCGCATGCCGCAGTTGATGTCGTTGCCGACCGCCTGGGGGAGCAGCGCGCCACGCGTCTGCAGCACCGTGCCGATCGGGATCCCGGCCCCCTTGTGGAGGTCGGGGGTCAGCACGACCCGGCTGATCGCCGCTTCGGTGTGCCCGGTCACCGCGCCCAGCCGCTCCAAGGTGTCGGCGGTGGCGAGCACGGTGAGGATCTCGTCGATCGCGCTGGACTCGATCGGCACGTCGGTCCCGGCGCAGATGTCCACGGGGATGCCCCACCGGTTGGGCAGGTGGAGCCAGCTGTCGTCGGTGCGGATGAGCCTGGGGTCCTGCTGGAACGCGGCGGGACGCCGCTTGGAGGTTGCCATGGAGCCTTCCTGGTGGCTGCTGGTAAGAGAGATGCGAGGTCCGCCGCCATCCGGTGACGGGCATGCGGGACAGCGCCGGCACCTGGGCCGGCGGTGGACTCCCCGAGGTTCAGCAGCCGCGAGGTGAGATCAACTCTAGCGACGGAGCCCGGCACTCCCAACGGGTTTTCGGTCGCCGCCCGCCTTCGCCCCTGTCCGGCGTCCGGCGCCTCCGCGTCAGCGCCGGTGACCGTGGAGAACCGGCGCCGCCCGGCCGGGTAGTCCGGCCGCCGACAGCGCGCCGATCAGGGCTACGGCGGCGAGGACCACGAGCGTGGGGCCCATCGCGGAGGCGAAGGCGTCAGCGGTCCGGTGCGGCCCGTCGCCGTACGGCCGGCCCGCGGGGGCGGCGAGGGTCATCAGCGTCGTCGCCGCGGCGACGCCCAGTGCCGGGCCGACATTCATGGCGGTCTGCTGGAGCCCGCCGGCCACCCCGGCGGTGTCCACGGAAGCGTGGTGCACGATGACGGCTGTCCCGGTGACCATCACCGCGCTGAAACCGGCGCCCAGCACGAGAAAGCAGCCGCTGATCGCGAGGGAGGCCGGCGCCTGGCCGAGACGGGACAGCAGAAGGATGCCGAGGGCGAGCAGGGCCATCCCCGCGCCGGCCGTCCCACGTGGCCCCCACCGGCGCAGCAGCACGGCGCAGACCGGTGCGCCCAGCACCATCGTCGCGGCCAGCGGCAGAACTCTCAGACCGCTCTGAAGCGGGTCCAGCGCGAGAACGTCCTGCAGGAAGTACGTGCCGACGAACAGGGCGCCGAACAGGGACGCCGACGCGGCCACCAGGATGCCGAGAGCCGAGGTGACCGTTGCCGACCGGAGCACGCTTGACGGCACCAGCGGGCTCGTGGCGCGTCGTTCGTGCCGGACGAACGCGCCACCGGTGACTGCGACGGCGACAAGCCCGAGCGCGGTCGCCGCGGTCCAGCCGGTTTCCGGTATTTCGACGAGTGTTCGCACCAGGCAGGCCAGGGCCACCGCGAGAAGGCAGGCGCCGGGCAGGTCGAGCCGGACGCCGGAGACCTTCTCCTGCGCGGGGGGCCGGACGGCGAGAGTCAGCAGGCCGACCGCGAGCGCGGGGGCCACGTTGAGGAAGAAGACCGCGCGCCAGCCCAGGTGGGCGGCCAGTGCCCCGCCGACGATCGGCCCGGCGGCGGCCGCCACGCCGATGGCACTGGTGCGCAGTGCGATCGGCATGCCGAGCCGGTCACGCGGGTAAGCGGCGCGCAGTATCCCGAGGGTGGCCGGTTGCAGCAGCGCGCCGAAGATCCCCTGGGCGACGCGCAGGCCGATGACCCAGCCGATGTCAGGCGCCAGGCCGATACCCGCCGACGTGGCGGCGAAGCCCAGGATGCCGGTGGCGAAAATCCGCCGGTGGCCGTAGCGGTCGCCGAGGCGGCCGGCGAAGACGAGCAGGCTCGCCACGGCGATCAGGTATCCGGTGCTGGTCCACTGGACCTGCGCGAACGAGGCGTGCAGGTCCCGTTGCAGGGTGGGCTGCACGACGGTCAGCACGGTTCCGTCCAGGGCGACGATCATCGCCCCGATGACGCTGCTCGCAAGCGTCAGGCGCCGGTGTCCTTCGGAACTCACCGGTTCTCCGGTCCGAGGTGCGCGTCCAGCGCGGCGCGCAGCAGCGGTCCGGCGTCGTCGGCTCCCGTGGCGAGCCGGAGGCTGCCCCATCCCCACAGCTGGGCGATGCCGTGCAGATTGGCCCAGAGCGCGCCGGCGACGACCGGTGGCGCCGGGTCGGGCCGTGTCCGCGCCCGGGTGACGAGGTCGGTGAGGATGTCGAAGAGCGGCAGGCTCACCTCCCGCAAGCCGAGGTGGTCGCTCTCCAGCAGGTCATGGCGGAACATCAGCTCGAACATGCCGGGGTTGGCCCGTGCGAAGTCGAGGTAGACGCCTCCCAGTGCCAGGAGCCGGGCCCGGGGGTCCGCCTGGCTTTCCCCCGCCGTCTCGGTGACCCTGGCGGTCAGGTCGGCGAAGCCCTGACGTGCGATGGCCGACAGCAGGGCCACGTGGGTCGGGAAGTAATGGCGCGGAGCTCCGTGCGAGACCCCCGCCCTGCGGGCGATCTCACGCAGGGTCAGGGACTGCATCCCCTCCCTGGTCACCATGTCGACTCCGACCTCTATCAGACGGGCCCGGACGCCCATGTCCCGCTCACTCATAGACAGTGTCTACCAAACTGGGTAGACACTGTCTACTTCCAGCTCGCCGAAGATCATCTCGGATGTCGCCGCCTCATTACTGTCCGTTGCATTAATGTGACCCTCTGTGTTACCCCTATCGGGTCATGCGGCCGGGACGCGCGCCGGCCGGCGGAGGCGAGGAGGCACGATGGCATCTGCTCCCGATGACCCGGAACAGTCCGGGACGGATCATCTCCGGCAGGTCCACGACGCGGCGGCCGAGCTCGCGTGGACGGCGGAGGAGATCCGGCGGATCTGCGCGCGCACGACGGCGACACTGGCCGCCGCCGCCACACGTTCCCCGTGGTTCCCCGCCGGCATCCACTGGAGCCTGCTCCGCGCGCTGACCAACCGCGAGGGGCTCGGCTACGCCTTCGAAGGCGGGTGGTTCGGCGCTCGGGCCGCCCGCCTCGGCGCGCTGGCCGGGCGGAGCAGCCTCGCCACGCTGGTCGCCGTCACCTCCCTGCGGCTGCGGATCGCCGGTGTCCTGCACCGGAATCCGGAACTGGCCGCCGACCCCGTCATACGGCGGCTGCTCGACGCGGCCGGCGCGGATCGCGACGTCGAGGCGGTCCAGGCCGGCCGGGCGCTGTGCGGGGAGAAGGGCGCCACCGGGGCGATCGGCGGCATCGCGCCCGTCTTCGGCGAGGTGCTCGCGATGCGGGCGCCGCTCGACGAGAACCCCTTCAACGACCAGACCGGCTGGTCCGCCGCGACGGGCCGGGGACCCTCGTTCAACGACCAGACCGGCTGGTCCGCCGCGACAGGCGGGGGACCCTCACGTCCCGGCCGGGATGTCGTCGGCCCCGCCGTCTCCCCGGCCTCCGCCGCGCCGCGCCGTTCCCGGAGACTGCTGCTGGCCGGGGGCCTCGCCGGACTCGTGGCGGCCGTCGCCGTCACCGCGTGGCGCCGGCGTGCCCGCCGGGCCTCGCGTGGGTGGCGGGGATGAAGGTGACCCCGGGATACGGAGCGCTCGCCGAGCAACTGGCCGCCGACGCCGCGCGGCTGGCCGGCCACGCGGCCAGACTGCGCGACCTCGCCGCGCGTGTCCGGGGCAATCCGATCGTGCCCGAGTGGTTCGACGACCTGATCGGCGGGCAGATCGCCCGCTGCGCCGCCGCCTCCGCGGATCTGACCCGCGCCGCCGTGGCCACCCGTGACCGCGCAGCCAGGGAGCGTGACCGCGCCGCTGTGGCCACTCGTGACCGCGCAGCCGGGGAGCGTGACCGCGCCGCCGGGGAGGGAGCCGGCCTCACCCGGGCCGGCGCCGTTCCCCGCGACCGCGCCCCGGCACCCCCGGCA
>NZ_NGFP01000210.1 GCF_002149035.1 Streptosporangium minutum
GCCTGAAGCCCCGGGGCCGCGTCCGCTAGCCGTATCGATCCACGGGACGGCTGGACGGCAACGTGTCACTCTCCGGCGGGTGCCTGCGCGACCGCGACGAAGTTCTGGCTCATGCCGATGATCGAGGGCTCCGTCTCGGTCAGGCGGAGCACGGACAACACGTGATCGCGCTGTCCCGCGTCCTCCAACCGCTGGGCGAAGCCGGGAAGAAGCTTGACGTTGCCGCTCGCGCCGACGAGCACCCGCAGACCCAAGCCCGCCTCCTGGATCTCACCGGTCAGCTCCTCCGGCCGGTGGAAGTAGGAGGTCGTGAACCCCGCAGGATCACCGCCTGGGTTGCGGTACTGCCCGTCGGCGAGGAATCGAACGGTGTCCTCGATCTCACCGGGGTCGGGCGGCCGGCCCCCGGCCAGGTTTTCGAAGATCGGATAGAACCGGGACAGCGCCTTCGCGACGACGAGCCCGCCTGGCCGTACCACTCGCCGGGCCTCACGCAATGCCGTGATGCGATCGGACTTGTCCGTCAGGTGGTACAGCGGACCGAGCAACAGCACGACATCGACGCTGGCCTCGGCGGCCTCCAGCGCCCGCGCGTCACCGACCGTGATACTCGCCAGCCGAGCGGAAGCGGCACGGGAAGCCGTGATTGCCTGCTCGACGTGGAGCGGCACCGGATCGACCAGGTGCACCTCATAGCCGGCAGCCGCCAGCGGCAGTGCGTAGACGCCGGCGCCACCGCCTACGTCCAGTACTCGTGCCGGGGCCGGCGGCAGATGCCGTTCCAGCAGATCCCACATCCGGAGGAACTCGATCCGCCGCGCCCCGGCGGTCAACCGATCCCGTTCCAGACCGTGCTCGTAGTACTCCAAGATCTCCGAGTCCACCATGGCGCACACGATAGATGTCCCATCGCCCGCTCAGCGAGTGAAATTCACCGCCTCGGCGCCATAGGCACTCGGCTCGAAACCCGGTGGACCCGCCCGGTCATGGCATCAGGGGCAGCCGGTGGCGTCGTCCTTCACCTCGGGCGGGGAGTCGGCCACGGTGACGGAGAGCTGGGCGGTCGAGGCCACCAGGCTGCCCGCCGGTGATCTGGCCGCCTTCTCGTCCACCACGACGCCCCGCTCGCCCAGGAGTTCGTAGGTCTCCGAGTCGAAGATCAGATCCGCCCGCACACCCGTCTGATCGACCCGGCCCACGCCGACGCCCCTGCGGCCCGCCGCGTCCTCGGCGTCCCGCACGACGTCGACCCCCGGGATCGTCCCCAGGGCCTCGAACAGCGCCGCCCGCTGAGCCGGAGGCATGTAGTTCTCCCGCAGCATGTCGCCGGCGGTGGTCCACGCGGCCTCGTCCTTGGACTTTCCACCGCGGTCACCGGTGTAGAGGTGAGCACGCATCCCGTCGGCTTCGGCGGGCAGCTTCTTCAGGCTCGCGTAGTCGGTGCGCATGTAGTCGGGGGTATTCCCGCAGGCCGGCAGCCGGTGCCACTCGGTGCCACGATCCTTGTGGGCCTCCTGGGGGATGGGCCAGCCGGGATAGGCGTACGGCTCCAGATATTCGATCTTCAGTGCGCCGTCCTTCTCCCCGTTGGCGGACTGCCAGATCGCCCGCTTGGTCCGGTAGAGATACCGCGACTCGGCCTCCGTGTTGCCCTCGGCGTCGGTGCCCATGCCACTGAACGAGCCGTACATCGTCTGCGACTCGACCTTGACGAACTGGTCGTCGCGCGGGGCGAGGTCGTTGCGCGCGGCGGCCCGCGCGGCCCTGCCGAGCACCTCGGTCGCCGACATGGGGGCGATCTCGGGCATCGCGACCACGACCTCGGTGCCGCCCACCCCCTGCTCCGGTGCCGTGACCGTGGCCGTCACGGCCACCCCGGCCGCCACCGCGAGCGCTCCGGCCAGCATCACCGTGTACGGCCTGCGCCACAGTGGCCTGCGGCCCGTGGCGGCCGCGGCCAGCCCCCGCCGGGCCGCGCCCTTCGCCTCGGGGGCGTACGGCGGCACGTCCGGGCGGATGCCGGCCACCATCTCGATCTCATCGTTGTTCATCGAAACTCCTTGAGTGTGGAGACCCCGGGCTTCAGTCCTGGGGAGGAAGCGCGGCACGGTGTCGCACGGTGTTTCTCGAAAGCGCGGGCATGGTTAACCGGGCTCGCAATATCGTGTGGGGCGTGGCGCGGATCGTGAAGCGGGCGTTCAAGTTCCGCTTCTACCCGACCCCCGGGCAGGCCGAAGAGCTTGCCCGGACGTTCGGCTGCGCCCGCCTGGTCTACAACAAGGCCCTCGAAGAGCGCACCCGCGCCTACACCCTYGAAGGCCGGAAGGTCTCCTACGTGCAGTCGTCGGCGGCGCTGACGGAATGGAAGCGCACCGAGGAGCTGGCGTTCCTGAACGAGGTGTCGTCGGTGCCGTTGCAGCAGGCGCTCAGGCACYTGCAGGCAGCGTTCGCGAACTTCTTCGCCAAACGGGCGAAGTATCCGACGTTCAAATCCCGTAAGAAGTCCCGGCTCAGCGCCGAGTACACCCGTTCGGCGTTCACCTACCGAGACGGCCGGATCACCCTGGCGAAGATGGGCGGCCCGCTGCGCATCGTGTGGTCGCGTCCGCTGCCGGAGGGGGCGGTCCCGTCCACGGTGACGGTGTCGAAGGACGCGGCCGGGCGGTGGTTCGTSTCSATCCTGTGCSAGGACACGATCCGTCCCCTGGACCCGGCCGACGGTGTGGTCGGYATCGATGCCGGGATCACGTCCCTGCTCACCTTGTCGCGGCCGATCCCSGGYSTCACCGACGCGGCGGGGAAGGTGGCCAATCCCCGCCACGAGCGGGCCGATCGGCGCAGGCTGGCCCGGGCGCGACGCGCCCTGGCCCGCACGGAGAAGGGYTCCAGSAACCGGGCCAAAACACGGGTGAAGSTCGCCCGGGTRCATGCCCGCATCGCCGACCGCCGCCGCGACTTCCTGCACAAGCTCACCACTCGGCTCGTCCGTGAGAACCAAACGGTCGTGATCGAGGACCTCACCGTGCGCAATATGGTGAGGAATCACTCGCTGGCCCGCGCCGTCTCGGATGCGAGCTGGCGGGAGCTGCGCTCCATGCTGGAGTACAAAGCGGCCTGGTATGGGCGGGAACTGCTGGTCGTTGACCGCTGGTTCCCCTCCTCCAAGCTGTGCTCGGCGTGCGGGACCGTCCAGCGGTCCATGCCGCTGAACGTCCGCGACTGGGTGTGCGTCTGCGGCGCCGCCCATGACCGGGATGTGAACGCGGCCAGGAACATTCTCGCCGCCGGGCTGGCGGAGAGGTAAAACGCCTGTGGAGGGCTGGTGAGACCCGACCCGCGAAAGCGGTGAGGGCGCGGCCCGGTGAAGCAGGAAATCCATCCCGTGAGGGGTGGAATTCCCCGGCTTCAGCCGTGGGGAGGATGTCAAGAGCGTCGGATGAGGAGTGGGACGTGGCTGATCGGCGGATGAGGGGCGTGCGGAGCCTGATGCGCGGGCGTCCCGGAGCGGTGCGGGACTCTCCCGAACGGTCGATGGACCCGCGCTCCGCCGGCGACGAGCCGCCTTCGCCCCGGGCGCACGTCATCGACAACGCGATCTACGTGAACGGGCGGCGGACGGCCACCCCCGGATCGCTGCCCGAGGCGTTCGAGTGCCTGAAGAACACGCCCGACAGCATGGCCTGGATCGGCTTCTACCGGCCCGAGGACGCGGTGATCCTCAACGTCGCGGAGGAGTTCGACCTGCACGAGCTGGCGGTCGAGGACGCCATCGTCGCCCACCAGCGGCCCAAGGCCGACCGCTACGAGGACACGCTGTTCGTGGTGCTCCGCCCGGCCAGATACGTCGACGAGGCCGAGGAGGTCGACTTCGGCGAGCTGCACCTCTTCGTCGGCCGGAACTTCGTGATCACCGTACGGCACAGCGAGGCCCCCGACCTGTCCCAGGTCCGCCGGCGCATGGAGGGCGATCCCGAACTGCTCGGCCAGGGCCCGCAGGCGGTGCTCTACGCCATCATGGACGCGGTCGTGGACGGCTACGCCCCGGTCGTCGCGGGCCTGCAGAACGACATCGACGAGATCGAGGTCCAGGTCTTCGGCAACGAGCCCGGCGTCTCCCGCCGCATCTACGAGCTCTCGCGCGAGGTGATCGAGTTCCAGCGGGCCACGGGGCCGCTGCTCGGCATGATCGAGGGATTCATCGCGGGGGCGGCCAAGTACGGGGTGGACCAGGAACTGCAGAGATACCTGCGCGACGTCGCCGACCACGCGATCACCGTGGCGGAGCGGGTCAGCGGTTTCCGCCAGATGCTCCACGACATCCTCGTGGTCAACTCGACCATGGTCGCCCAGGCCCAGAACGAGCACATGACCAATCTCACCGAGGCCAGCAACGCCCAGAACGAGGAGGTCAAGAAGATCTCCGCCTGGGCCGCCATCCTGTTCGCCCCCACCCTCGTCGGCACCATCTACGGCATGAACTTCGACGTCATGCCCGAGATCCACTGGGCTCTGGGCTACCCGTTCGCGGTGCTGCTGATGGCGGGCGTCTGCACGACCCTCTACGTGGTGTTCAAGCGCCGGGACTGGCTGTAGGCCTCCACCGGGCTGCGGTCTCCGCCCGGCTGGGGGTTCCGTCCGGGCGCGGGCCTGGGCTCCTCCCGCGTCCGCCGCGCACGCCGTCACCCATGAGAACGGTGAATCACGCAAATACAAATGCCGAATTTTAGGGGTATCGCAGGCGGCGGCCGGTGTTTTCCGTGCGGTCGAAATGCCCTGGACGGCGATATGTCCAGGGCATTTCCGTGTCGCGCACGGAGGGGTCTCATCGGACGCTCCTGACAGGAAGGCGGCTACCGCGTCTGGAAGTAGAAGCGGTAGTCGGTGCCGTCGTGCAACATCGCCGCCCGGCCGGTGTCGCTGGTGTCCGGGAAGTCCTTCAGATTGAGCTGGGGAATGGAGTTGTGGCCGTACTGGTATTCCGCCGCGTCGCCGTTCCACGAGCCCTGGGAGATCCTGTCGTTGCATCCGTAGTGGAAGGCGTAGATCCGGTAGGCGGTGCCGTCGTGCAGCATCGACCAGCGCGACCAGTCGGTGTCGGGCGGGAAGCCGGTGACCCGGAGGGTGGGGGCGTGCTCGCCGTAGGACCACTGGTAGGTCGCCGTGCCCGGTACCCAGACGAACTGGTACAGGGTGGTGGGGTCGCCGAGCCTGCGCAGGTAGGCGTGGTAGGCCCCGCCGCTGTGCAGCAGCGAGACGCTGCCGCTGTCGGCGTCCGCCGGCGCGCCCGTCAGCGTGAGCACCGGGATCGAGTTGTAGCCGTAGGCGTACGAGGTGCCGTCCCAGGCGAACTGGTACAGCGTGTCACGGCTGCTGCCCCGGAAGGCGTACAGGCGGTAGAGGGTGCCGTCGTGCAGCACCGACCAGCGCCGGAAGTTGGCGTCGGCGGGGGCGCCGGTGATCGGGAGATTGGGGAGCGAGTTGTAGCCGTAGTGGTAATTGTCACTGCCGGGAACCCAAGCTCCCTGGTTGACGGAAACCATCGACCGACCCTCCGTGTGTGAAATAAAACGATTGGCATGCCGTGCGCTTCGTCATGAAACAGTAAATCAATCTGTTGATTTTTTGGGTTGAATCATTTCGAGTTTCCCGGAGGCTCCCGCCCGTCCCGGCTGTGGCGGCGAGCTTGGCAGTCCAAAGAGACTGTTCGGATATTTCCGAAATGTGGGGAATGCTCGGTAAGGAAAAATGTGGGGCATCCTCGGTAGGGAAGGGGGTGGCACGACTCGACCGTGCCGCCCGTCTCGGCCCCGGCCGCCCCGGCGGGGCCGGGAGGCGCCATGTCCGCCGCGGCCCGTGGATCAGGTGAGCGCCTCGACGGCGGCCACGGCGCCGCCCGCCGCGAGGCCGACGACCAGGATCAGCGGGCTCCCCTTGAGGCCCTGGACGAGATGGAACCTCAGGTCCCGATACTCCTTCATGCCCTCGGTGCCGGGCAGCGTCATCAGGCGGGGACGCAGGCCGGCGAAGACGAGCCAGTCGATGACCACGAGATCGTAGGCGGACATCGTCGCGGAGACGATCGCGGCGCAGGCCGCCGCCGGGAGGAAGCCGAGGTCGCCGCCTGTCGTGGCTCTCAGGTCGAGCAGGGCGACGACGAGGAGCGGGAGGAAGCAGGCTCCCCAGAAGATCACTCCGAAGTGCAGCGCCACCCGCCGGCCCCGGGCGCTCTTGGGTCTCGCGTACCGTTCCCGGATCGCGGGCGGGTAGGCGTCGACCAGGAAGTCCCGGCCGGCGAGGAACCCGGCGAGCAGGGCGAGGGTGAACAGCACGCTTACCGCGAGGCCGTACAGGACGCCGTGAGCGGCGATCGAACTCCACTGCATGAGATCTCCCTAAGCATTAGGTAAGGCATGCCTGAGAATGTTCTCGATCATCCTTAAAGTCAACATAGTGTGAAGTTCAACGGGCTGGCTACGATGAGCCGGTGCCATCCAGAGCGGGCGGGGAGCCCGATGTCCCGGTCAGGCGTCGCAGACGTCCCGAGTACCGCGCGGGGCGTCCGACGCTCACCAGGGAGGGGATCGCCAGGGCGGCCCTGGAGGTGCTCGCCGGGGGAGGACCGGCCGAGCTGACCATGCGGGCCGTCGCCGCGCGGCTGGAGGTCTCGCCGCGGGCCCTGTACAACTACGTCACCGACCGCCGTCACCTGCTGGAGCTCGTCGTCTCCGTCAGCCAGGCCGACCGCCCCGCGCCCCGGCTGGATCCCGCACGACGGCAGGAGAGCCTGCGGGAGTACTGCCGCGATCTGCGCGCCTGGTATCGCTCCCACCCGGGACTGCTCGCCCTGGCCCGCGCCGAGGACCTGACCTCCTTCGCCTCACCTGACACGCTGCGCGCCGACGACGCCGTGGTGGGCTTCTTCCTTGAGGTCGGCCTGTCCCCGCAGAACGCCTACCGCGCCTGGGCGGTCACCGTGCTCCAGGTGGCCGGCTTCGCCGAGATCTGGGACGCGTGGCACGACCGGCCGCCTCCCGGCGCGGAGCCGGGCGCATGGAACGGGCTGCCGCGACCGGTCTCCCCGGACGACGGGCTGCCCAACCTGCGGAAGGCCGCGGGCGCGGCCTCGGCCGCACCGGACGCGCTTTTCGAGTCCGTGCTGGACATGCTGGTCGCGGGTGTCGAGGCGATGCGCTGACCCGCCGGTCCCGGACGCCGTCCCGCCGCCCGCGCCTCTCCGGCAGGGGAGGACCGCGAGATTTCAGCCGGGCAGGACCGTGAGGCCGGACTGGGTGACAATGGCCTGGAGGGCGGCGACGTGGGCGGTGTAGGCCGCGCGTCCTTCGCGGGTGAGGCTGAACCACGTCCTCGGGCGCTTGCCGACGTGTCCCTTGCGGATCTTCACGTAGCCGGCCGCCTCCAGGGCGCTCGCGTGCTTGGACAGCACCGAGTCGCTGATGTCCAGGTTGTCGCGTACGAAGGCGAACTCGGCCTCGTCGGCGGCCGCCAGCAGTGAGACGATCTGCAGCCGGGTCGGCGCGTGGATCACCGGGTTGAGCTGCGGCGTCATCGCTCCGTCGTCCCCGCCCTGCGAGCGGTCCGCATGGACATCCACCGGGCCAGGAAGGGGGCGGTGACCGCCGCGACCGCGGTCATGATCACGCCCATGAGGGTGCGCGGGTAGGCGATGTCGACCCCCGTGAACCACCACGCCAGCGCGGCGCCCCCGGCGCCGGTGCCGATCATCCAGGCCACGAAGCCGGCCCACGCCCATGGATCCACCACGGAGGGGTGAGGGCGCAGGTTCGCGTTCCGGACGTCTCTCACGAACTTGAGCACGGCGACGGTGAGGCCGGCCCACAGGGCCGGCACGGCGATCCAGAGCCACCACGCGGGCGTGACCTCGGTGACGAACTGCATGCCGGTGACGAAGAGCCAGACCGCCGCCAGGTACCAGGCCGGGAACATCGGTGGTGCGGAGCGAAGGGCTCGGTGCTGCGTCTCGTGGACCTGGGCCAGCGTCCGGGCGGCGTCTTCGGGGGTGATGTGCATGATCTGCTCCCTGCTTCTTTCCTGATTGGAAAGTACTTTCTACTTTCCAATACGTCAAGTACTTTCCGGACAGATCGGCCAGCCCTCCGCGCCGGCGCTCCGCGTCAGCCCTCCGCGTCAGGGCCACGGGGGCGCCGCCGATTTGCACATCGTTGAGCAAGTTGGTTAACTGCACAGCAGTGTGCAAATACCGACATATAGGCAGTTGGGGGTAGTCGCATGGCCGTCTCGGACACGGTCGCCACGGGTGGTGCCCGGGCGCGGTCGAACAGGCTGCGCATCCTGGCGGTCGCCGCACAGGAGCTGAGCCGTAACCCCCAGGCGAGCATGGACGACGTCGCCCGCGCGGCGGGGGTCGTCCGGCGCACGCTCTACGGGCACTTCCCCAGCCGGGACGTCCTGATCGACGGCCTCGCCCAGCAGGCGGCGCGCGAGGTCACCGAGGCCTACCACCGCGGCCAGACCGACGCCGACACGCCCGACGAGGCGATGGCCCGCTTCACGCTGGCCGTCTGGGAGGTCGGCGACCGCTACCGGCTGCTCATCGCACTGGCCCAGCGGAACCTGACCGGCGCCGGGATCCACGAGCTGCTCCGTCCCGTGCGGGAGAAGGCCGCCGAGCTGCTGGAGAGCGGGCAGCGGCTCGGCGTGTTCAGCGACCACCTGCCGGCGCCGGCGCTGTCCTACGCCGTGGAGTCGATGACGATGGGACTGCTCCAGGCGGCGAACGACGGAGCCTGGGAGACCGGCGACGCCGTGGCCGCGGCGACCGCGTGCCTCATCGCGGCGGGCGTGCCGGCCGGCCGGGCGGCCGCGGTGGCGGAGCGGATCGCCGCGGCCCGAGCGTGAGCGCGGCCCGCGTCCCCGTGACGTCGCCGCACTGATCACCACCACTTCTTTCCGGGGGAGAGAAACAGACATGACCGACCACGCCGGATCCACCAGGATTCCCCAGCCTCCGATGCGCCCCATCGTCGGCAACGCGCTGGAGATCGACTCCGACGCGCCGATGCAGAGCATGATGAGGCTCGCCGCCGACCTGGGGCCCGTCTTCCGCATGAGCTTCCCTGGGCAGGAGATGCTCGTCCTGAGCTCGCGCGAGCTGGTGGCGGAGGCCTGTGACGAGTCGCGCTTCGAGAAGCACGTGCACGGGCCGCTGAAGCACATCCGCGACTTCACCGGAGACGGGCTGTTCACCGCCTACGGCGAGGAGCCCAACTGGGCCAGGGCCCACCGGATCCTGATGCCGGCGTTCGGTCCCGCCGCGATGCGGAACTACTTCGACGACATGATCGACATCGCCGACCAGATGCTGACCAAGTGGGAGCGCCTGGGCGCCGACCAGGACATCGACGTGGCCGACAACATGACCCGCCTGACGCTCGACACGATCGCGCTCAGCGGGTTCGGCTACCGCTTCAACTCCTTCTACCAGCGGGAGATGCACCCCTTCATCGACGCGATGGTCCGTGCCCTCAGCGAGGCGGGGGGCCGGTCCCGGCGCGTGCCGCTGCAGAACAAGCTCATGTTCGCCAGCCGGCGGCAGTACGAGGCCGACGCCGCGCTCATGCACGACGTCTGCGACGAGCTCATCGCCCGGCGCAGGCAGGCCGATCCTGGCGAGGCCCCGCGCGACCTGCTCGGCCTGATGCTCAGCGCCGCCGACCCCAGGACGGGGGAGCGGCTCGACGACGCCAACATCAGGAACCAGCTCGTCACCTTCCTGATCGCCGGGCACGAGACGACGAGCGGCCTGCTGTCGTTCGCCGTCCACCTGCTGCTGGACAACCCCGACGTCCTCCGGCACGCCCGCGACGAGGTCGACCGCGTGCTCGGCGCGGCGACGCCGCGCTTCGAGCACCTCTCCCAGCTCGGCTTCATCGACCAGATCCTGCGCGAGACGCTCCGGCTGTACCCGACCGCGCCGGCGTTCGCCGTACACGCCAAGCACGACACGGTGCTCGCCGAGCGCTACCCGCTCAAGAAGGGCGACGTGCTGTTCGTTCTCACGCCCGCCCTGCACCGTGACCCCTCCGTATGGACCGAGCCCGAGCGGTTCGACCCCGCCCGGTTCGCGCCGGGCGCCCGGGAGAACCTCCCCGACAAGGCGTGGCTGCCGTTCGGCAACGGCAGCCGCTCCTGCATCGGGCGGGCGTTCGCGCTGCAGGAGGCGACGCTGGTGCTGTCGATGCTGCTGCAGCGGTTCGAGTTCTGGAGACCGCGGCCGTACGACCTCAAGGTCAGGGAGACGCTGACCCTCAAGCCCGAGGGGCTGCGCATCCGCGCGCGCGTCCGGCAGGCCGTCGAACGGCCGGCCCCCGCGCCCGAGCCGTCGGCTCCGCCGCTGGACAGGCCGGTCACCGCGCACGGCACCCCGCTGCTGCTGCTGTACGGTTCCAACTCCGGCGCGTCCGAGGCGTTCGCCCGGCGCGTCGCGGGTGACGGCGCGGCCCGGGGATACACCGCCCAGGTGACCCCGCTCGACGAGCACGTGGGCAGGCTCCCCACCGAGGGGGCGGTCGTCGTCGTGACCGCCTCCTACAACGGCCGGCCGCCGGACAACGCGCGCGACTTCGTCACCTGGCTCTCCGACGTCCCGCCGGGCGCGCTGGAGGGCGTACGGTACGCCGTCTTCGGGTGCGGCAGCCGCGACTGGCTGTCCACCTACCAGGCCGTCCCCACCATGATCGACGAGAGGCTCCACGACGCCGGCGGCCGGCGGGTCGTCGCCCGGGGTGAGGCGGACGCCGGCGGTGACTTCTTCGGTGACTTCGAACGCTGGTACGCCCCGTTCTGGGAGAGGCTCGGCGACAGCCTCGGCGTCAAGGAGGGCGAGGTCGAGACCGGCCCGCTGTACGAGGTCGAGGTGATCCCCTCGCCGAGCGCCGAGCTGGTGGCGCAGAACCGGCTCGGGCTGGCCACCGTCGTGGAGAACCGGGAGCTGGTCGACGTGGGCTCCCCTCTGGGGCGCTCGAAGCGGCACATCGAGTTCGCCCTTCCCGAGGGCACGACCTACCAGACCGGCGACTACCTCACCGTCCTGCCCGAGAACCCCCCCGAGCTGGTGGAGCGGGCGGCCCGGCGGTTCGGGATCCAGGCCGACGCCGCCGTCGTCCTGCACTCCAGCCGGGGCGCCATGGCCGCGTCGCTGCCCACCGGCAGGCCCCTCTCCGTCCGGGAACTCCTCGGCCACCACGTCGAGCTGTCGGCTCCGGCGACGCGCAAGGACCTCGAACGGCTCGCGGAGCACGCCCAGTGCCCGCCGGACCGCGACCGCCTGTCGGCCCTGGCCGGTGACCCCGGACGGCACCGGCAGGAGATCCTGGACAGGCGGGTGAGCGTGCTCGACCTGCTCGACACCTACCCCTCGCTCGACATGCCCTTCGGGGAGTTCCTGGACATGCTGCCCGCGATGAGGGTCCGGCAGTACTCCATCTCGTCGTCTCCGCGCTGGAACCCGGCGCACTGCACCCTGACGGTGGGCGTGGTGGACGCCCCCGCCCTGTCCGGGGTGGGCAGGTTCCGCGGCATCTCGTCCACCTACCTCGCCCGGCTGCGCCCGGGAGACCGGGTGCCCGTCGCCGTCCGGCGGCCGAACGTGCCGTTCCAGCCTCCGGCCTCGAACGGCACGCCGGTCATCATGATCGCCGCCGGCACCGGTATCGCGCCCTTCCGCGGCTTCGTCCAGGAGCGGGCCCTGCGGAAGGCGGCCGGCGAACCGGCCGGGGAGACGCTGCTGTTCTTCGGCTGCGACCACCCCGACGTGGACTTCCTCTACCGCGAGGAGCTGGCACGGTGGGAGGCCGACGGCGTGGTCCGCGTGCTGCCGGCCTTCACCCACCAGCCGGAGGGGGAGGTGACGTTCGTCCAGCACCGCGTCTGGCGGGAGCGTGACCGCGTCCGCGATCTCTTCCGGCAGGGCGCCACGGTCTACGTCTGCGGCGACGGCCGGCACATGGCGCCCGCCGTACGGGAGAACCTCGGCAGGATCTACCAGGACGCGACGGGCGGCACCGGCGAGGAGGCGACCGCGTGGATCGCCGAGGTCGAACGGAACGGCAGGTACGTGTCCGACGTCTTCGGGTGATCCCGCCCGCGCCGCCTGGCGGATCACCCCGCCGGCGACGCGGCCGTGAGCCGGCGAGCTCCGTGCGACGGCCCGTGGGCCGTCGCACGGGGGCTCAGCCCAGCAGCTTGCGGGCGGCGTCCTCGATCTCGCCCTCCGACAGCAGCACGTGCCTGGAGGCGTCGCCCAGCGGGATGAAGCTGTCGGCGGAGGTCACCCGGGCGATCCTGCCGGTGAAACCGGCGTCGAGCAGCTCGGCGACGATGCTCTCCGAGACGCCGCCGGTGCGCCGGGTCTCGTCGGCGATCAGCACCTTGCCGGTCAGCTCCGCCGCGTGCAGCAGGTCGTCGATCGGGAGCGGCGACAGCCAGCGCAGATCCAGCACCCGGCAGCTGTATCCCTCGGCGGTGAGCCTGACCGCGGCGCGCAGGCTCATCCGCACGCCGTTGCCGAAGGTCGCGATGGTCAGGTCGCGGCCGTCGCCGTAACTGCGGGCGCGGCCGATCGGGATGTGCGTCTCCGCCCAGCGGGCCGGCGGCGCGTACGGCGAGAGCCAGCCGTTGTCGCCGTCGTCGAACAGGTCGCGGGTGTTGTAGAGGGCGATCGGTTCGAGGAAGACGCAGACGCTGCCGTCGGTGCGGGCGGCGGCCAGGCAGGTGCGCAGCATCGAGGCCGCGTCGTCGGGGCGTGCGGGAGAGGCGACGACCAGGCCGGGGATGTCGCGCAGCGCGGCGACGGAGTTGTCGTTGTGGAAGTGGCCCCCGAAGCCCTTCTGGTAGGCGTAGGAGGCGACGCGGACCACCATCGGGTTGCGGAAGGCCCCGCGGGAGAAGAACGACAGCGTCGCGGCCTCGCCCCGGATCTGGTCCAGCGCGTTGTGCAGGTAGGCCAGATACTGGATCTCGGGCACCGGCAGCAGCCCGGAGACACCCGACCCCAGTGCCAGGCCGAGCACGGCCTGCTCGTCGAGGAGCGTGTCGAACACCCGGCCCGCGCCGAAGCGTTTCTGCAGGCCGCGGGTGACGCCGTAGACGCCGCCCTTGCGGGCCACGTCCTCGCCGAAGACCAGCACGTCGGGGTGGGCGGCCAGGGTGTCGGCCAGGGTCCGGTTGATCGCCTGGGAGAGGGTCAGCGGGCCCTCCAGCTCGGGCAGCCTGCCGCCGAAGGCCCTCTCCCTCGAAGCCGCGGCCACCGTGCTGGCCGGGGCGACGGCCTCGGGGGTGCGGGGGGCGAGGGGCTCCATGATCTCGACGGCCGAGGCCAGCCGGGAGCGCCGGGAGCTCTCCATGGCCATCTTGAACAGGTGCTCGCGCGTCGTCTCGTAGCGGGTCAGCAGCTCGTCGGGCGTGGTCAGGCCCGCCTCGACGAGCAGGCGGGCGGTGGCGACGAGCGGGTCGCGCTCCAGGTCGGCGTTGATCTCCCGCTTGGTCCGGTAGGACAGCTCCACGTCGGAGCCGGCGTGGCCCATCAGCCGGACGGTGCCGATGCGCAGCAGGGCGGGGGAGCGGTGCCTGCGGACGTGCTCGGCGGCGGCCCTCGCCACGTCGTGGACGTCGGCCAGGTCGCAGCCGTCGGCCTCGAAGTATTCCAGCAGCCGGTGGCGGGCGGCCGCCACCCAGCCGTCCGGGGTCCGCACGCTGATGCCCAGGCCGTTGTCCTCGCAGACGAACAGCACCGGCATGGCCAGCCCCTGGTAGGCGCCGTAGGCGGCGGTGTTGAGCCCGGACAGGGCGCTGGCGTGGTTGACGGAGGCGTCGCCGAAGCTGCACACCGCGATCGCGTCGCCGGGCCACGCGCCCGCCAGGCCGAGCTGCCGGGCGCGCTCGATGGCGAAGGCCACGCCCACCGCGCGCGGCAGGTGGCTGGCGATCGTGGAGGTCTGCGGGATCACCGCCAGGTCGGGGTGTCCGAAGACCTTGTGGCGGCCGCCCGCCATCGGCTCCTCCGCGGAGGCGGTCAGGCCCAGCAGGACGTCGCGCAGCCCCTCCTCGGGCAGGCGGCCCGCCATCACGGACCGGGCGAGGTAGAAGGCCCCCGAGCGGTAGTGCAGCAGGGCGGGATCGGTGACACGGACCGCCGCCGCCACCGCGACGTTGCCCTCGTGCCCGGCCGAGCCGATGGTGTAGAAGCCCTCGCCCTGCTCGCGCAGCCAGCGCGAGGCGACGTCCAGGAGCCTGCTGCCGAGCTGGAACTCGAACAGCTCGCGGCATCGGGCCCCGGTCAGGGTCGTCCCCTCCCGTACGGGCATGCCGGGATCACGCGGGGCCCCGGGGGAGAGGGCGGTCACCGCCTCGGTGAAATGAGTCTCAACAGTGTCGCGCGCCACAGCTCGATTATGTCCTCCCCGGCGGCTCCCGTCCCCGGCGTTGAGGTCTTTGGGCCTTAAAGAGGCGGTGGACCGGTCCTATTCGACAGTTATTAATAACAACTTGTCAGATCTATCAACCAATTGCCGTCTCTGTACGTCTACTTGAAGGAAGCAACGTGGCACCCTCATGCCGCGTTCAGCCAACGGGGAGGATGGACAACCCGAATGTTGCAACGCACCCGAGCCGTCATCGTCGCGGTGGCCATGGGAGCCGGAGCCTTCGCTCTCGCTCCTTCCGCGACGGCAGCGGCGGGAACCTCAGCGGATCCTGTCGTCTCCAATGTGGAGATCGCCCCCAACCCGGTCGTGGTGACCGGATCACCGGTCACGGCGAAGTTCAGCTTCACCACGACCGCCGCGGGCAAGGCCGAGTTCCAGATCAAGGCGCCGGGCGTCGGCGTCTGGACCTCGCTCGACCTGAAGCCCAGCCCGCACGGCACCGAGACCAAGTGGACCGCGTCCAAGACGTTCGACGCCAAGAGCACCACCGGGCAGTGGAGCTTCCTCGCGATCGCCCACAGCGGCGACGGCAAGGAGGACTCGGCGCGCGGCAAGTTCGCCGTCGACGTCAGGAAGTCCGTCGACACCAAGATCGTCGACTTCGACGCCTCTCCCGACGCCGTGGCCAAGGGCGCCGGCATCGAGGTCTCCGGCAAACTGCTGCGTGACAGCGGTGGCTGGAGCGGATACGGCGGCCAGTCGGTGACGATCACCTTCCGTGAGAAGGGCACCGACGCCTACCGGCACGTCGCCAAGGTCGGGACCGGCCGCAGCGGCTGGTTCAAGGCCAGGGTCAAGGCCGACGCCACCGGCTGGTGGCGTGCGGAGTTCGCCGGCAACGGCGGCGCCCGCGCCTCGGTGAGCGACACCGACCGGGTCGACGTCAAGGTCGCCCCCAAGGTCGTCGACAGCCGGATCGTCGACTTCGACGCCCGGCCCGACCGGGTGGAGGAGGGTGACAGGCTGAGCCTTCGCGGACGCCTGCAGCTCGACACCCGGCACGGCTGGGACGGCTACGCGGGCAAGAAGGTCGTCATCCTGTTCCGCGCCGACGGCTCGTCCCGCTGGGACGACGTGGCCCGTGACTGGACCGACCGCGACGGCCGCTTCGGCGCCGACGTGACGGCCAGGCGTTCGGGTCACTGGCGTGCCGTGTTCGCCGGCAACGACGATGTCAGGGGCAGCAGCAGCGGCTCCGACCACGTGACGGTCGTCCGGCCCCAGCCGGAGCCGGACCGCTCCGCCAGCCGCGTCGTCAAGTTCAACGCCTCGCCGGAGCCCGGCCGCTACGGCCGCTACCTGAAGTTCACCGGCAAGCTCCAGGTGGACGACTCCTCGGGCTGGGAGGGCTACCGCGGCAAGGTCGCGCTGTACTTCAAGGCCAAGGGCTCGCACAAGTGGAGCTACGTCAAGACCACGCGGTCCAACGGCAGCGGCAACCTCTACACCAAGGCCAGGACCTACAAGTCCGGTTACTGGAAGTTCGTCTTCAACGGTGACGGCGACTTCTACGGCGACTCCAGCCGGAGTGACTACGTCCGCGTCGTCAGGCGCTGACGGTGAGATCGGGACCCGCTCCCCGTGAGCGGGCCTGACAACAGACGGCGGCCCGGGTGCTCGAGCACCCGGGCCGCTCTCATGTCCCCGTGCGACGGCGTTCTCCCCGCGGAACGGCATGTCCGGGATGACGGCGCGCCTGACGGAAACCTCTGCTGCGACGGCGATGAGCGGCTCTCGGCAAGCCATCCGGCTTGCTGAGATTCGCTTTGCCCGGAGCAGGCATGGCCGGTGCGAGCATCTCTCTGGAAGTCAGAGCCGATCATGACAACTGGGGGATAAATGCTGCGGAAAGTGCTCCTGATCCTGGTCATGGGTGTCGCGGCCGGGCCGCTGGCCGGGGTGACCGGCGCCTGGGCGGCCGGACCCCCGCCCGCCGAGGCCGCCGCGCCCGCCGCGCCTGCCAAGGCCGCCGCACTCGCCGCGCCCGCTGCACCCGCCGAGGTCGCCGCGCCCGCCGTACCTGTCGCGCCCGCCGAGGTCACTGCACCCGCCGTGCCCGCCGCCCCGGCGGTCACTCCGCCCCCCGT
>NZ_NGFP01000211.1 GCF_002149035.1 Streptosporangium minutum
GGGGTGCGGGGCGGGTAGTCACTCGTCGGCCGGTCCTGAAAAGGCCCGGCCTCCCCAAGCCCAAGTACGAAGACGCAAGTCAAGTCAGAATCTCTAAGGAGACAGAGCAGTGGCCAAGGCCAAGTTCGAGCGGACCAAGCCGCACGTAAACATCGGCACCATTGGACACATCGACCACGGCAAGACCACTCTGACCGCGGCGATCACCAAGGTGCTCCACGAGCGTTACCCGAACCTCAACGAGGCGACCCCGTTCGACAAGATCGACAAGGCGCCCGAGGAGAAGGCTCGTGGTATCACGATCTCCATCGCGCACGTCGAGTACCAGACCGAGCAGCGCCACTACGCTCACGTGGACTGCCCCGGTCACGCCGACTACGTGAAGAACATGATCACCGGTGCGGCTCAGATGGACGGCGCGATCCTCGTGGTCGCCGCCACCGACGGCCCGATGCCGCAGACCAAGGAGCACGTCCTCCTGGCCCGCCAGGTCGGCGTCCCCTACATCGTTGTCGCCCTGAACAAGGCCGACATGGTGGACGACGAGGAGATCCTGGAGCTCGTCGAGCTCGAGGTCCGCGAGCTTCTCTCGGCTCAGGAGTTCCCCGGCGACGACCTGCCCGTCGTCCGCGTCTCGGCGCTGAAGGCGCTTGAGGGCGACGAGAAGTGGGGCGACAGCATCATCGAGCTCATGACCGCTGTGGACGAGAACGTCCCGCAGCCGGCTCGTGAGACCGACAAGCCGTTCCTCATGCCGATCGAGGACGTCTTCTCGATCACCGGTCGCGGCACCGTCGTCACCGGCCGTATCGAGCGTGGCATCGTCAAGGTCAACGAGACCGTCGACATCATCGGCATCAAGGACACCAAGACCACCACCACGGTCACCGGTGTCGAGATGTTCCGCAAGCTCCTCGACGAGGGCCAGGCGGGCGACAACGTCGGTCTGCTCCTGCGCGGCATCAAGCGTGAGGACGTCGAGCGCGGCCAGTGCATCATCAAGCCGGGCACGACCACCCCGCACACCGAGTTCGAGGCTCAGGTCTACATCCTGTCCAAGGACGAGGGCGGCCGCCACACGCCGTTCTTCAACAACTACCGTCCCCAGTTCTACTTCCGTACGACTGACGTGACCGGTGTTGTTAACCTGCCCGAGGGCACCGAGATGGTCATGCCCGGTGACAACACCGAGATGAGCGTCTCGCTGATCCAGCCCATCGCGATGGAGGACGGTCTCAAGTTCGCCATCCGTGAGGGTGGCCGCACCGTCGGTGCGGGTCGAGTGACCAAGATCATCAAGTAGTACGATCGCGGAGTGGCGGTCGGCCCTCAACACAGGGCCGGCCGCCGCACCACGAGGGGGCTCGCGCCCCCGGCAGCACCCCCACGAACCGTGATCTCGCAGTTGGTTCGGCCACGGAGTGACCGAAGTAACTGCCAGATCACGGAAGAAAGCGCAGATCCACAGTGTCTGCTACGTGGGGCTGGGAGAAGAAGCCGAGCCGGTGACGGCGGGATTCCGGAGACGGGCCCGCAGGACACCGGACGAGGTGGACTCGACCTCATACAGCGGCAACAGGCCGCACGTAACTTTTTCAGACGACAGCGAAGGACACCGAGGCCATTATGGCGGGACAGAAGATCCGCATCCGGCTCAAGGCCTATGACCACGAGGTCATCGACAGCTCGGCCAAGAAGATCGTCGAGACGGTGACGAGGACTGGCGCTAAGGTCGCGGGCCCGGTGCCGCTGCCGACCGAGAAGAACGTGTACTGCGTCATCCGCTCGCCGCACAAGTACAAGGACAGCCGCGAGCACTTTGAGATGCGCACGCACAAGCGGCTGATTGACATCATCGACCCGACGCCGAAGACGGTCGACTCGCTCATGCGACTCGACCTCCCCGCCGGCGTTGACATCTCGATCAAGCTCTGAGGGAACGCACTGACATGGCTAAGCAGATCAAGGGCGTCCTGGGCAAGAAGCTCGGCATGACCCAGGTCTTCGACGCGGACAACCGGATGGTCCCGGTGACCGTCGTCGAGGCTGGTCCGTGCGTCGTGACCCGCGTCCGCACCCCCGAGAAGGACGGCTACTCCGCCGTACAGCTCGGCTTCGGGCAGGTCGACCCGCGGAAGGTCAACAAGCCGCTCGGCGACTACCTGCGCAAGCACGACATCACCCCGCGCCGCTACTTCGCGGAGATCCGCACCGAAGACGCGGGCGACTACACCCTGGGCCAGGAGCTCTCCGCCGACACCTTCGAGGCCGGCCAGTTCGTCGACGTGACGGGCAAGAGCAAGGGCAAGGGTTTCGCCGGTGTCATGAAGCGCCACGGCTTCAAGGGCCTCAGCGCCTCGCACGGTACCCAGCGCAAGCACCGCTCGCCGGGTTCCATCGGCGGCTGCGCCACCCCGGGCCGCGTCTTCAAGGGCCTGCGCATGGCCGGTCGGATGGGTAACGTCCGCACCACCGTCCAGAGCCTCAAGGTTCACGCCGTGGACGCCGAGAAGGGCCTCATCCTGATCAAGGGTGCGATCCCCGGCGCCAACGGCAGCCTGGTTCTCGTCCGTACCGCTGCCAAGAAGGGGGCTGCCAAGTGAGCACCATTGACGTCCTCGACGTGAGCGGCGCGAAGACCGGCACCGTCGACCTGCCCGGCGACATCTTCGACGCCAAGGTCAACATCCCGCTGATCCACCAGGTCGTCGTGGCCCAGCTCGCCGCTCGCCGGCAGGGCACCCACAAGGCCAAGACCCGCGGTGAGGTCAGCGGTGGCGGCAAGAAGCCGTACCGCCAGAAGGGCACCGGCCGCGCCCGTCAGGGTTCGACCCGCGCTCCGCAGTTCGCCGGCGGTGGCACCGTCCACGGACCGCTTCCCCGGGACTACTCCCAGAAGACCCCCAAGAAGATGAAGGCCGCCGCCCTGCGTGGCGCCCTCTCCGACCGGGCCAACGGCGGTCGCGTTCACGTGGTCAGCGCCCTGGTCCAGGGTGAGACCCCGAAGACCAAGGCGGCTCTCGAGTCGCTGCGGAAGATCACGCAGACCCGTAGCGTCCTCGTCGTCGTCGACGAGGGTGACGAGCTCACCTGGATGAGCCTGCGCAACGCGCCCGAGGTCCACCTGCTGGACGCCGGGCAGCTGAACACCTACGACGTGCTCTGCTACGACGACGTCGTTTTCACTCAGGAGGCGTACGACCAGGTCGTCACCCGCCTGAGCAAGAGCGGGAAGGAAGACGCCTGATGCAAAAGATCGCCGACCCGCGCGACATCATCATCAAGCCGGTTGTGTCGGAGAAGAGCTACGGCCTCATCGACGAGCACAACAAGTACACGTTCCTGGTGCGGAAGACGGCCAACAAGACGCAGGTCAAGATCGCCATTGAGCAGATCTTCGGCGTCAAGGTGGCCAGCGTCAACACCATCAACCGCCAGGGCAAGCGCAAGCGGACCAAGGCCGGTTACGGGCAGCGTCCCAGCACCAAGCGCGCGATCGTGAGCTTGGCCGAGGGAGACCGGATCGACATCTTCGGCCAGGTCGGCTGACCCGCTCGCTCAGTAAGTAACAGGTAGAACGCCCCTCGTCGACAGGCGAGGGGCATTCGACCGGATTAACCGACGAAGGATGAACGAAAAAGATGGGCATCCGTAAACTCAAGCCGACGACCCCGGGTCGCCGCGGCGCCAGCGTCTCGGACTTTTCCGAGATCACGCGCAGCACGCCCGAGAAGTCGCTGCTTGCACCCCTGCACAGCAAGGGTGGCCGTAACGTCCACGGCCGAGTCACCACCCGCCACCAGGGTGGCGGTCACAAGCGTGCTTACCGGATCATCGACTTCCGGCGCCACGACAAGGACGGGATCCCGGCCAAGGTCGCTCACATCGAGTACGACCCGAACCGCACGTCCCGCATCGCTCTGCTGCACTACGCCGACGGGGAGAAGCGCTACATCCTCTGCCCGACCGGCCTCAAGCAGGGCGACCTGATTGAAAACGGCCCCGCGGCCGACATCAAGCCGGGTAACTGCCTCCCGCTGCGCAACATCCCGACCGGTACCTTCATCCACGCGGTGGAGCTCCGTCCGGGTGGCGGCGCCAAGCTGGGCCGGTCCGCCGGTGCGCAGATCCAGCTTCTCGCCAAGGAGGGCCAGTACGCCACGCTGCGTATGCCCTCCGGCGAAATGCGCCAGGTCGACGTCCGCTGCCGGGCCTCCATCGGCCAGGTCGGCAACGCCGAGCAGGCCAACATCAACTGGGGTAAGGCCGGCCGTATGCGGTGGAAGGGCAAGCGCCCCACCGTCCGCGGTGTCGCGATGAACCCGGTCGACCACCCGCACGGCGGTGGTGAGGGTAAGACCTCCGGTGGTCGTCACCCCGTCAACCCCAAGGGCAAGCCCGAGGGTCGTACTCGTGCGGCGAACAAGGCCAGCGACCGGCTGATCATCCGTCGTCGGACTAAGCGGAAGAAGCGGTAGGAGCAGCCAAAATGCCACGTAGCCTTAAGAAGGGTCCCTTCGTGGACGACCACCTTCAGAAGAAGGTGGATGTCCAGAACGAGAAGGGCACCAAGAACGTCATCAAGACGTGGTCGCGGCGCTCCATGATCGTGCCGGACATGCTCGGTCACACGATCGCCGTTCACGACGGCCGCAAGCACGTCCCGGTGTTCGTCACCGAGTCGATGATCGGTCACAAGCTCGGTGAGTTCGCGCCGACGCGGACGTTCCGCAGCCACGTCAAGGAAGACCGCCGCAGCCGGCGGTAAGCGCCTGTCGAAGAAGGTAAGAGGAGTAAGCGATGGAAGCCAGGGCTCAGGTGCGGTTCGCGCGCCACACGCCCATGAAGGCCCGCCGTGTGGTGGACCTCATTCGCGGGCTGCCCGCTTCGGAGGCGCAGGCCGTGCTGCAGTTCGCTCCCCAGTCGGCGAGCGAGACCGTGTACAAGGTGCTGTCCAGCGCCATTGCCAACGCGGAGCACAACTTCAAGCTCGACCGCGACACGCTCTTCGTGAGCCGTGCGTGGGTCGACGAGGGCCCGACGCTGAAGCGGTTCCGTCCCCGCGCTCAGGGTCGTGCCTATCGGATCAACAAGCGGACGAGCCACATCACCGTGATCGTGGAGTCCCGCGAGCCGAAGGGGAGGACCCGCTAGTGGGTCAGAAGGTTAACCCGCACGGGTTCCGCCTCGGCATCACGACCGACTTCAAGAGCCGGTGGTATGCCGACAAGCTCTACAAGTCGTACGTTGCCGAGGATGTGGCGATCCGCCGCATGCTCAAGAAGGGCATGGAGCGGGCCGGCATCTCCAAGGTGGAGATCGAGCGGACCACCGACCGGGTACAGGTCGACATTCACACCGCCCGTCCGGGCATCGTCATCGGCCGCCGCGGCGCCGAGGCCGACCGGATCCGTGGTGACCTCGAGAAGCTGACCAAGAAGCAGGTCCAGCTGAACATCCTCGAGGTCAAGAACCCCGAGATCGACGCTCAGCTCGTCGCTCAGGGTGTGGCCGAGCAGCTGTCCAGCCGTGTCTCGTTCCGTCGGGCCATGCGCAAGGCGATGCAGTCGGCCATGAAGAGCGGCGCCAAGGGCATCCGGGTGCAGTGCTCCGGCCGTCTGGGCGGCGCTGAGATGTCCCGTTCGGAGTTCTACCGCGAGGGCCGCGTGCCCCTGCACACCCTCCGTGCGGACATCGACTACGGCCTCTACGAGGCCCGTACCACCTTCGGCCGCATCGGCGTGAAGGTGTGGATCTACAAGGGTGAGGCCCCGACCAGCCGCGCCGAGCGTGAGGCGGCTGCCGCCGGCGCTCGTGCGGGCCAGCGTCGGGACCGCGACGACCGTCGCGGTGGCGGCGCCGGTGGCGACCGTCCCCGTCGTGGCGGCGGCGCCGGTGGCGACCGTCCCCGTCGTGGCGGAGCCGCTCGTGGCGACCGCGCACCCAGGACTGAGGCGGCCTCGCAGGCTGCCCCCGAGACCGGCCCGGCTGCGCAGCCGGGTGCTGAAGGGAGCTGACCATGCTGATCCCGCGCAGGGTCAAGCACCGCAAGCAGCACCGGCCCGACCGTCACGGCGCCGCCAAGGGTGGCACCAGGGTCGTGTTCGGCGAGTTCGGCATTCAGGCGCTTGAGCACTCCTATGTGACCAACCGCCAGATCGAGTCGGCTCGTATCGCCATGACTCGTCACATCAAGCGTGGCGGCAAGGTCTGGATCAACATCTACCCGGACCGTCCCCTCACCAAGAAGCCGGCCGAGACCCGCATGGGTTCCGGTAAGGGTTCGCCGGAGTGGTGGATCGCCAACGTCAAGCCCGGTCGCGTCATGTTCGAGCTGTCGGGTGTCGCTGAGCCGGTGGCTCGCGAAGCCCTGCGTCGTGCGATGCACAAGCTCCCGATGAAGTGCCGGTTCGTTAAGCGTGAAGTGGGTGAGGCGTGATGGCTAAGGGCCTGACCGCCGGTGAGCTGCGGGTGGAGGACCAGGACACCCTGGTCCAGAAGCTGAAGGAAGCCAAGGAGGAGCTGTTCAACCTCCGCTTCCAGGCCGCGACCGGCCAGTTGGAGAGCCACGGGCGGCTGCGTGCCGTCCGCCGCGAGATCGCCCGTATCTACACCGTGATGCGCGAGCGGGAGCTCGGCATTGTTACGGTTGAGAAGGAGTCGATCGATGGCTGAGACAGCTGAGAGCACAACCGAGACGCGGAACTACCGCAAGACCCGTGAGGGTCTGGTCGTCAGCGACAAGATGGACAAGACTGTCGTCGTCGCTGTCGAGGACCGCGTGAAGCACCCCTTGTACGGCAAGGTCATCCGTCGGACGACCAAGTACAAGGCGCACGACGAGGCCAACGCCTGTGGCGTCGGCGACCGCGTCCTCCTGATGGAGACCCGGCCGCTGTCCGCCAGCAAGCGCTGGCGGGTCATCGAGATTCTCGAGAAGGCCAAGTAAGAAACGCGCCTCGTGGGGGGTGACGCAGTCACCCCCCATGCTGGTGTCCAAGGGGGCGAGGTTGATCTTCGCTCCGCCTGCGGCGGCGGCTCGTGGGCGAGAATGCCGAGCCTGGCACGGCGGGAAGGCGCAAGCCGTACCGCGAGGGTGCTGGGGGAGGCGGACTCGGCCAGTCGGAACTGTCGCCGGGGGAACAAGACCACATCAGGTTCCGCAAGGCTCACCGCGGGTGAGAACCAGCGAGACAAACAGGAGTACAAGTGATCCAGCAGGAGTCGCGACTCAAGGTCGCCGACAACACGGGTGCGAAGGAAGTCCTTTGCATTCGTGTGCTCGGTGGCTCGGGTCGGCGCTACGCGGGAATCGGCGACATCATCGTCGCCACGGTCAAGGACGCCATTCCTGGCGGCACCGTGAAGAAGGGCGATGTGGTCAAGGCCGTCATCGTCCGGACTGTCAAGGAGCGCCGCCGGCCCGACGGCTCCTACATCCGCTTCGACGAGAACGCCGCCGTCATCATCAAGGACAGCGGTGACCCTCGTGGCACGCGTATCTTCGGCCCCGTCGGACGTGAGCTGCGTGACAAGAAGTTCATGCGCATCATCTCGCTCGCGCCGGAGGTGTTGTAATGCCGAAGCTCCACGTGAAGAAGGGTGACCTGGTTCAGGTCATCGCCGGTAAGGACAAGGGTGCCAAGGGTCGTGTGCTCGCCGCCCACCCGCGCGAGGAGCGCGTGGTGGTCGAAGGCGTCAACATGATCAAGAAGCACTCCAAGGAGACCAACCAGGGCCCGCGTGGCGCCAAGACCGGCGGCGTGCAGACCATGGAGGCTCCCATCCACGTGAGCAACGTCAAGAAGCTCAAGGATGACGAGAAGCCTGCCAAGAAGGAGTCGGCCAAGGCCGCCTCTGACGAGTCGGGTGAGGACAACTGATGACCGCGAACACCACTGAGTCCGTCGCGACCGAGCGGCAGCTCCCGCGCCTCAAGCAGCGCTACCGCGAAGAGATCATCGCGAAGCTGCACGAGGAGTTCGGGTTCGAGAACATCATGCTGGTGCCCACGATCACCAAGATCAAGGTGAACATGGGTGTCGGCGAGGCCGCGCGCGACTCGAAGCTCATCGACGGCGCCGTCCGTGACCTCACCGTGATCACCGGTCAGAAGCCGGCGGTCGTCCGGGCCCGCAAGTCCATCGCCCAGTTCAAGCTGCGTGAGGGCATGCCGATCGGCGCGCACGTCACGCTGCGCGGCGACCGCATGTGGGAGTTCCTGGACCGGCTGCTGTCGCTGGCGCTGCCGCGTATCCGTGACTTCCGCGGCCTGTCGCCCAAGCAGTTCGACGGCAACGGCAACTACACCTTCGGTCTCACCGAGCAGGTCATGTTCCACGAGATCGACCAGGACAAGGTCGACCGTCAGCGTGGTATGGACATCACGGTCGTGACCACCGCGAAGACCGACGACCAGGGCCGGGCGCTGCTCAAGCTCCTCGGTTTCCCCTTCAAGGAGGCCTGATCATGGCGAAGACGTCGCTCAAGGTCAAGGCTGCTCGCAAGGCCAAGTTCGAGGTCCGGGCGTACACTCGGTGCTCGCGCTGTGGTCGTCCCCGCGCTGTCTACAGGAAGTTCGGCCTGTGCCGCATCTGCTTCCGCGAGATGGCGCACCGGGGCGAGCTGCCTGGCATCACCAAGTCCAGCTGGTAGCCGGCCGCGCGGTCCTGTGGACGCCACAGGCTCGCGCGGGCTCCCAGCCGTACATAGAAGTTCGTATTCACCGGGCGCTGCCTCAAGCGCCCATGACCGCACCGAAGGTCCCTTGTGGAAACCGCGGTGAGGAAGGCCACCGGCCATGACGATGACCGACCCGATCGCAGACATGCTTACGCGTCTGCGAAACGCGAACTCGGCGTACCACGACACCGTGGCGATGCCGTACTCGAAGATCAAGGCGCACATCGCCGAGATCCTCCAGCAGGAGGGTTACATTCAGGCCTGGAGCGTCGAGGACGCCAAGGTCGGAAAGAACCTCGTGGTGGAGCTCAAGTTCGGGCCGAGCCGTGAGCGGTCGCTCGCGGGCCTGCGCCGGGTTTCCAAGCCCGGCCTGCGGGTCTATGCAAAGAAGGACAACCTGCCTCGGGTCCTGGGCGGACTGGGCGTCGCGATCATCTCGACGTCCGGTGGCCTCATGACCGACAAGCAGGCCGGCAAGCGTGGAGTGGGCGGGGAAGTCCTCGCCTTCGTTTGGTAGAAGGGAGAAATCACAGCATGTCACGTATCGGACGGCTGCCCATCCCTGTACCGAACGGCGTGGACGTCGCCATCGACGGCCGGGATGTCACGGTCAAGGGCCCCAAGGGCACGCTCTCTCACAAGGTCGCGGAGCCGATCGACGTCGCCAAGGGCGACGACGGCACCGTTACCGTCTCTCGTCCCAACGACGAGAACAAGGTCCGTGCGCTGCACGGACTGTCCCGCACGCTGATCGCCAACATGGTGACCGGTGTGACTCAGGGTTACTCCAAGACCCTGGAGATCGTGGGCGTCGGTTACCGCGTTCAGGCCAAGAGCCCGACTCAGCTCGAGTTCGCTCTCGGCTTCAGCCACCCGGTGATCGTCGACGCCCCCGAGGGTGTCTCCTTCCGCGTAGAGAAGCCGACCCTGTTCCACGTGGACGGCATCGACAAGCAGAAGGTCGGCGAGATCGCCGCGAACATCCGCAAGTTGCGCAAGCCCGACCCGTACAAGGGCAAGGGTGTGCGTTACCAGGGCGAGGTTATCCGCCGCAAGGTCGGAAAGGCTGGTAAGTAGGCATGGCTGGCAAGACTGCGTTCGGCAAGCACACGGCCGCCCGCGCCGTCTCGCGGGCCCGCCGCCACGGCCGAGTCCGCAAGAAGGTGGTCGGTACGGCCGCGCGTCCGCGCCTGGTCGTCAACCGTTCCACGCGACACCTGTTCGTGCAGATCGTCGACGACGCCCAGGGCCACACGCTGGTGAGCGCCTCCACCATGGAGTCCTCCCTGCGCGCGGACTCCGGCGCGAAGACCGACAAGGCGAAGCAGGTCGGCGAGCTTCTCGCTCAGCGGGCCAAGGCTGCCGGGATCACCGCGGTCGTGTTCGACCGTGGCGGAAACCGCTACGCGGGTCGCATCGCGGCCCTCGCGGACAGCGCCCGCGAAGGCGGGCTGGAGTTCTGATGGCCCGTTCTAACAAGAGCAACGAGAAGAGGAACCACTGATGGCTGGAGCTCCGCGTCGCGGTGGCGCCGCCGGTGGCGAGCGGCGTGACGGTCGTCGTGACGATCGCCGCGGTGGCAACGCTGACAAGGGCGTCTCGTACATCGAGCGCGTCGTAAAGATCAACCGAGTGGCCAAGGTCGTGAAGGGCGGTCGTCGCTTCAGCTTCACCGCCCTCGTCATCGTCGGTGACGGCAACGGCATGGTCGGCGTCGGCTACGGCAAGGCCAAGGAAGTGCCCGCGGCCATCGCCAAGGGTGTCGAAGAGGCCAAGAAGCACTTCTTCAGGGTGCCCCGTATCCAGGGCACCATCCCGCACATCGTGCAGGGTGAAGAGGCCGCCGGTGTCGTCTTCCTCCGTCCGGCCTCGCCCGGTACCGGCGTCATCGCCGGTGGCCCGGTGCGCGCCGTGCTGGAGTGCGCCGGCATTCACGACGTGCTGTCCAAGTCGCTCGGCTCGGACAACCCGATCAACATCGTGCACGCCACCGTGGCCGCTCTGAAGGGCCTCAGCCGCCCCGAGGAGATCGCGGCCCGCCGTGGCCTGCCGATCGAGGACGTCGCCCCCAAGGCCATGCTCAAGGCTCGCGCCGAGGGCATCGCGGAGGCAGCGGCTGCTAAGGCGGTGAGCTAGCCAATGGCACGCCTGAAGATCACTCAGGTCCGCTCGAAGATCGGTGGCAAGCAGAACCAGCGTGACTCGCTGCGTTCCCTCGGTCTGAAGCGAATCGGCGATGTCGTCGTCAAGGAGGACCGGCCGGAGATCCGCGGCATGGTCACCGTGGTGACGCACCTCGTCACCGTGGAAGAGGTCGACTAGACATGGCAGACAACACTCCGCTCCGTCTCCACCACCTGCGTCCGGCTCCCGGCGCCAACAAGTCGAAGGTCCGCAAGGGCCGCGGCGAGGCGTCCAAGGGCAAGACCGCCGGTC
The DNA here is from genome assembly GCF_002149035.1 of Streptosporangium minutum. GTDB lineage: Bacteria > Actinomycetota > Actinomycetes > Streptosporangiales > Streptosporangiaceae > Streptosporangium > Streptosporangium minutum. The sequence goes on from NZ_NGFP01000211.1 coordinate 11,119, forward strand.
GTGGCACCAAGGGTACGAGGGCGCGGAACAAGGTTCCTCTCGGTTTCGAGGGTGGCCAGGTTCCGCTCCAGCGCCGTCTGCCCAAGATGAAGGGCTTCTCCAACGCCCTGTTCAAGACGACCTACCAGGTCGTCAACCTGGACAAGCTCAGCGAGCTGTTCCCCGAGGGTGGCGACGTCACCGTCGAGACGCTGGTCGCCAAGGGCGCGGTCCGCAAGAGGCAGCTCGTGAAGGTTCTGGGAACCGGCGACATCTCCGTGGCGTTGAACGTGCAGGCGCACGCCTTCTCCGCCAGCGCCAAGGAGAAGATCACCGCAGCCGGTGGCTCTGTCTCGGAGCTGTAGGCATAATGCCGATGGCTCTGTCTCGGAGCCGCGGGCATAATCACGCGGCGCGGGGGCTCATTATGGGCCCCCGCGCCCGTAGTGCGTTAGAGTTCGCTGGATAGTGGGCCTCAACTCATTTCCGCCGGCTCGCTGACTTGAGATAGCAAAGATGGACCACCCCCGAACCATCGCTGACCGACCTCGCCTTTCAGGCGCGCAGGAGGGACCGTGCTGACCGCGTTTACCCGAGCGTTCCGTACGCCGGACCTGCGCAATAAGTTGCTCTTCACACTGGGCATCATCGCGCTGTTCCGGCTCGGCTCGGTTCTTCCGACTCCGGGTGTCAACAACGAAAACATCGCCCGATGCCTCCAGCAGGCACAGGCCGGCGATGCCGGCAACATCTACGGCATGGTGCAGCTGTTCAGCGGTGGCGCCTTGCTGAAGCTGTCGGTGTTCGCGCTCGGCATCATGCCGTACATCACCGCGAGCATCATCCTTCAGCTTCTGGTGGTGGTGATCCCGCGCCTGGAAGCCCTCAAGAAGGAGGGGCAGGCCGGCCAGACCAAGATCACACAGTATACGCGTTACCTGACGATCGGCCTGGCGATCCTCCAGTCGACCGCCTTCATCGCCCTCGCGCGCACCGGGCAGCTGTTCCCGCAGTGCCGTGAGGACATCCTGCTGGACAAGGACAACGTCTTCGCCATCATCACGATGGTGCTGACGATGACCGCCGGTACGGCCGTCATCATGTGGCTGGGTGAGCTCGTCACCGACCGCGGCGTCGGCAACGGCATGTCCATCCTGATCTTCACCCAGGTCATCGCGGTCTTCCCGTCCGAGCTGCTGAACATCGGCCGCCAGAAGGGCGCCTTCGTCTTCGCCGTGGTGATCGTGACCGGTATCGCGATGATCGCCCTGGTGGTCATGGTCGAGCAGGCCCAGCGCCGGATCCCGGTGCAGTACGCCAAGCGGATGGTGGGCCGCCGGATGTACGGCGGGACCTCGACCTACATCCCGTTGAAGGTGAACCAGGCGGGCATCATCCCGGTCATCTTCGCCTCCTCGCTGCTCTACCTTCCGCAGCTGGTCACGACGCTGTTCAGCAACTCCCAGGAGGAGCCGAACGCGGTCGTCCAGTGGATCCAGCAGAACATGGTCACGGGTGACACCCCGGCCTACATGATCACTTTCTTCCTGCTGATCGTCTTCTTCACTTACTTCTACGTGTCCATTACCTTCAACCCCGTTGAAGTCGCTGACAACATGAAGAAGTACGGTGGGTTCATCCCGGGTATCCGCCCGGGCCGGCCGACGGCTGAGTACTTGAACTACGTGCTCACGCGACTCACTGCTCCCGGTGCGCTCTATCTGGGCCTGATCTCCATGGTGCCGATCATCGCACTGGCGCTCGTCGGCGCGAGTCAGAACTTCCCGTTCGGAGGGACGAGCATTCTGATCATGGTTGGTGTCGGCCTTGACACCGTGAAGCAGATCGAGAGCCAGCTTCAGCAGCGCAACTACGAAGGCTTCCTGAAATAGTGCGTCTCGTCCTGGTAGGGCCCCCCGGAGCGGGTAAGGGGACACAGGCCCAGTTCGTTGCATCGAACCTGTCCATCCCGAAGATCTCGACAGGTGACATTTTCCGTGCCAACGTCTCGGGCGGCACGGAGCTCGGCAAGCTTGCCAAGGAATACATGGACCGCGGCGACCTCGTGCCCGACGAGGTCACCATCGCGATGGTCCGCGACCGTCTCTCAGAGAGCGACGCGCAGGACGGCTTCCTGCTCGACGGCTTCCCCAGGAACGTGCCCCAGGCCGAGATCCTGAAGAAGATGCTCGAGGAGTTCGGCGCCGGACTGGACATCGTCCTGGAGCTCGTGGTCGACGACGAGGAGGTCGTGCGCCGGCTGGCCGGCCGCCGTACCTGCAGCCAGTGCGGCCGCATCTGGCACGTCGACTTCGACGACAAGAAGGACGACATCTGCGACGCCTGCGGTGGACGGCTCTACCAGCGGGACGACGACAAGGAGCAGACCGTCCGGCACCGCCTGGAGGTCTACCAGGAGCAGACCGCTCCGCTGGTCTCCTTCTACGCCGACGAGGGCATCCTGGTCGGGGTGGACGCGACCGGCCCGGTGGAAGAGGTCACCCAGCGCGCGATGGAGGCCCTGCGCCCCTTCGCGGGCTAGCGACATTCACCCAGCACGCCATCCATGGGCTCCCATGGGTGGCGTGCTGTCGTTTAGGGCACAATCGGGGGAATTGGGCTCCCGGATTGCCCGTTGAACCACCCCAGGGGGTGTGCACGTGTTCAAAAAGAACAAGCATGGAATTCAGGTAAAGACGCCTGAGCAGCTGGAGAAGATGCGGGCGGCGGGGCTGGTGGTCGGCCGGACGCTGAAGCTGCTCCGCGAGAGCGTCCAGCCCGGGATGACGCCGCTGGACCTCGATGTGATCGCGGAGAAGGCGATCCGGGACGAGGGGGCGATCCCCTCCTTCAAGGGCTACCAGGGTTTCCCGGCGTCGATCTGCGCGTCGGTGAACGACGAGGTCGTCCACGGCATCCCCGGCAGCCGGCGCGCGCTGCGGGAGGGCGACGTCATCTCCATCGACTGCGGCGCCATCCTGGACGGCTGGCACGGGGACTCGGCCATCACCGTTCCCGTCGGCGAGGTGGACCCCAAGCTGACCGAGCTGATGCGGGTGACCGAGGAGGCCATGTGGCGGGGCATCGCCGCGCTCACCGTGGGCCGTCACCTGTCCGACATCGGCCACGAGGTGGAGAAGTACGTCCGTTCCCAGGGCCGCTACGGCATCCCCCAGGAGTACGGCGGGCACGGCATCGGCACCGAGATGCACATGGACCCGTGGGTCGCCAACCACGGCAAGCCCGGCCGGGGGCCGCGCTTCGAGCCGGGCATGTGCTTCGCCGTCGAGCCGATGGTGAATCTCGGCACCGACCGGACCAAGGTGCTGTCCGACGACTGGACCGTCGTCACCGTCGACGGCAAGGCCTCCGCGCACTTCGAGCACAGCGTCGCGGTGACCCATAATGGACCTTGGGTACTGACCGCCCTTGACGGGGGTGAGGAGCGGCTTGCCGACCTGTTGGGAGACGCGGGCTGAGTACGGCGCCCGCCGGTGAGCGGATGTGGTCGATGATGGCGGCTGGACCGGAGATGCGGGCATCGGACGGAGACCGGGACAAGGTCGCCTCGGTCCTGCGGGAGCACTACGCGCAGGGCCGGCTCACCGTCGAGGAGTTCGACGAGCGGCTGGAGCGCCTCTACACGAGCAAGACGTACGGCGAGCTCGCCACGCTCACCTCCGACCTCCCCGACGTCGACCTGGGCCGGCTCCCCGCGGTCCCCGATCGCCACCCGGAGCGCCGCGAGGCCCGCGACGTCCGTCAGGCCCAGCGGCGGGGACTGACGGCGATGTGGGCCACCTGGGGGACGGCCAGCGGCATCAACTGGGCGATCTGGCTCATCCTCGGGGTGACGGACGGTTTCGACTTCCCCTACCCCTGGCCGCTGTGGGTGATGGGGCCGTGGGGTGCGGTGTTGCTGGTCACCACCTTCTTCGCCGGACTGGGCGACAAGCGGAACCGGTAATAGTCCACGCCCGGCGTCGAGTGTGCATTCCTTCACAGAAGCCCGGGTCGAATCTTCCTAACGTGAGCGGTGTCCGAACAGCAGGACCCCGTCTCAGGAGGAAGACATGAAGAAGGCCCGCACCCTTCTCGTCGGCGCCGCTCTCGCCGGTTCGCTCGCCGCCGGCCTCGCCGTGGCCCCGGCCCAGGCCGCCACCGCAACGGCCGGCGCCCAGCAGGCCCAGAGCCCCCAGAAGCACTTCTTCGGCCCGTACTACTCGACGTTCGGCGGTGGCGAGAGCTTCGGCCATCGCTCCTACTTCAAGGGCTACTGGTACAAGGACGGCGGTCGCTACTGGTTCTTCGGCGACCTGGTCGACCGGGACCGCGACCGCGAGTACAGCTACGTCTGGTTCAAGTGGCATGACAACTCCGGCAGCCACGTGAAGTACTACAAGACCTTCAAAGGCCGGCACTTCGACAAGTTCGGCGGCTTCAAGAAGAGCCGTGGCTTCGACGACTTCAAGATCCGCGTCTGCGAGGGCGACAACCGCTTCGACGACTGCGGCGGCTGGGGGGACGCCTTCTAGGGCGTTCGGTCAGGCGGACCCTCCGATGATCATGGTCATCGGAGGGTTTTTCGCGTTGTGTCAGAGCTTTACCACCCGTGGCAGTTGTCCTGGACATGACCGGGTAGGTGATCGTTGTCCGGTCAGGCCGTGAGGTGGGGGTGGGTGATGGGCCTCGGGCGAGACCCTGTGACGACGGCCAAAGTCGTGCTGGGAAGCATGGCGGCCCTCATGTTCGCGGGTGGCATGACCGGCGCCGGGGATGTGGAGGTCACGCCGTCGACCGTCCGGCCGGGACAGACGGTCAGCATCTCCGCCGGCCGGTGCGGCACTCCGGCGACCGCCTACTCGGCGGCGTTCCGCGCCACCGCCGCGCGGCTCGTCCATCACGCCCGCGCGATGCAGGGCAGCGCGAGGATCAGCCCCCACGCCGCGCCCGGCACCTACGCCATCACCGTCCGCTGCGTCCAGGGCGGGCCGTACAACGGCACCTTCGTCGTGGGCGACGCCCACCCGACCAGCGGTCCGGACACCGGCGGCGGCGGGCTCGCGATGACCGTCGCCGACCACACCGCGCGTACCGCCTGGCTCTTCGGGTCGCTGATCGCGGTCGTGACGGCGCTGGGCGCGAGCTTCGCGCTGGCGCGCGGGCGCGGCAAGCGAACCGATCACTAGACCTCCGTGTCCGTCCGGGACCTTTCATGCCGCCCATCGGCGGGGCGGCGTTCCGGACGGGCACGGACCCGGCTGTTCCGTCCGCGTCCTTCTGGGCCTCACGTTCGTCGCGCTCGCGGCGGGGTGCGGCGTCGCCGTACCGGAGGGCGGGCGCGGGCGGCCGGTGACCGTGCCGGTGGCCACTCCGGTGGGTGCGCCGTCCGGGTGGGCGTGCCCGTGAGCGACGTTCTTCTTTTCCTTGCGGCGCACCTTCTTC
>NZ_NGFP01000212.1 GCF_002149035.1 Streptosporangium minutum
GGTGGGGGCTGGGGTGGCGGGACGTGACCATCGCCGTGGTGATGTATCTCATCACCGGATTCGGCGTCACCGTCGGCTACCACCGGCACTTCACCCACCGGTCCTTCCAGGCCGGGACATGGCTCCGGGTGGTCATGGCGATCGCCGGGGGCATGTCGCTGCAGGGACCGGTGATCCGCTGGGTGGCCGATCACCGGCGGCACCACAAGTACGCCGACAAGGAGGGCGACCCGCACTCGCCGTGGCGGTTCGGCCCCGGGTTCGCCGGGCTGTCCAGGGGGCTGGCCCACGCCCACATCGGCTGGCTCTTCAGCCCCGACCGCACCTCCAGGCGGAGGTTCTGCCCCGACCTGCTCGCCGACCGGCCGATCAGGTTCCTGTCGCACAACCTCACCTACGTGCCGGTCGTGCTGCTCTCGCTCGGCCTGCCCGCCCTGGCCGGCGGTCTGTGGGGCGGTTCCTGGCACGCCGCGCTCACCGCCTGCTTCTGGGGCGGGCCGGTGCGCATCTTCGTCCTGCACCACGTGACCTGGTCGATCAACTCGATCTGCCACACCTTCGGCAAGGAGGAGTTCTCGGTCAGGGACCGCTCCCGCAACGTGTGGTGGCTGGCGGTGATCTCGCTGGGGGAGGCGTGGCACAACCTGCACCACGCCGACCCCACCTGCGCCAGGCACGGCGTGCTCCGCGGCCAGGTCGATCCGAGCGCCCGGCTGATCTGGCTGTTCGAGCGGCTCGGCTGGGCCTGGGACGTCCGATGGCCGGACGCCGGGCGGCTGGCCGCCCGGCGCGTGGCCAACGCCTGACCGGCCCTCTCCGGGCCGGTCACCGGACCAGGCGGTCGGCGACCAGCGAGGCGCAGCGGTCCTCCATCAGGATCGTGTAGTGGTTGCAGTCCTCGACCAGCTCGTCCTCCAGGGCGGGCAGCCGCCCGGTCCAGGCGGCGGCCAGCTCGTCGGGGATCATGCCGACCGGCTGGTCCAGCAGCCCGCGCGGGGCCCGCAGCAGGGACAGCGGCGACCTCACCGCGTGCAGCGCGGCGCCGATCTCCTCGCCCTCGGTGAGCAGCCACCGGCCGTCCTGGCGGACCGCCTCCTCCCGTGCCCGCGAGCGCACCGCGCCCTCAGGGCCGGCCGCGTCGTAGCGGACGTACTCCTCCACCCGGTCGTTCCAGTTGCCGGCGAAGGCGGGGTGCGCCTTGAAGAAGCCGACGTAGGCGTCGGTGCTCGGGAAGGTCTGGCTGAGCCGGGCGATGGCCGGGCCGAGCGTGGCCGACAGGGCCGTGTCGGGGTCCAGGCCCGGTGGCAGGGGAAGCGGGAGCCCCCCGTCGACCAGCACGACCCTGGCGTAGTCGCGGCCGGCCGCGGCGAGGGCGGCGACGTAGGCGCCCATCGAGTGGCCGGTGAGCACGATGCCGGACTCCGGGCCCAGGGACCGGGCGACCAGGCCGACGTCCTCGGCGTGCCGCGGCAGGCCGTACGGGCCGGGCAACTCGGCGCTGTGGCCGCGGCCCCGCAGGTCCATCGCGACCAGCGACCACTCGGCGGGCAGCCGCCGCGCGACCCCGCTCCAGGCCATGAGCGAGGCGGTGATGCCGTGTACGGCCACGATCAGGCGCGGCCCGGTGCCGAACCGGGCGACGCGCAGCCGGCCGCCGGGGACCTCGACATCGCCGAAGACAGGGTTCAAGGGGTTCTCCTCAGGATCAGCAGGACGGATCATACGCCGGACGGCGGCCATGTTTCGCCGGCCGTGGTCTCGCGCCGCTCCTGGAGCACGGCCGTTCCTCCGGCCGGTCGATCTCCTGGCATCGCGTCCATCGGGTCTCCTCGAGCGTGGAGACCTCGGGCTTCAGCCCTGGGGAGCTTGAGCGTGGAGATCTCGGGCTTCAGTCCCGGGGAGGAAGTCAAGGCGGCGGGTGTCCTCCTCCGATGGCGGCGCCCGGTGATCGGCTCCCTCCCCGCCCGTCCCCGTGGCCGGTAAGCACTGCGGGTCGATATGGGTCCTGTACTTCCCGCAGCCCATAATCGCCCCATGAGGATTACTGTCATTGAGCACGGAGCCGACGCGGGCCTGGGCTTCTTCGCCGGGTGGCTGGCCGAGGCCGGGGTCGGGTGCGATGTGGTCCGGCCCTACCTGGGGGAGACCGTGCCGGAGCGGGCCGATGACGGGCTGATCGTGCTCGGAGGTGAGGCCGCGGCCTGGGAGGACGAGCGCTACCCCTGGCTGCCCGCCACCCGTGACCTGATCCGGAGTTCGGTCGAGGGCGGCGTGCCGACCCTGGGGATCTGCCTGGGCGCCCAGCTCATGACGCTGGCCTGCGGCGGCTCCGTCGAACGGGGCGAGCACGGCCTGGAGGTGGGCGCGAGGGAGGTCGTCCCGCTCCCGGAGGCCGACGCCGACCCGCTGTTCGCCGGTCTCGGCCCCGCCCCGGCCGTGCAGTACCACGGCGACGCGATGACCCGGCTCCCCGAGGGCGCGGTACGGCTGGCCACCGGTGATCCTTACCCCAACCAGGCCTACCGGCTGGGGGAGAAGGCGTGGGCGGTGCAGTTCCACCCGGAGGCCACCGCCGAGATCTTCGCCGGCTGGACCGGCGACTCGGCCGATCACCTGACCGCTCTGGGCCACTCGGCCGAGGAGCTCGACATGCAGGTGAAGGAGGCCGAGGAACGTCTCGTCGGCACCTGGCGCCTCCTCGCCGGACGGTTCGCCGCGGTCGTCCGATCCGCGTGACCGGACGATTACGTTGCGAATCCGCTAACGACGTCGCACACTTTCAGGATTAGCGTGTGCGGCGACGCTCCGGGTCACCCGGGGCGTGAGCCGGACCCGGGAGGGCGGGCCCAGGCGCGGCGCCCGCTCCGCGCCGCCGGCGGGAGCCGGAGGCGTGCGCGACCGCGGGCAGGCGTGCGCCTTGTGATCCGCCGGGGTAGGGATGGGGGAAGGCCGCCAGTGCTTGCGATTGAGGACGATGGAGGGTCGGTGAGCGCCGTGCCCCGCATGCAGACGACCGCCGGGCGGCTGGCCCGGCTCGGGTTCGCCGACGGGGCCAGGGCCGAGCGGCTGCTCGACGAGCTGGGGCCCGAGGCGGTCGGCGATCTCGGCCTGCTGGACTCCCTGGTCGCCGCGGCGGATCCCGACCTGGCGCTTGCCTCGCTGAACCGGCTGGCCGAGCGGGATCCGAGCGTCCTCGGAGCGCTCCGGTCCGATGCCGGCCTGCGGGCGCGGCTGCTCGGCGTCTTCGGGGTCAGCTCCGCCCTAGGCGACCACGTGCTCAAGCATCCCGAGCACTGGAGCCTCCTCGGTGGCGCGCATGCCGTACGGCGTCCGACCGCGCAGGAGCTCCGCGCCGAGCTGCTGCTCGCGGTCGGCGCGGAGCCCGACGACCCCGAGCCGCGAGCCACGGACGCCGGCACCGCCACCCTGGTGGCGCTGCGGGTCGCCTACCGGGGGCGGCTGCTCCGGCTGGCCGCGCGGGACGTCACCGGTGAGGCCTCGCTCACGGAGTCCACCGCCGAGCTGTCCGACCTGGCCGGGGCCGCGCTGGAGGCGGGGCTCGCCGTCGCGCGGTCCGAGCACGCCGAGTCCGGCTCGGTACGGCTGGCCGTCATCGGCATGGGCAAGTGCGGGGCGCGCGAGCTCAACTACATCAGCGACGTCGACGTCGTCTTCGTGGCCGAGCCGCGTGAGGGCGTCGACGAGACCAAGGCACTCCAGACCGCCACCCGCCTGGCCCAGGGCATGATGCGCGCCTGCTCGGCCAGCACTCCCGAGGGCTCGCTGTGGGAGGTGGACGCCGCGCTGCGCCCCGAGGGCAAGGCCGGCCCGCTGGTCCGCACCCTCGCCAGCCACCAGGCCTACTACCGGCGCTGGGCCAAGACGTGGGAGTTCCAGGCGTTGCTGAAGGCCCGGCCGGTGGCGGGCGACCCCGAGCTCGGCGAGCAGTACGTCGCCGCGATGAACGAGATGGTCTGGCAGGCGGCCACCCGCGACAGGTTCGTCGAGGATGTGCAGGCCATGCGCCGCCGGGTCGAGGAGCACGTCCGCGCGGGCGAGGCCGAGCGGCAGCTCAAGCTCGGGCCGGGCGGCCTGCGCGACATCGAGTTCGCCGTCCAGCTGCTCCAGCTCGTCCACGGCCGCCTGGACCCGCTGCTGCGCCGCCGCGGCACGCTGTCCGCGCTGGCCGCCCTGTCCCGGGGCGGCTACGTCGGCAGGGAGGACGCCAAGGCCCTCGCCGAGGCCTACACGTTCCTGCGCCAGGTCGAGCACCTGATCCAGCTGCACCGGCTCCGCCGGACCCACGTGGTGCCCGAGGACGCCGGCGACCTGCGACGGCTCGGCCGGAGCCTGGGCATGACCAGCGACCCGGTGGGGGAGTTCACCACCCGGTGGAGGCGGCACGCGATGGAGGCCAGGCGCCTGCACGAGAAGCTCTTCTACCGGCCGCTGCTGCAGGCCGTGGCCCGCCTGCCCGAGTCCGAGGCCCGGCTCTCCACCGCCGCCGCGCAGGCCCGCCTGGAGGCGCTCGGCTATACCGACCCGGCCGGGGCGCTGCGCCACATCAGTGCGCTGACCAGCGGCGTGTCGCGGCGCGCGGCGATCCAGCGGACCCTGCTGCCCGTCATGCTGGGCTGGTTCGCCGACGCCCCCGACCCCGACGGCGGCCTGCTCGGCTTCCGCCAGGTCTCCGACAAGCTCGGCGCCACCCCGTGGTACCTGCGGCTGCTGCGCGACGAGACCGCGGTGGCCTCGCGGCTGGCCCGGCTGCTCGGGACCAGCCGCTACGTGACGGGGCTGCTGCTGCACGCCCCCGACGCGGTGGCGATGCTCGGCTCGGACGCGGAGCTGGCACCCCGGCCCGCCGAGGCGCTGCTGGCGGAGGCGCGGGCCACGGTCGGCCGCCATCCCACGGAGGCCGAGAACGCGGTCGCCGCGGTGCGGGGGCTGCGGCGCAGGGAGCTGTTCCGCACGGCGGTCGCCGACCTCACCGGGCACATCGACATCGAGCAGGTCGGCCAGGCGCTGTCCACGCTCAACGACACGACGATCCAGGCCGCGCTGGACGCCGCGATCAGCAAGGTCGAGATGGAGCGGCGCGCCCCGCTGGGCACGAGGTTCGCGGTGATCGCGATGGGTCGTCTGGGCGGGTTCGAGTCCTCCTACGGCAGCGACGCCGACGTGATGTTCGTGCATGCGCCGCTTGAGGGAGTGCCGGAGCGGGAGGCCACCGACGCGGCCTTCGCGGTGGCCAACGAGCTGCGCCGCCTGCTGGCCCTGCCCGCCCCCGACCCGCCGCTGCTCATCGACCCCGACCTGCGCCCCGAGGGACGCCAGGGGCCCCTGGTCCGCACGCTCGCCTCCTACGCGGCCTACTACGCGCGCTGGTCGTCGCCGTGGGAGTCCCAGGCGCTGCTGCGCGCCCGCCTCTCCGCCGGGGATCGCTGGATCGGCACGGCCCTGCTGGAGCTGGCCGACCCGCTGCGCTACCCGGCCGGCGGCATCCCCGACGCGGCCGTGCTGCAGATCAGGAAGTTGAAGGCGCGGATGGAGGCCGAGCGGCTGCCCCGCGGGGCCGACCCGGCCCTGCACACCAAGCTCGGCCCCGGCGGGCTGTCCGACGTGGAGTGGGTGGCCCAGCTCATCCAGCTCCGTCACGCCGGGCGCCTGCCGTCGCTGCGGACCACCCGGACCCTGGAGACGCTGCGCGCGGCGGTCGCCGAGGGCCTGCTGACGGCCGCCGACGAGGCCTCGCTCACCCAGGCCTGGCGGTTCGCCTCGCGCGTCCGCGACGCCATCGTCCTGGTCCGGGGGCGTGCCGCCGACTCCATCCCGGTGGATCTGCGCGAGCGCGCGCTCGTCTCCCGCGCCATGGGCTACCCGCAGGACGCCAGCGAGGATCTCGTGGACGACTACCGCCGCGTCACCCGCCGGGCCCGCCGGGTCGTGGAGCGCGTCTTCTACGAAGACTGACCCGTTTTCCGCCGATCGCATTGCGCCAGGAGTGGCGGGCGTGTATCAACGGTGCGGGTGATCCATTTTGATATCCGTTTACATTGACCTGGCCATCGGCCTGGTTCTGGCCTTCCTGCTCCTGTCGCTCATGGTGAGCGGGATCAACGAGGCCTTCGTCCGGCTGTTCGGGATCCGCAGCAAGTTCCTGTGGGCCTACCTCCGCGACACCATGGACGGCGGTCCGCGGGAGGGCGCGTCGTGGATCCCGGCGAAGGTGGCCGACGTCTTCGCCAAGCTGCCCTTCTCCAAGGACGACCCGCGGCCCAGGCACGAGCCGGAGCCCGCGCCGTCGGTGGTCGAGCCGGTCCCGGTGGATCCCACCGCGGTGCTCGCCGCCGAGGCGCCCGCGCCGCCGGTCGACATGACCGGACGGTTGTACGAACGGCTCCAGGAGATCGACCGTCCCACAGGGGCGCGGACCAGCATCTCCGACATCCCGCCCGAGCGGTTCTCCGGGGCGGTGATGGAGCTGGTCTCCGCCGAGGAGGGCGGGGTCGAGGGCCTGCTCGCCAAGCTGGAGGCCATCGGCAGCCCGCTGGCCGGGCATCTGCGGGGCGTCTGGGAGGGCGCGCAGCGGGACCTGGGAAAGTTCCGCAAGGGCGTGGAGGCCTGGTTCGACGGGGAGATGCAGCGGCTGTCCACGCTGTACCGCCGCTACGTCAAGTGGGTGGTGTTCGCGCTGGGCCTGCTGCTGACGCTGCTGTTCAGCATGGACGCGCTGGAGTACGGCAAGACCCTGCTGCGGGACAACGCCTACCGGGCCGGGGTGGCGGCCATCGCGAGCGGCGGCCAGGACGGTCTGGGCGCGCTGAGGGACAAGTGCGCCGTGGAGGGAGCCGCCGAGCCGTACTCCTGCGTGACCGAGTCCTTCAGCTCCCCGGCCCTGGTCAAGATCTTCGACCATGCCGTCGTGAGCGTGACGATCCCCCCTGACGGTTCGGAGGACCCGTCCTTCAACTGGAACGGCGCCGTCTGGTGGGAGCGCCTGATCACCCCGGGACACTGGCCCGGTTACCTGATCAGCGTGGTCGCGCTGCTGTTCGGCGCCTCCTTCTGGTGGGACGTCCTGCGCCGGCTGACCGGCATCCGGGGCAGGCGCCCGTAGTCTTCCCGGGGCCTCCCCCGCCGGCGCCGACACCCTCCGGCGGGGGAGGCCTTTCTCATGCCCCGTGCCCTCGCCCGTTGAAAAATGGAGGATGCCTCCGTATTGTGGGCGACATCCGGAGACAGCCTCCGGTTGACTCTCTGGGAGCCTTCGAGCGATGAGCATGAATCTCGGGCGAGTGGGTGTGTGGACCTTCGCCTTCGACGGTCAGCCGATGTCAAGGATCCGGGACGCGGCGGCGGAGCTGGACGAGCTCGGCTACGGCGCGATCTGGTTCGGCGAGGGGCTCGGCCGCGACGCGCTGACCCAGGCGGCGTTGCTGCTGGACGCCACGGAGCGGCTGGTCGTCGCCACCGGCATCGCCAACATCTTCCTCCGCGACCCGATCACCATGGCGGCGGGGGAGCGCACCCTCGCCGAGGCCTTCCCGGACCGCTTCCTGCTCGGCCTCGGCGGCCACCGTACCGCCGACCAGCCGCCCTTCCTCGGCCCCATCCCGCACCACGGACACCCGCTGCCCACCGTGCGCGCCTACCTGGACGCGATGGACCAGGCGCCCCTGCGGAGCCCGGCCCCGGCGGAGCCGCCCCGCCGGGTCCTGGCCGCTCTCGGCCCCAGGATGCTGGAGCTCGCCGCCGAGCGGACCTGGGGCGCCCACCCCTACTTGGTGCCGGTGGAGCACACCGCCCGCGCCCGGGAGATCATGGGGCCGGACGCGCTGCTGGCGGTCGAGCAGACGGTCGTCCTGGAGCGTCCGGACCGGGCCCGCGAGCTCGCCCGGGGGTTCATGGCCGGATACGTCCAGGCCCGGCCGCGTCACCAGGAGGAGAACCTCAGGCGGCTCGGGTACGGCGACGACGACCTGGCGGGTGGCGGCAGCGACCGTCTGCTGGAGGCGCTGATCGCCTGGGGTGACGTCCAGGACATCGCCAAGCGGGTCCGTGAGCACTTCGACGCGGGCGCGGACCATGTCTGCGTCCAGGTCATGAGCGAGGACCTGCCCAGGCGCGAGTGGCGCGAGCTGGCCCCCGCCCTGCTTGAGCTGTGAGCCGCTTCGCCTGGGCTGTGGGCCGCCCCCATCCTGCTTGAGCCGCCCGGCTTCGTCTGAGTTGTGAGCCGCCCCCATCCTGCTTGAGCCGCCCCGCCCTGCCGGAGGTGTGGGCCGGACTCGCCCGGCCTGGGCGGTGAGCCGTACCCGTCCTGCCCCGAGACCGGCCGGGGCCCGGCTCCGGGCGGGAGCCTCTAGCGCAGCTCCGCCAGGACCAGGTCGACCTGGGGGAGGGGGTCCGGCCCGAACGGACGGAGCACCACCGTGTCGGCCCCCGCCTCCCACAGCGACCTGACCTGGTCGGCGGCGAACCCGGGGGAGCCCACCGCCATCACGACCTCGTCCGGATCGACGTGCAGGAACTCCGCGGAACCGGCCGCCAGGCGCGCGCCCACCGCGGGATCGTCGCCGACGTACAGGTGGGTGAACACCACCAGCTCGTGATCGCCTCCCCCGATCGCCTCGCGTGCCTCCCCGATCCGGGCGGGACCGACCCCCTCGGGCAGGATCGTGCCCTGGGCCACCCGCCCGGACAGCTCCAGCGAGCGGGGCCGTACGACCCCGGCGAGGACCGGTGGCGCGGTCACGGGCGGATGCACCAGGCTCACCCCGTCGATCCGTACGGCCCGGCCCCGGAGGGTGACCGTCTCGCCGCGCAGCAGGGCGCGCACGGCCACGATGGTCTCCTCCAGCAGGGCCAGCGGCGAGGGGGCGAGCGCGCCCACCTGGCGCATCCAGTCCTGGACGCCGTGGCCGATCCCGGCCGCGAGACGGTGCGGGTGCATGCGGGCCAGGTTGCCGAGCTCCATGGCCAGCAGCGCCGGATTGCGCAGCGGCGCCGGAGTGATCCCGATGCCCACGCGGAGCCGCTCGGTGACGGCGAGCGCGGTGGCCGCCGACGAGATCGACCCGGTCCAGCCCAGGTCCTCCACCACCCATACGTCGTCCGCCTCGGCCGCGTCCAGGTGACGGCAGAAGGGGACGAGCGACTCCGGGGGCAGGTCGCGGTCGAACATCACGCCCAGGCGCATGTCTCTCCTACAGGTAGCGGAAGTAACCGGCGAAGCCCTTGACCGCGGTGAGGGAGTCGATCCGTATCTCGGTGCCGGTCTTCAGTGCGTTGATCATTCTGCCCTGGCCGACGTAGATGCCCACGTGGTGGGTCTTCACCTTACGCTTGCCTATCTTGCCGTAGAAGACCAGGTCGCCCGGCCGCGCCTTCGCGGCGGGTATCTCGGTGAGCCGCCTGATGTGGTCGTCGGTGTTGCCCGGTCCCAGGACGTCGCGGCCGTAGGCCAGGCGGTAGACCCACCTGGCCAGCCCGGAGCAGTCGAGGCCGCGGGTCCTGGTGGCGGGGCAGGGGAGGATCGCGCCGCTGTAGCCCTGGCAGGTGCCGAGGGAGGGGCCGGGGACGTCGTCGTGGCCGCCGCCCCACGAGTACGGGATCTCCCCGCCCGTCCAGCCCGGCTGCCCCTGCCCGGCCTCGATCGCGTACGCGATGGCCGTCACCCGGTTCAGGGTGACGGGCAGGAGCGGTATCGAGCCGCTGAGGACGATGAGGGTTCCCGCGAGCACGGTCACCGCGGCCAGCCGGCGGCGACGTTTGGAGACCCCCGGATGCCGCCGTCCATCCCGGGAGATCCCGATCACGTCTACTCACCTCGATTTATCGCCGTAAGTCAGGATCATTCTGCCTAATATGCCGCTGTTCCGCGCTGTCTGCCTTCTCGGCCGTTTCTCAGCCACAGTCGTCGATCTTGAATTTCTTTCCAGGCTTCGGTGATTTCTTCACCGCCCGGGGAGCCTGTGGGTCCTTGGGGGCGGTGGCCTGGTACGGCGCCGCGATCGCCGTGCCGCCGGAGGCGGCGCACGCCCGCTGGTCGCCCGCGCCACAGGCGACGGCGGCGGAAAGGGCGATGAGGACGACGCCTGTGACGCCGGTGATACTGCGGAACACGGTGTTCTCCTGACAGAGCATTCTCTTGCCCCCATAAATATCCATAACTGCTTGCAACGGACTGATAGCTCACTTGAGTGAGCGCTGGGCCGGGGAAGTCGCGACACGCCCTTTGTTACGCATCGTGACCAATCTGCCCTAAGCTGCCAGCGCAGTGTTACTTTCGGTGACGTAATCAACCCAGTCGGTCATCTATCCGGATGGAATGGGAGCGTTGGCGATGTCAAGAAAACGCGTGGGACGGGTGGCGATGGCGGCGGGCACGCTCGTGGCCGGCATCGCCCTGTCGATGGGGGAGACGAGCTCGGCGGCCAAGGCCGCGCCGGGAGACACGGATTCGGACACCACCGTCGCCAACGTCGTGGTGACCGGGTCGATCACGCTGACGAACCTCACCTCCTCGTTCACGCTCACCGGCAGTCCCGGGCAGACCGTCGACAGCGCCGACCCGGTGGACTTCACCGTGAAGACGAACAACTTCGCCGGCTACACCGTGACGGTCTTCCCGGCGGCCGGGGAGCTCCTCGGCACCGCCGGCAACCCCGAGACCATCCCGACCGGCTCGCTGCTGGTGGAGCAGATCCCCGGCGGCCCGTTCGTCCCGCTGGCCTTGGGATCCCCGGTCGAGGTGTTCCGCAAGACCGCGCCCTCGGCCGCGGACGGCGATGACTTCAGCCACGAGTACCGGATCACGATCCCGTTCGTACGTCCCGACACCTACTCCGGGACGATCAACTACGTGGCCACCACCCTGTAGACGACCCGGAAGACCTGCGGGAAAGACCCTTACGGGGAGAGCAGCACTGTGGAGAGCCGAAGGTGACCGTACGGCCGGGGCGCGGGAGCGCCGCCGTTCTCATCGGCGCGTGCCTGCTGTGGACGGCGGGTCCGGCCGGCGCGGGATCGGCCCGTCCCGCGCCCGAAGCGGACTTCTCGCTGACGGTGAGCCCGACCCGGCTCGCCGTGCAGCCCGGCGACATCGGCGAGAAGCAGAGGTTCCAGGTCATCAACCAGGGGCGGCTGCCGCTCGACGTCGAGGTCCGCAAGGCCGACTTCAAGCCGAATCTGGACGGCACACTGCTCTTCCAGCCCAAGGCCCCCTATTCCGCCAGCAACTGGGTCACCGTCACCCCTGACCGTTTCCACCTGGCGGCGGGCGGGACCAGGCAGGTGTCCGTCCGGATCAACGTGCCGTCCGATCCGGAACCGGGTGATCACCAGCTTGCCCTGGTCTTTCTGGTGCCCGCCGGGACCGGCGACGGCAACATCCGGATCAACCGGGGGATCGGCGCTCCCGTCTACATCGCCGTTCCCGGGCCCATCGACGCCTCCGCGGAGGTCATGGGCCTGCGTGCCCCGAGCTTCGCGCTCGGCGGGCCCCTGACCTTCACCACGACGGTGCGCGACACCGGAACCGTGCACCGCGACTTCCGCGGCGACGACCGCCTGCGCCTGCGGGTGAACGGGGAGAGCGTCTCCTTCCCCGACTTCACCGTGAGCCGGGGCTCCACCCGCGAGATCGCCGCCACCTTCGATCCGCCCCTGATGTGCCTGTGCAGCGCCACCGTGGCCCTGCCCGGTCCAGGCGGGACGTCGACGGCCGCGACGGCGACCGTCCTGGTCTTCCCGCTTCACTGGCTGGGAGCCGCGATCCTGGCAGCCGGCGTCCTGATCCTCCTGGTGGCGTTCGCGCGCCGGCGCTACCGGGCCCAGGTGGTCGCCGCGGCCCGCGCCATGAGCGGGATCGACGGGGACGGTGACGGCAGGCAACCGCTCTGAGCCGGAGCGGACCCGCCGCGGGCGTCTCGGCGCCCGGCCCGTCGCCGCATGCGAAAGACCGCCGACCGTGCCCCCGGTGGAGGGACGGTCAACGGCCTGTCGCGGATGGCTGAGTGCCCCGAGGGCGCCCCGGCGGGTCGACCGCCGGCGTTTCCGCAGGTCGGAAACTCGGTGGCTCAGACGTCGTAGTAGAGCTCGAACTCGTGCGGGTGAGGGCGCAGGCGGATCGGGTCGATCTCGTTCTCGCGCTTGTAAGCGATCCAGGTCTCGATCAGGTCCGGCGTGAACACGCCGCCCTCCAGCAGGTATTCGTGGTCGGCCTCAAGGGCGGTGAGCACGTCCGACAGCGAGCCCGGGACCTGCGGGATGTTGCGGGCCTCCTCCGGAGGAAGCTCGTAGAGGTCCTTGTCGACCGGCTCGACCGGCTCGATCTTGTTGCGGATGCCGTCGATGCCCGCCATGAGCTGGGCGGCGAAGGCGAAGTACGGGTTGCAGGACGGGTCCGGCACGCGGAACTCGATGCGCTTGGCCTTCGGGTTGGAGCCCGTGATCGGGATGCGGATGCACGCCGAGCGGTTGCGCTGGGAGTAGACCAGGTTGACCGGGGCCTCGTAGCCGGGGACCAGGCGGTGGTAGGAGTTCACCGTCGGGTTGGTGAAGGCCAGCAGCGACGGGGCGTGCTTGAGCAGGCCGCCGATGTAGTAGCGGGCGGTGTCGGACAGGCCCGCGTAGCCGACCTCGTCGTAGAAGAGCGGCTCGCCGTCCTTCCAGAGCGACTGGTGGCAGTGCATGCCGGAGCCGTTGTCGCCGAAGATCGGCTTGGGCATGAAGGTGACCGTGTGGCCGTGCGCCAGGGCCGTGCTCTTGACGATGTACTTGTACAGCATCAGGGTGTCGGCGGCCTTGAGCAGCGTGTTGAACCGGAAGTCGATCTCGGCCTGGCCGGCCGTGCCCACCTCGTGGTGCTGCATCTCCACGTCGATGCCGGCCTCGATGAGCTTGCGGACCATCTCCGAGCGCAGGTCGGTGAAGTGGTCCATCGGCGGGACCGGGAAGTAGCCGCCCTTGAAGCGCGGCTTGTAACCCAGGTTGCCGCCCTCCTGGGCCTTGCCGCTGTTCCAGGCGCCCTCGATCGAGTCGATGTGGTAGTAGCTCGAATGCGCGTTGGTCTCGAACCGCACGTCGTCGAAGATGTAGAACTCGGCCTCGGGGCCGAAGAAGACCGTGTCGGCGATGCCGGTGCCCTTGAGGTACTCCTCGGCCTTGCGGGCGACGTTGCGCGGGTCGCGGCTGTAGGCCTCGCCCGTCAGCGGGTCGTGCACGAAGAAGTTGATGTTGAGCGTCTT
Organism: Streptosporangium minutum; assembly: GCF_002149035.1. Lineage (GTDB taxonomy): Bacteria > Actinomycetota > Actinomycetes > Streptosporangiales > Streptosporangiaceae > Streptosporangium > Streptosporangium minutum. Next base: position 13,251 of record NZ_NGFP01000212.1, read on the forward strand.
GTGCTGCCGGAAGGGGTCCAGAACGGCCGTGGAGGGGTCGGGCAGCAGGAGCATGTCCGACTCGTGGATGGCCTGGAAGCCCCGGATCGACGAGCCGTCGAACATGAGGCCGTCAGTGAAGACGTTCGCCCCGAAGTTCTCCGTTGGGAACGTGAAATGGTGCGTCGTCCCCGGCAGGTCGGTGAACCTGACATCGACGAACTGCACCCCTTCGTCCTTGATGAACTTCAGGACGTCGTCGGCGGAGTTGAACACGCGAACCTCCCAAGGGGCACGGGCTATCAGTGCCGAAGGTAGGCCTGTGCCGTTACCGCCCCGTGTCTCGTCTGTTTCACTCGTGTTAAGGGAAAGCCGCCTTCACGCTAGCCCCGCGGTCCGGTGGGGCCGCGGGCGAAGGGCCGTCCTTTGCCCTACTTTCACGTCCGGGCCTGCGCGGGCCCATACCCGGGGATGTCCGGATCTCACCTCCGGACCTGCGCGGACCCCGTGTCCGGGCAGCCGGCTCGGGCGGATGCGGGAGCGGCCTCCGGGGCGGATACCGTTTAGCCATGAGCAGCAGGCAGCAACCCCGATGGACCCAGACCTGGCTCGGTGGCGTCAGGTCGGCCGGAGTCGACCTGGGCTATCCGGGAGAGCAGCTCGGCCTGCCCCAGCAGGGCAGCGGCGCGGTGGCGGGGTTCGGCCGCAGGATCGGCGCCCTCGTCATCGACTGGCTGATCTGCACCTGGGCGATCACGCAGGGACTCCTGCGGGTAAACCCGGCCGAGCAGGGCTGGGTCCCGCTCGCGGTCTTCGCGGCGGAATACATCCTGCTGGTGGGCACCATGGGCATGACCTTCGGCATGCGGCTGCTCGGCATCCGGGTCGCCGCGCTCGGCGGCGGCCGTCCGGGCTTCGTGGCGGTGCTGGTGCGGACCCTGCTGCTGTGCCTGGCCGTACCGGCGCTCATCTGGGACCGCGACCAGCGCGGTCTGCACGACCGGGCGGCGAACACCGTGGTCGTGCGCATGTGAGTCCGGCGAGCCGGTAAGGGGCTCTCCCGGCCCGTCCGGCTTCCGGCCGGGGCGGTCGGCGGGCACCTCCGGAGGGTGGGGAGCCCGCGAGCTCACCGCCCTCGGCCGTCCCTACGGCCTGACGCAGGTGAAGATCGCGGTTCCGGGCAGGTGACGGCCGCGCAGCGGACTCCAGCCGCCCCACTCGCGGTCGTGGCCGCCGGGCCACTCCGGCTCGACCAGCCCCGCCACCACCAGGCCCGACGCGACGACGTGCCCGATCCAGTCCGCCATCGTGCGGTGGTGCTCGACGTAGGACGGCCGCCCGTCGTCGTCGAGCTCCACGTACGGCGAGCGGTCGAAGTAGGACCGGTCGGAGGTCAGCCCGCGGGGGCCCGGGTCGTCGGGGAAGGCCCAGCGGATCGGGTGGCTGACGGAGAAGACCAGGCGGCCGCCGGGGCGCAGCACCCGGCGCGTCTCGGCGAGAACGGCCGCCGCGTCGGCCACGAACGGCAGCGCGCCGAAGGCCGAGCAGGCCAGGTCGAACGACTCGTCGGCGAAGGGCAGGACCTCGGCGTCGGCCTGGACCACCGGGAGCGGCGAGTCGCCGTCGAAGTCGATCCGGCGGGAGTGCTGGAGCTGGCGGAAGGACAGGTCGAAGGCCGCCACCCGGGCCCCCTGGCCGGCCAGCCACCGCCCGCACTGTCCCGCGCCGCAGCCGATCTCCAGGATGTCCTTGCCCGCGACCTCGCCCAGCAGACGGGCGTCGGCCTCGTCCAGGCCCTCCGGGCACCAGACGAAGCCCGCGTCGCGGAGGAACTCCCCGTGCTCGGCCTGGTATTCGTCCGCGGCGCCGTCCCACCAGCCGCGGTTGGCCCGCGAGGTGCCGGCCGCGTCCACCCGGCGCCGGTCGACTCCTGCGAGGTCCATCAGCGCATCTTCGGCCGGGGCATCTTCGCCCCGCGCGGCAGCGGCCCCTTGGGCATCGGCAGCGTCTGGGGAAGCGCCTTGAGGCGGTTGTTGATCTCGTAGACCGCGGGCTTCTTGAGGTTGCGGGGCAGCTTCATCAGGTGCCGCTGCAGCTTGGCGATGGGGATCTGCCCCTCGCCGTCACCGGACTGGATGTCGTAGACCGGGACGTCGAGCGCGACCCGCTGGACGCGCTTCTTCTCGGCCACCAGCATCTTCTGCACGCGGCTGCCCGGCCCCTCGGAGACCAGGACGATGCCGGGATAGCCGACCACGCGGTGCACGATGTCCTGGTCGCGGTTGACCGCGACGGCCGGGGTGACCTCCCAGTTGCCGCGCATCCCCTGCAGGATCGCGGCGGCGGCGCCCACCTGGCCGTGCAGCATCGAATACTGCGACTTCTGGGCGATCTGGCCGAACACGACCAGTCCGACCGTGAGAGCCAGCATGATCCCGATGAGCAGCAGATACCAGAACCAGCCGGTGACCAAGCCGATCACGATGCACAGCACGAGTGTGCCAAGCGCCGACGCGTAGACGATCGGCATCCCCTTGGGGTTGGCCTCCTTGATGATCTGGGCGATCATACGGAGCTGCTTGATGCGCCCCGGGCGCTCTGGGTCTTCGGGCTTCTTGGCCATGTTCTGAAGGATACAAATCCAGGGGTCAAGATATGAAAACGTGACCTGCGTGCGCCGGTCGACGGCGCCCGGCGGAGCGGCCCGGTCGGGGTCCCGGTTCACCGCGGTGAGTAGAACCGGACGACCTCACGTCCGGCGCGCCGGCCGGTGTCGGTCACGGCCACCGTCACGGTCGTCCCGGTGACGGCGATCGTGTCTCGTAGGACCAGGTCGTGTAGCCCGGTCCGCGGCCGGACCAGAACGCCGGCGCGCTCCCAGGCGCGGTATCCGATGAAAAGGCCCTCGTCATAGGCGACCTTTCCGCCGGCCGGGGTCACGTTCAGGACAGGCACGTCGGACTGGCGGACCGGCCAGGTGGTGGGCAGCCGGCCGCCGGGCTCGACGTTCCCGCGCCCGCGCAGGCCCTCCAGAGGCGAGACGATCCGGTCGGGGAACACCTGGGCGCTGCCCCCGCCCACGACCCGGGCCTCGCCGGCCGCCGACCCGATCAGCGCCACACTCCGGACACCGCCGAGCGGCAGCAGGCCGCCCTCGTTGCGCAGCAGCGTGAACGACCGGGCGGCCACCTGGCGGGCGAGCGCCGTACCGTCGATCTCCGTGCCGCCGGCGGCCGGGTTGGGGGAGGGGTGGGACCAGCCGCCTGAGCCC
>NZ_NGFP01000213.1 GCF_002149035.1 Streptosporangium minutum
CACCCCGACCCCGTCCCCCTGCGCCACCCCGACCCCGTCCCCCTGCGCGACCCGTATCGGAGGCGTCCGGGCGAAGCCCGTCAAAATCTCGTTCCGGGTCAGTCCGGGCACCGATGACAGCGCGCTGGCCGTACAGGTGAAGAGGAAACTTCTCCGGCACAAGAAGCATCTGGCCGGTCGGCACGCCGGCATGGTCCTGACCTTCGGTGCCGACGGCGGTGCCGGAGAAGGCGTCCGTCTCGCCACGCGGGTCAACACCGCCCTCGGCACGGCCTATCCGAAGATCTTCGGGACGGCCGCGACCCGGAACTTCCACGACCTCTCCGCTCCCAGCGGGTCGATCTCCATGGAGATCTACTTCGTTTCGGACGGCTGCGCCCCTACTTCCAAGAACTGAGGATCACCTGATGAGTGAGCAGGTACTCCCCCAGTTGTCCCTCCGTACGGCGATCCGCATCTGGAGAGTCTGAATTGGCTTTCGTAGCGCACCCACTCGACCGGCGGCGGGCCTCACTGTCTCTGGAGCCCGAACCCCTGGGCGAGGGCGGCCAGGGGACGGTCACCCGGGTGGCAGGCTTCGGCCGGCTCGTCTACAAGGAGTACACACCGCAGGCCGGAGCGGTGAACGACAGAGCCCTCGCCGACCTCGTGAACTTCGGTGACAACCTCGCGCCCACCGAACGGCATCTGTTGCTCGGCGTCTGTGCGTGGCCGGTGGCACGTGTCCATGACGGGGACCGGATCACCGGATTCCTCATGCATGAGATTCCCGCCGAGTTCCTCCGTGACATCGGCGGCGCGTCCACACCGGTCGAGGCGCGTTATCTGCTGTTCCAGCCCGGCCGGGCCGGGCAGGACCTGCGTCAGCCGGACATCGCAGGCCGTACCGGGATCGCTCTGGCCGCCGCCCGGTTGGTCGACCTGCTGCACGGCCACGGGTTCGTGCTCGGTGACCTCTCGTCCCGCAACCTGCTGTGGCAGCCGGCTCCGCCGTACAAGATATTCGTTCTCGACTGCGACGGCTTCCGCCGTCACGGCGGTGAGCCCGTGCTACGGCAAGCCCATACTCCCGGCTGGGACGACCCTCTCCAGCCGTCCACCGGCCCCGATCTGGACACCGACCGCTACAAGCTCGCACTGCTCATGGGCCGCGTGCTGGCTTGTGACGCACATGTTCGCCCCGGCAAGGAGTTGACGCTGCTTCCCGGTCTGGAGCCGCAGACGGCGCACGCGGTCGCCGAGCTGTTCGCACGTGCGGCGGGTCCGGTCGGAACTCGCCCGATCGCGAGGGAATGGGTTCAGGCGATCCTCGGCCGCAGCCGGATCATCGTGCGCCGGCCCCCGCTCCGGCAGGTCTCCGAGCCGGCCGAGCACGCCGGGACGCACAGTCCCGATTCCGAATGGATCAGCCTGCCGATCGGCCCATCGGTGAACCGCCCGTCGCCGGAGACACCGTCACGCATCTCCCGAACCTCCGTGCCGATCTCGCAACAGCCACTGCCGAGATCCGTACCGACCTCCCGGCCCTCACCGATACCCGCACAGCTCTCCCAGCCACCGCTGAGATCTGTGCCGCAGGCTCCGCCGCCCGTCCCGCGTGAGAGCGTCCCGGTCACCATGCCGGCGACGACCGGGCCGAGCATTCCCGGCCGTCCCATGACGCTCGGCGAACGGGTGACCGCGTCCGACGCGTTCGCCGAGCAGCGGCGGATCTCCCGCAGTGCGATCTCCGACGAGCAGGTCACCGCGCTGATCAATGGTCTGGACGCTCGTGATGGCCGTCTCTCCGTGACGGAGGCGGGAGCACTGATCAACGAACCGGTGGACCGGACGGGTCTGCTGATGGGTGCGGCGAAGCGCCTGCTCAACGTCGACGGCTACGACGTCCTCACTCTCAAGGACGGCGACCAGACCGTCGATCTGAACCTGCGGCTCCTGATGGAACAGTTTTTCGACGAGGAGGTTGAGCCATGAGGCACAAGGTCAGCCGGGCGAGACGACAGCAGATCATCGCCGCTCTGGGGCGCGGCACCGTCCCGCAGAACGGCCTCGATCTCTTCGCCGTCGGCATGGAGGGGTTCGAGAAGGTCCTCGACGAGGAACTCGCCGTCGCGGCGAGCGGTCGCGGTGGCTTCAAGGCGATCCGCGGCGAGTACGGCTCCGGCAAGACCTTCTTCGCACGGTGGCTCGCCGAACGCGCCAAGCGGATGCGGATGGCTACCAGCGAGATCCAGATCTCCGACACCCAGACGCCCCTGCACAAGCTGGAGACCGTCTACCGTGCCCTGATCGGCGGGCTCTCCACGGCCAGCAGCCCGCCGAGCGCGCTACGGGAGATCGTCGACAGCTGGCTCCTCACCCTTGAGGACGATGTGAGCGCCGCGGCGGGAATCGCCAAGGACAACAGGCGGGCGATGGTGCCGGCGGTCGACGAGCTCATCGAGTCCCGGCTCGCCGAGGCGGCCCAGACCGCTCCCGCCTTCGCCACCGCGTTGCGCTTCTACCGCCGGGCCAGACTCGCCGGGGACCAGGCCATCGCGGACGGGTTGCTGGCGTGGGTGGGCGGGGAACCGAACGTGGCGGCGGCGGTTCTCCGCTACGCGAACATCAAGGGGAAGCTGGACTCGGGGAACGCGCTCGGCTTCCTGCAGGGCCTGCTGGTGGTGCTGCGGGACTGCGGTCACCCCGGACTGCTCGTCGTGCTCGATGAGATCGAGACGTTGCAGCGTATGCGCAGCGACATCCGGGAGCGGAGCCTCAACACGCTCCGGCAGCTCATCGATGAGATCGACAAGGGCCGGTTCCCGGGGCTCTATCTCGTCATCACCGGAACCCCCGCGTTCTACGACGGGCAGCAGGGCGTGCAGCGGCTCACCCCACTCGCCCAACGGCTGGCCACTGACTTCGACACCGATCCCCGGTTCGACACGGCCCGCGCGGTGCAGATCCGTCTTACCGGTTTCGACACGGACAAGCTCGTCCAGCTCGGCTGTGCCGTACGCGACCTTTACGCCGGGGGGAACCCCGCCGAGGCACGGATCAGATCACTGGTCGATGACGGCTACATCAAGGACCTGTCCACAACCGTCGCGGGCCGGCTGGGAGTCGGTACGGCTCCCCGGACATTCCTGCGGAAGCTCGTCGCGGACGTGCTGCACCGCGTGGCCGACCATGAGGATTTCGATCCCCGCAGGCACTACCGGCTGACCATCTCCGACACCGAACTGAACGACGACGAGCGCAACGCGGCGCGCGGCACGGCGCGCAGAACGGCGGACGATACGGCGCGTGGCACGGCACGCGACGCACACCGAGCTTTGTCGGCGGACGAGGTGGAACTCGACCTGACGTGACGTCACTGCATCCGACGCTGGCCTACCACGTCACCAACACCCTCGGCTGGCCTGAGCTGCGAACACTGCAGGCCGCGGCCCTCTCTCCGATCAAAATCGGGGACGACACCCTCCTGGTCGCCCCGACGGCCGGCGGCAAGACCGAAGCGGTGGTCTTCCCGCTGCTCTCCTCGATGGAGGAGCAGCGATGGTCAGGCCTGTCCGTGCTGTACGTCTGTCCGCTGAAGGCGCTCCTCAACAACCTGCTGCCACGCCTGCAGATGTACGCGACCTGGCTGGGCAGGCGGGTGGAGCTCTGGCACGGCGACGTCTCCGGTTCGCGGCGGCAGTCAATCCTGCGTGACCCGCCGGACGTGTTGCTGACCACTCCGGAATCGCTTGAGGCGATGCTCATCGGGACCCGGGTGGACCACCGGCGCCTCATGCGGGACCTGCGGACGGTGGTGGTGGACGAGGTGCACGCCTTCGCCAAGGACGACCGGGGCTGGCACCTGCTGTGCGTCCTGGAACGGCTCACCCACCTGGCGGAACGCCCTCTTCAGCGGATCGGGCTCTCCGCCACGGTGGGCAACCCCGGCGAACTGCTCTCCTGGCTCCAGGGATCCGGCACGGGGACACGGCCCGCGCGGGTGATCGCTCCCGAAGTGGTCATCGGCTCCGGTCCTCCTGACATCGAGCTGGACTACGTCGGCTCCGCCGTGAACGCGGCCCGTGTCATCGCCGCACTGCACCAGGGTGAGAAACGGCTGGTCTTCTGTGACTCCCGGCGCATGGTCGAGGAGCTGGGAGAGATGCTCCGCGGCCACGGCGTGAACACCTTCCTGTCCCATGCCTCTCTCTCCGCCGACGAACGCCGTCGTGCCGAGGAAGCCTTCGCCCAAGCCCGCGACTGCGTCATCGTCTCCACGTCCACTCTGGAACTGGGGATCGACGTCGGTGACCTGGACCGCGTCATCCAGATCAACGCGCCCTGGTCGGTCGCCTCGTTTCTCCAGCGGCTCGGCCGTACGGGACGGCGGTCGGGCACGAGACGCAACTGCCTGGTCCTGGCACTGAGCCGTGACGATCTCCTCACGGCGGCAGGGCTGCTGCACTTGTGGGGCACAGGCTATGTCGAGCCGGTGCAGCCCCCGCAGGAGCCACGGCACATCGTCGCCCAGCAACTCCTGGCGCTCACCTTGCAGGAAGGACGGATCGGCGATTCGCTCTGGCCGGACTGGTGGAACGGTCTCAGCCCTTTTGAACATCGCTCCGCTCAGCCACTGCTCGACCACCTGATCGCTGAGGGGTTCCTCGAACGAGACGGCGGGGGACTCCTCATCGGGCCCGCGGCCGAACAGCGCTTCGGGCGCCGTCATTTCATGGACCTGACCGCGGTGTTCACGGCACCGCCGGAGTTCACCGTGCTCCACGGCAGCATCGAGATCGGCCGTACCGATCCCGGCCTGCTGACCTCCTCGGTCCAAGGCCCGCGTCTGCTTCTTCTCGCGGGGAGGACCTGGGAGGTGGACTGGGTCGACTGGAAACGGCGGCGGTGCTTCGTCGAACCCGTGGAGGGAACGGGAGGAGAGGCTCGGTGGGCGTCATCGGCGTTCGGGGGCACGTCCTTCTCACTGGCGCGCGCCATGCGCGATGTCGCCCTGGGCGTCGATCCCCCGGTACGGCTCACGCGGCGGGCTGCGGACGTACTCGCCAAGGTGCGCGCGGAGATCGCCGACACCGTTCACCCTGAGGGCACCGTGATCGTACGTGAGGACGGGGACCTCTACTGGTGGACCTGGGCGGGATACCGGGGCAACGCCACGCTGAAGGCCACACTCGGACCTCTGGCCGACCCCACCCATCGGGTGGAGGATCTGCGCGTCAGATTACGCAACGATCTCAGCAGATCTGTCTGGCGCGATGGCTTGCGGACCCTCGAGATCAGGCGCCCGGAGGTGGATGACAGAGCATTGAACGGGCTCAAATTCAATACCGCGCTTCCGCGCGACCTCGCCGTCGAGACACTGGCCACTCGCCTCGCCGATTTCTCGGCGGCGGTCTTCACGCTTACCGAGCCGACGCGCCTCCTGGTACGGTGACCGGCCCCCGGTAGCACCCCACAGATCCGTCTGTGATGTTGGCGGGACGGCAGTCGAGGGTGGTCGCGGGACACACCTGAGTCTCTACCGGGCCCGAGCGATTCACTACCCGCCAGGCGCGCACTTGTAGAGCTGGCCGTAGCGCTTCTGGGCGATCCGCATCAGCTCGATCATGTCTTTGATCCCATCCCTGCCCTTGGCGACCTGGGTCATTTTAAGGTCGATGATTCGATCCTTGCCATCGCAGGAGAACCTCGCGGTCACCTGGTATGGCTGGTCACTGAACGGCCCCTCCGGGAAGTACACCGCGTAACCCTCACCGAGAACGACAGGAAGCCTGGTCGCTCCATGCCTGGTGAAGACCTTGCGTCTGTCGTTCATGAGGTAGTCAAGATACTCACGCGGCGAATCGGCGGTCTCTTGTACCCACACGACTCTCAACGAGTGGGGTATGGCGCCCGGCGCCCAGCAACTACCGGCCTCGTCATCACCGCTCGTCTCATTGCTGAGGGACTTGGTCAAGCCGCTGATCAATCGGAACGCCTGCTCGGGTACAAGTTTGCAAAGGTAGGGGGCCGAATCAGTAACCGCTCCCACGCCCACCGATGGAGGTGTAGGGATAGTCGCCTTGTCAGGTGTACAGGCCACCGCGAAGCACATGGCAGCAGGTAGCGCGAACAGCGCTCTGCGAAGCCTCACTTGCTACCCTCCTGGGAAGAAGGGATCCGGAGGTTGAGGTAATCGTCTACGTCACTGGTCCTCCGGAAGGTGCCGGCAAAACGGTCGAGCAGATCAGCGCTTCCGCCTTTTTCGTTGACCCATCCAAGGAATTCGCTGTACTCGGCCGGGCTCATCTCGGTGAAGGGCTTGATCGTCGGCGGAGCCCCGACCGTGAAGGTCTGATGTTTCAGGGATGCATCGTCCAGCATCCCCTTCTTCAACATGGCGGTGGCGATCATCTGCTCTGCCAGCTTCTCCACGGCGAGCCGGTCGTTCGCCAGCCTCTGGTACGTCTCACCCAGATTCAGCCCCTTCTCCGACACCTGCCCGGCGGCCCACTTGGCCGCCGCGTCGTAGCCGGCCCCGGTGGCCTTGTCGTACTGGGTGGTGAGCAACGACCCGAAGGCGCCGGTGGCCAGCTCGCCCACCTGTCTGGCACCGGGCACCGGGATCAGCCCGATCGTGTCGCGCACCATGGTCTGCAACGCCTCGCTCACCTTCTTGTCGTCCAGCCCCTCGGCGATCATGACCTGGCGGCGGATCTCCACGAGGTGCCCGAAGGGGCGCGCCTCCCCCACGATGTTGTCGACGAGGAACTGCGCGACGTCGGTCTTGCCGATCCGGCCGTCCTCGTCGAAGTCGAACGTCTTGAGGTCGGCCTCGGTGAAACCCAAAGCTTTGAGGTTCGACTTCTCAAGGCCCACCGGGGGCACGCTGTCGAGCGCCGCCTTCATGTGCTCGGTCTGCGCTCGGATCAGCGCCTCGAACCCGGCGTCGTCACGGGTGGCCAGTGCCAGCGCGTAGGACATGGCCGTGGCGTCAACCTTGCCGAACATCCCGTGGTTGAGGAGAAGGTTGGAGACCTGGTCGATGTTGGCCGCCATCGCGCGGGCCAGGGGGTAGCGCAGGGGAGCGAGCCGGTCGAGTACGGCCCTGTTGGTGATCTCCAGGTTGCCGTCACCCGCCTTGCCGAAGGCGCCCCGGGCCTGGTCCGCCAGGGACTTGGTCAGCTCGGCGGCCAGCTTCTTGGAGGTCGCGTCCTGGCCGGTCGCGCCTGCCAGCAGCACCTTGCTGAACGATCCGTAGTTGTCGGTGTAGTCGAAGGCTCCCAGCCGCGTGGTCAGCATGTGGTCGAGCACCGACTGCTTCCATCCCGCCGGAGTGTGGTTCAGCAGAGCCTGAGAGGCCTCCTTACCGGACCCGGCCGCGTGGAGCAGGTCCTCCACGACCGCCGCCTTGACCCGCTTGCCCGATCCCGCCGCCGCGCCCGGTTTCATCAGGGAGCCCAGCCCCAGGGCGGCGGCCAGATCGAACAGGGGGACCTGCCGGCCGCCGACGGCCTGGCCGAGCGCGTCCTTGCTCGCCGCCCACCTGTCCTTGTACTGCTCCTTCTCGTAGGCGACCGCGTCGCTGCCGACGGTCTCCATGAACTTCCCGGAGAACGGCGGCTTTCCGTCGTGGGCGCCCCAGATCAGCGCCTGGGCCTGGTAACCCGCGTACTTCACGTCACCGACGGTATGTTCGGCCCGGCCCTGTGCGACGAGTTGTTTGAGAAAGTCATCGCCCATATAGGCCTTGTTCTTCGGGTCGGTCCCACCGGCGAGAGCCGCGCTGAGCATGCGCAGCGCCTGTTTGCTCTGCGTGGAGATCTGATCCACTCGTGCGGACTTCCCATGGTTCAGGCCGTCGCGCAGTTGCGCCGCCAGTGAGCCAGGCAGCTCGGTGACCCCTTTCGCTCCCAGTTTCCGCAGGAACGTCCTGACGAACTCCGGGTCATTGCCCCTCTTCGCGTACTTCTGCAGCGCCGCGAGCGCCTTGGCGTCCCCGCCCACGGCGAGCAGCGCCGCGCGGGCGGCCACCGTCCCGTCCAGCAGGCCTTGGGCGGCGTCCAGCCCGTCGGGCATCTCCATGAAGGATCCGGCGGTCGTGGAGGTCCCGAAGCTGACCTTCTGCTGCTCCATCTCACGGATCAGCGCCTGTCGGCGTCTCAGGTCGTCGGCCTGCTTGCCGACCCGACCGGCCAGCTCGCGCAGGCGCAGCGCCGGAGAGGTGTCCACTCCGGCGCTCTGCAGCTCGCCGTACAGCGCCTCCGCCAGTTGCTCAAGCCGCCCGGCGGCCTGCGTGTGCTTGCCCGCCATCGTGTCGAACTCGGGCTGCTTGACCCCGGTGAAGCCGGAGCCGGTCATGGCTTGTCCGGCAGCGACGCCATCTTGCTCCGCGCGCTGTGCACCGCCTTGGTGAGCAGGTCACGCAGCTCCCGCTGGTCGGCATGGACGTCGGTGCCGAACCGGGTGCCGGTGGGACCCACCCACGCGTCGTTCTCCATCAGGCGGCAGGAAGGGGCGAGCGCCCACCAGTGCTCGTCCGACAGCCGCTGGATCCGCTCCACCACTGCCCGCATCGCCTCGCGATCGAGGTCGGCCACAACGATCTCCCGTATGGCTCGCCGTACAGAAACAGATCAGGAGGCGGCTCCCCGTGCCTGTCACAGGTTAATCAACAGCACCTCACCGAACAACCCCCAATCTCACGAAATAGTGAAATACGCCTAATATGATCTGAAAACGCTACATTTAGGAATCAAAGGCATACCTGAGCAGTGCGAGAGTCTCGGTGTGACCAAGTGATGCCCCTTCACCACATCCCGGCTTCTCCGCTCTCCGCAGCATGCTGCACGACAGAACCCACGGAGCCGACAATCACCAGATATGACCGTATGAAGAAAGATCGATACGGTTCTCGGCGTGTTGTGGAGATTCCGAATCTGGTGGGTGCTCGCCTTTGCCATCCCGGTGTGTGGGTTCGCCTACATGTGGGCTCAGCCCGCGCGCGGGTTCGGGATGTTTGGCTATATCCAGATGTGCCGTGGATATGAGTTCCATGAAGCGGCGATGCCCTCCGTCTGGTCGGTCACCGCGTGGGTTCCGGTGCTGTGGTACATGGGCCTCCCCGTCGTCGTCCTGAGCTTCGTCGCCTCGCTGGCCACCGGCTGGTGCGAGCGGCCCCGGTGGGGGCGGGTGACCGGCCGGGTGATGGCCATGCTGCTGCTCGCCGCCTACGGGGTCGCACCGGCGGCCTTCGCGGCGGACATGCTGATCGACCGGGGATGTCTCAGGACGTGGGGCGGCCGTGAGGGCGTGGAGATCTTCGTCCTGCCGAACGTGGCCCCGACGCTGACCGCCCTCTGCCTACTGCTGGCGGTCCGTCGGTGGCGGGAGCGCCGCGGAAGGCTCGTGCGCCGAACCGCGGTGGTGCTGGCACCGGCATGCCTGCTGCTGTTCCTGCCCGCCGCCGACCTGTCTCCCGGCCGCCTCACCTCCGCCGCGGAGTGCGGGCCGGCACCCTCCCCGGCCGGCAGGGCGCGGGAGACCGGAGACCGGGCCTTCCTCTGCGCGGTACGGCGCACGACCCAGAAGCCGTTCAGCCGGATGCCCGACCGGGAACTGCTGGCCTACGGCCACCATCTGTGCGGGGTCCACATCCGTGCCGACGAGGCGGAGATCGCACGCCTCTGGGAGCGGAGCGGTGTCACGGTTCATGCGGTGGCAGGCGCTCTTATGGCGATCTGCCCCAGCCTGGTGGCGACCGTACGCACGCAGGAGGAAGCCGGGAAGCTGGGGTCCGTCGTCTGGAAGGTCAAGGAAAGGCGTATGTGCGCGGAGGCGCCGCGGCACCGGCCGCTCGTCCCACCGGTCAAGGTGAGCAGGAAGCGGCTGTGGACCGACTACGGCGTGCTGGAGTCCTACGAGGGCGCCGAGGCCCCCTTCGAGGACGACCTGCTGGACATCACGCAGAAGAACGGGCTGGTGGCCACCCTGCCCGGACACGCGATGGTGCGGGTCCACTCCGACTACCTCACCTGCGCGACCGCGGAGACCTACCGGCGCCGCCCACCGGTGGAGACCAGGGGCTGGGACCACGTGGTGGAGGTCGGCTACCACAGCCCCGGCGGTGAGCTCGCGCTCGGCGACCCGATGGGCGGGAGCCGGCTGCCCAACCTGGCGTTCCTCGGCAAGGGCGACTACCGCATCCGGGTCCATTACCACGCGCCTCACTGGGAGGACGACTCCGAGGACCCCCAGCAGCTCCTGATCATGGTGTTCCCGGGACGCGACAGCCGGACCGTCGTCCACCGTGAGCGGGTGAAGCGCTGACAGCCGACGCCACGGTGGCCGCCGGCCGGGAGCGCTTCGGTATCGACCTGAGACCTCTTCCGTCTCCGCCATGGCGCTGAGAGGCGTCTCATGAAGTGAGGCCCCGCATCGATCAGGTGAGGAATCATGGACGTTCTCGTGACGGTGGACGGCGACGACGACGAGCTCTCCCGCCGTCTGCTGGAGGATCTGCGCAGGACTACCGCGCATGAGACCAGGCTTCTGTCACGGATCGGCACCGCTGACGGACAGGACCACCCCGGCTCCATGGGCCATGGACGTGAGTCGCTGCTCTTCTCCTTCGATCCGTCCGACATCCCCGCATTCGCTGATGCGATAGTCGTCTGGCTGAGCCATCAGACCAAATTCAGTTTTTCACAGCCGGAACACGGCGTGGTCGTAAGCATTTCCGTCGAGGGGAAGGAGATCAAGCTCTCCAGCACCGAGACGGTTTCAACCTCCGAACAGCTCCGGCGCATCGGTCAGCATCTCCGGACGGGGCAGGAAGGCGGACCGGAAGCTCTCTTGGAGAACCGGAAGAACCAAATACGCCAACGGCATCAGGAGGACCGAGCCTTACGGGAACAAGAGTTGAAGAACTACCTGCTCCGGGCGCAGCAGCAGCACGACCTGGCAACAGAGCTGGAGATCGAGCGTGAGAGGACGATCCAGGAGCAGCGGCAGCGTGCGGCAGAGCATGAGCGTGAGAGCGCGATACAGGAGCGGCGGCGTACGGCGGAGCTTGGACGTGAGAGCGCTGATCTGAGCGCCCGGATGGAGATGCATCGCATCCTCGTAAAGCGGGGACACCTGGACCGCCCCCTCACCGGAGCGGTCGAGGACATGCTCACCGCCTTTGAGAAAGGCTCCGGCGCGGAGGGCTCCTTCCGGGAAGCACTACGCACGCAGGCCGAGGCCATGGACGCGACCGCGGGCGCGGAACCGCCGAGGCAGTCGTGCGCTGTTCATGTGAGCGAGACCCAGGCGGGCCCGGCGGTGCGGGACGCGCTCGTCAACCTGGCCGCCGCGTTCGGATGGACGGCCGGTCCCGACTCCAGGCCGTTCATCGGATCCTTCTTCCAGCGGCTGACGATGTGGACCAAGGACGTGGCGAGCTCGGCGACCACCAAGGAGATCGCCGAAGAGATCCGCCGCGGCGTCGAGCTGGCCACCATCCACAGCCAGCAGGCCGACAACGACAACCGGCAGGCGGAGGCCGTCGCCAAGCTGGTGCAGTCGCTGGAGGGCACCGACAAGGCGGTGATGCTCGTGGGATCCATCCTGATCATGAAAGACGACGGCCGGCTCTCGGTCAGGACGCTGACCCAGCGGCAGCTCATGTTCCTCGATCGTCACGCCACCAGCGTCACCGACCCCGCGGCGGTCCTCCAGGCGCTGGACGAGTGCGCGCGATCCCACCACGCCGAGGCTCTGGAGTCTCCACGCGTCGCGGCGCTCCGCGCGGTCGAAGCCCGTCCGGACGACGACCTGTCTGCGACTTCATGAATCCCCGCGGAACCGTGTCCGCCCGCACAACCGGCTTCATGCCGGTCATCGTGCCCGAAGGAGCCGCCAAGTGCGTGGCCGCATCCGGGAAGCTCTGACGGGCCAGGCGCGTGAGAACGGATCGGATCCGCTGAGAACCGGCGCCGCGCACCCGGTTCAGACCCGGGCAGGCCGGTCGCGACAGAATGTGGCCTCATGGAAGCCCGTATCGCGATCGCCCCGTCCGCGGAGATCGGAGCGGCCTACGGCCGCGCCAACTCCCCCGACCTCGATCTTCTCCGTGCCAACATCGAGAAGGCCGTGACCGCCGGGGGCGGTGTCATCGCGCCTCCGGACGAGGCCGACGGCCTGGTGTGGCTCATCCCCGGGGAGCCGGAGCAGCTCCGGGTGGCGCTGGACGGCCATCCCGGGATCGGGTGGGTGCAGTTCCCCTGGGCTGGGGTGGAGAAGTTCGCGCCGAACGGCCTCTTCCGGCGTCCGGTGACCTTCACCTGCGCCAAGGGGTCGTTCGCCGGGCAGGTGAGCGAGCACGCGCTGATGTTGACGCTGGCCTGCCTGCGCAGTGTCGTACGGCAGGCCAGGACGCCGCACTGGTCTCCGGCCGATCCCCGGTCCCTGCACGGCCGGCGGGTGACGATCCTGGGCGGCGGCGGCATCGCCACCGAGCTCGTCCGTCTCCTGCGGCCTTTCGAGTGCCGTGTCCGGGTGATCCGCCGCAGGCCGGAGAGGGTCGAGGGCGCCGAGGAGACGCTGCCGTCCACGGCTCTGCACTCCGTACTCCCCGAGACCGACGTCCTGGTGCTGGCCCTCGCCCTCACCCCGGAGACCAGGCACGTCATCGGCGCCGCCGAGCTGGCACTGCTGCCGGCGGACGCCGTCGTGGTCAACGTCGCGCGCGGCGCGCACATCGACACGGACGCGCTGGTCGAAGCCCTCCGGGACGGGACGATCTCCGCCGCCGGCCTGGACGTGACGGACCCCGAGCCGCTCCCCGAGGGGCACCCCCTGTGGAGCGACCCCAGGGCCCTCATCACCTCGCACTGCGCGGACTCCGCCGAGTACGTCATGCGGATGCTCTGCGAGCGGGTCGAACGGAACGTGCGTCACCTGCGGGAGGGTCGGCCGCTGGAAGGCCTGATCGATCCCGCCACGGGCTACTGACCGCCCTGCCGGACGCCCCCGCTCCGTGCCGGACGCCCACGCAGCCGGACGGTCAGCCACACCACCGATCCGGGGCTCCGCCGTGGGTCGGGCGGCGTGCGGAGGGGGGTGGGAACCGGCGCCACCGGGGTGTGACACCGTGGACGTACGTCTCGCATCTCGTGAACCGCGTGCGTCACCTCACCGCAGGGGACGCCGACGCGGAGAGGAGAGATCATGTCGAAACCGCCGCTTCCCGAGGAAGCAGTCGCCATGCTGAAGAAGCCGAACCCCGCCGTCATCGCGACGCTCCGGTCCGACGGCCAGCCGGTGTCCACGGCCACCTGGTATCTCTGGGACGACGGCCGGATCCTGGTCAACATGGATGAGGGCCGCAAGCGGCTGAGCCACATACGCGACGACCCCCGGGTCACCCTCACCGTGCTCGACAAGGACGACTGGTACACCCACATCAGCATCATCGGCCACATCGCCGAAGTCCGCGACGACAAGGATCTGACCGACATCGACAGGCTGGCCCAGCAGTACCTCGAGAAGCCGTACCCACGGCGGGACCGCCACCGGTTCAGCGCCTGGATCGAGATCGACACCTGGCACGGCTGGGGCACGCTCAAGGACAACAGCCAGGTCGGCTGACACCCACCCCCGCCCGGGCATCGACGGTACGCGTCGGCCCCGCGGTCCCACCGCGAAGCCCTGACCTGGCATCCCGCACACCGAAACGAGCAAGCCGAGGTTCTCTCGGAGGCGTACGGCTGCGACCCGGCCGGGTCTCCGGGGTCGCGCGCGTGCCCCATCCGTGCGGAACTCCCCGCGCTGCTACGGTTCAAATGTCTCATTTGATCTTCGTTGAGGAGTGTGATCAGGATGCGAATCGTGAAGCTGGTAATGGCAGCCCTGACTTTGGCGGCCGCGGCGCTCGTGTCGACCGTTTCCGCAAGCCCGGCGCAGGCGGCCGATTGTTCGGGTTCACTCATCGAGCACCTCCCCGTCGGATCACTCGGCTATCTGGACATCTACTACTCATCGTCGACAGGCAACAACTGCGCCCGTCTCAACTCCACCGGCTCGTCCTACGGCGAGTCCAAGTACATGAGCGTCCGGCTCAACGCCTGTAGCGCGAGCTCGACATCGGTGTGCAACGTGCTCGACACCGACTCCGACAGCGGCTACTTCGAGTACTACGCCGGCCCCGTGACCGTGTACGGCAAGGGCCGCTGCCTCCGCGCGACCTACCAGATCAAGAGCATCAGCAAGATGACCCCCATCTTCCACTGCGGCTGACCGAATCCCCAGGTGCGGCACCGCGGTGCCGCACCTGGCACGCATCACACCGCACATCACCACGACAACACCTCACGCGGCCACATCGGGGTTGAGGAACCATGACGCCGCCCCTGGCCTCCGCGGACGGGCAGCGCGCGTAGGTCTCGTTCGTTGACAGGTGCGCCGGATGTCGAAATGATCACGCGTCCCAGCACATGAATCGGTCCGTCCGGATTGCCCGACGACGGCCAGCACCATCGAGGAGATGACATCGGGTGTCCGTGACGGACCAGGAGCTTGTCGCCGAGCTTCGCGAACTCGCCGACCACCCTCATCTGACGGCTCGCCAGGAGCAGCTACGCGATCTCGCGGACGCGATCACCGACCCCGGCAAGGCCGAACGCTGGTGTGAGATCGACCTGTTCGCCGCCTTCTCCCCCGATGACACCATCCTCGTGGACGGCGAACCGGCGGGCACCACGCCCCAGCGGGGGAAGCCGGGATGGCGTCGTGGGCTCGGCGCCGCCATCGGTCCCGCCCTCGTCTTCGTACCGATCTTCATCACCTGGCTCGGGCTGATGATGGCCACGGGCGCCTACGGCGCCGCCCTCGAAGCCAACGGGCTGGAAGCGGCTCGACGTCCTTTCCTCGAAATGTGGCAGCAGGGCTTCGACGGCAGGCTGCCCGGGTTCTTCAAGTTCGACAACATCGCGCTCTGCACCCTCGCGGCCATCTTCTGCCTCATCCTCTGGACCGTCTTCGAGAACGTCACGAGAAACACCAGAGAAGACGCCTCGGATCGGGACCTGGGGGTTCTCCGGGTCCGCCTTCGCAGGGCGATGACCCAGGCGAGTCTCGTGCTCAGTCAGGTCCGGCTCTCCTCTCCGGTCCGGTTCGGGGCCGAGCTCGGCAAGACGGCGGCCGACATCGGCTCCGTCGGCGCCACGGCGCGCAAGGTGCACACCGAGCTGGTCGAGGCGCTCACCCTGACCTTGGACGCCACGCGGAAGACCACGGACGCCCTGGCCGGCAGCGCGCTCGACGTGCGCGACGCCGTAGAGCTCCTCGGCGGGCGCCTGGCGACCATCAACAGCACCTGCGACGATCTCACCTCGGCGGTGTCGCGGGCCTCAGCCGTGATCGACAGCGCGGGATCCCGCACCGGCCAGGCCGTGACCAACGTCGGGAACCAGCTGTCGACGACCATCTCGCAGACCACCCTCGACCTGCGCCGTGCGTTCAACGACGAGTTCGTGCGATCCATGCAGTCGGTCCACAGCACCGTCTCCGGCCTGGACACCCAGGTCGGCAAGCTGGTCGACGCGACGGTGAGCATCGGCTACGCGGTCGACCGCGCGGCCGTCTCGATGGATTCCGTCGGTTCGTCGACGGAGAAGGCCGTCGACCTCCTCGGCGGACGGGTCACCGATACCCTCGCCGGCGCGGCCGAGGATCTCCGCCGGACCTTCGGAAACACCAGCACGGAGATCCGGGAGGCCCTCGGCGACTGGTCGGCCACCGCAGGGGCCCACGCCTCCCGGATCGAACTCGTCTCCGACGCCTCGGGCAGGACGGTCACCCTCATGGAGCAGACGCGGGACACGCTCGACCGGCTCCCCACCGCGCTCGCGAACGTTCTCGCCGACCTGCCGGCGAAGGATCTCACCGCCGGCGAGGTCACCGGCCTGCAGCAGGCGATCACGCAGCTGCGGCTCGTGGTCGACCGCGCGGCCGACGCCTTCGGGGCCCCTGCCTCCGGAGCCGGCAGCCGCAACGACGGTCCCGGCCGGAGTCTCGACGGCAGCGGCGGCGACGGTTCCGACGGGGCTCCCGGCGACGGTGGCCGCAGCGGTTCCGACGGGGCTCCATGCAGTGATGGCCGTAGCGGTTCCGACGAGGCTCCATGCAGCGCCGGCGGCGGTTCCGGCGAGGCTCCCGGCGACGGTGGCGGTTCCGACGAGGCTCCCGGCGACGGTGGCGGCGGAGGAAACCGTAAAGGTGGAGGAAACCGTAAGAGCGGCGGAAACGGCGTCGGCGACGGCCTGAAGGCCCGTCAGAGGATCCCACGGTGACCACCCGCCGCAGGACCTCCACCTCGACCCTGCTGGCCGGCTGGCTCTTCGCCGACCTACTGCTCGGGCTCACGATCATCATGCTGGGAGCGCAGGCACCGCCTCCCTCGCCCGTCCGCCCTCTGGCGGACGGGCGAGGGAGGCGGTGCCTGCGCTCCC
>NZ_NGFP01000214.1 GCF_002149035.1 Streptosporangium minutum
CCGCCCCGCCGAACCCCGGATCGGCCTCCCGCCGCCCGTAGTCTCCGCCGCGTATCGTCGCCGCCAGGTGCAGCCGTAAGTCCCGAAAGTCTCGGTACGGCGGGCTATCGATGGGCGGTCTCCGTCGATGTCACGTCACGCCCGGAAGTCCGCTATTCTTCTTCCTGTCGCCGCCTCGAGCGGATGACGCGGCAGGTTGCCCGAGTGGTCAAAGGGAGCGGTCTGTAAAACCGTCGGCTCAGCCTACGCAGGTTCAAGTCCTGCACCTGCCACCAGGGATTTTCCCAGCTCAGAGCCCCGCAAGGGGCTCTTTTGCTTTTCCGGGACATGCAGCCGAACGCAGCCAGAAGCAGCCGCATGTCAGTGCTCGCGGGATATACGCGGGATGGATCATGGAGCGTTTTCCCAGGTCGCGCCGTGCGCTGCGGGACATGCGCGGGATGGAACCCCCGGAACGCCGAAGGGGCCCCGGGAGTGTGTCCCAGAGCCCCACAGCAGAGGTGATCTTCACGCGGCCAGCGCGTCATCAATCCTCCGGTTGACCGTCTCCTCCTGGCCGTCGATGCACTTCGCGTAGACGCGGAGGAGGACATCCACGCCGTGACCGTCCCGCCTCGCCACCTCGGGAGCGGGTACCCCGGCATTGAGCCAGAGCGACACCGCCGCGTGCCGCAGGTCGTACGGCCTGCGAGCGGGGGGATTGACACTCATCACGCATATTCAATGCGCCTCTCCCTTGATCGTCTTTTTCAGTGAATCGGCGGAGGCTGATGACATGTCCTACATAGGGTGCGGCAGTGCACTCTTTCCGCGTTGTCCTCGTCATGCTCGCTGTCATGGTTCTCGCCGGATGCGACCGCGCCGAAGACAGGACCGCGCGACTAGATCATGTCGTCGGCGCTTCCTGCCCGAATGGTTCGCAGCCCGACCTGTCCCTACCACGCCAGACGCTTCCCGATGACTTCGTACTGGTCCAGGTCATCCGCTGCCGCTGGGACTCCCGCTACCTGCCGGGCAAAGGCCTCTGGGAGGTCGTGATCGAAGAGCACGCCGACGGTTCGGCAGACGAGCTGATGACCGAGCTGCGTCGCCCGTCCGAGAGATCGATATTTGGCCAGAACTGCCTGCTGGTGGAGTACCTGGTCGACTACTTCGTCGTAGTGGACTCGTCAGGCAGGGCGGTGCTGCCGGACCTGCCGACCACTGTATGCGGCGGGGCGTTCCGTTCTGCCCTGGACGTCATTCGCCGCCTGCCGTACCGAGTCGACAAACAGATCCCCATCCGGAGGCTCAAGAGCGAAAAGGCCTTTCGAGCCGGCTGCGCAGACAAGTACACAGACGTGATCCTCACCGTCTCCCGGATGCGGGCGAGCCTGCCGAAACCGCAGCAGGCGCGGCAGATGTGGAATCCCGCGCCGAAGGGAGTACGTGTGTGCGTCTACCGCACCGTGGACAAGACCAGAGGCACGATCGAGGGGAAGTTTGAATCCATGCGCATCTTCAAGAGCGGCAGCCTGCGCACCCTGCTCACTGCTCTGGACAGCGCGCCGGCCACCGACTGTCCGAGCGACCACACCTGGTTCGCGGTCCTGGACACCGGCTCCAGAGAGGCATACGCCGAGCTTGACGGCTGCCGCAACCTCGTGCGCCCCGACGGGACCTTAGGTCGACTCACGCCCGATGCCGTGGCACTCCTCACCGATTGACCCCACCCGTCAGACACTTGGCGACCAGGCATCGAAGCAGGGGCGAAGACAGTCTCGTTGCACTGCCGAATTGTTCTTGTAGGTATCAAGGCGGCGGCGTGGCGCGCCGCCGCGCGGCCCAGCGTCGGGGACTCCGGCCGCGCATGCGGCCTGGGGCCGGTCACGGCCGGGGCCGTACTCGGGCCGCCCGCCGCACAACACCCACGCCGCACCCAACCGTTGCCCGTCGCACGTGGGCCGCACCACCGCCCAGATGCCGCCCCACGATCCGCCTGGTCTCCGACCAGGGAATGATCGGTGGCCCACAGTGCCTCGTTCCTCCGAACGGAAACCGCAGCCGGTGCACGGCCAAACAAGACGAGAATGCATGAATGCATACAGCCCCGTGGATGGTCCTCATTGGTCCGGCCGCAGCAGGAAAGAGCACACTCGGCGAGACCTATTACACCGAGGTGGGATGGAGCATGGACAAGCTGCGTGACCGAATCCAGGCCGCGGGTCGAGTCGCAGCCGAACAGGAGTGGGAACCTGCGCGCGCTCATGCTGTGGAACGCATTGTCGCTGACCACCCGGGCACGATCATCTCCCTGGGGGCCGGCCACAGCCACTACACGCAATCCGAACTGTTCCAGCGTGTTCAGACGGCGCTTCGCCCTGTCAACCATGTGGTGCTTGTGCTGCCCTCCCCTGACCGCGAACGGTCCGTCCAGATCCTGCGGCAGCGCAGCCTCGCCACGAAGGGAACCAACTGGATCAGTAGGGGCGGGTACGACTTCCTCCGTCAGTGGGTGCACGACCCGGGGAACCACGCTCTCGCGACGACAGTCCTCTACACCGAAGGAGAAGAACCCGAACAGAGCATCCGTCGCCTCATAACCATGTGCGACTGATCTCAGATAGTCGGATGGAACCAAACGCCTGCCGCACTCACACCACTCTCACGATCACCTGATGACGGCTGATCTCCATACGGGGTTAGGGGCGATCGACGGTCCGGGACTTCGTCCCGCAGCCCTGGCCCACCGAGCGCCAGGGTAACGAAGGAGCTGGCAATCCCCTGATGACTTCCGAACGGCTCGGTCTCGGTCGGAGCTGCTAATGCGGTTTGGGTCTACAGCCCATCCGTTGAGTGCAGCAACGGCTTCTAATGCTCTTCGCTGTGCGTTGTTCTGTCTTACTTGTCTGGAAAAATCTTGAACCCATAGACCCGATGGTGACGGAGCTTCAAGACATGAGTGGTGGACGGCCCGAGGCCTCCGACGTGTATCACTACTACCAGCGCCTCCTGGAGGAGAGCTGGATGAGCGAAGCTCTCTGCTGGACGGTCGTCGTTCCCCATGACGGGAGACCAATGACACTTACCGAGATTGGAGACCGGGTAAGCGGCGGTGCCGGCTACCACGCTTACGAGACAGCCTCCTTCGAAGACGAGGAGGATTACCTCGTTTCCTCCGAGGATTCCGATTGGGCGATGCTGGTGGATCACTCAGGTCCGCTGACCGCGCTGCTCGAATACAACGGGTTCCGAGGAGTTCATGATCCCGTGCTTCCGCGGTTGAGCGTCGGCGGGCGGGCGTACAGCGCCTTCTGGAACGTCAATGCCAACAACCGGATCAGCTGTGCCGTCGACGGAGAGATGGTTCTGTCGTTCGACACCACGTTCATCGAAGACTGGATCGAGGAGCCGGGACTGGCGCGATGGCCCGAGTTGCGGGCCATGGTGCCCTACTTTGATTGGCAGAACGGGCAGAGCTGGCGGGCGGCGATGCTGACGGTGATTGAGCTGGCCACCGGGGCACGGTTGACCGAAGGATGGACCGAGGAAGAGCGGTCGTATCTGACCTCGCAAGAGGCAACGACGGGCTGATCGAGGTACCAGGGACCACTTTTCCCTGATGAGAGGCCCTGTCGCCACCTGGAACGCGGCCCTCTTGAAATCGCTGGCATCACGTGGACGCGATGGTGAGGGTATGGAGTGTACTGATGGCGCCGAGGTCAGCGTGGATCGTATTAACGATTGGTTGGGCGCGTGGCGGCTCAACCAGTCCCATGCGCAGGATCGCGATCGAGGTGAGGCCCGGCGAATCTGGGCACGGGTTGCTTTCGCCGCCCTCGATGGTGCCGAACAGGCCGGCTACCCCATGAGGAACGCGGATGCAGACCGCTTTCACCTTCGCGCGTTGCTGATCGTTGATCTAGCCCCTGATGATGACCCGCTATGGAGTCCGGACCAGCTGGCCTCAGACGTCTTGGAGGCTCTGCCCCTGGGCTTGGAGCAGGCGAGAGCTTGGGTGACCGATTGGCGCATGCGTCCTCGACACGAGATCTTGGCCCTGCGCACGTGCAAGAACCTCCTCGGCCCGATGGAGTCGATCGCGGATCGACTGGCGATAGGGCCGGTAAGAACTCAAATTGATCGCTGGCTGGACCTCCGAGCCCACCTGCCATGACGTGCAATATGCGTGCAATGATCTTGGGGGCGTTTCTCCAGGTCATTCAGGGCTTTCCGGCCGGTGCGGAGACGGGGATCGGCCATGGAAACGCCGAGGGATGGCTTGGTACGCGACAACAGGTGCCACTCGTTGAGGAGTTCGGACAGCATCTTCCGGCTGCAGGACCCCGAAGGTTTGATGAGAAGCGACAACGCCATTCGGGTGTGTCGCTTCTCCTTCTCCGTGCTGGGACGGCAACCAGTGACCGGTCCGTGTTCCGCCAAACGGTGGACCGTCCGGGTCCGAGCGGGCCAGTGCCTGACCGCCGTATTAGGCCGTATTAGACGGGTGTGTGTTGGAGATCGTCGCGGTCCCGCGTGAGGTCGTTCCCCTCCGAGGGGGCTTCCCCGGTGAAGCGGCGCAATTCCTTGCTGAGCGCGGCTGCGGCGGCGGTCAGGACGAGGAGGCCGCCCAGCAGGACGAGAGATGCCGCGCCTCCCATTGCCGCCGCCAGCACCCCGCCGAGAACCGGTCCGAGGGGTTTGAGAGCCATACCACCCATGCTCAGGACCGCGCCCATCCGGCCGAGCATCTCTTCGGGCACCATCCGCACGATCACCACGTTCATCACCACGTTGAGCGAAGGCGTCGACAGGGTGATGAACATCAGCGGGATCATTGGCCACCACGCTCCCCATGGCAGCGCCGTGGCCGCCAGCGCGACGCCGAAGATCGTCACGACGGCCAGCAGTAGTCTGCCGGGCGGCAGGAGCCTGCCGATGCGGCCCGACAGCAGCGCGCCGGTCAGCCCGCCGATGCCGAGGCCGGCCAGGACCGTGCCGGTGGCGAGCGCGTCCCCGCCGCGTTCGCCGACGAGCACGATCAGCGGTAGCAGGAATGCTCCACCCAGCAGGTTGAGGATCATGACCGCCGCGGTGACCTCCCGCAGCCCTCGTCGGCGCCACAGCCAGGCGACGGCCTCACCCACTTCCCGGTGCATGCTGCGCCTGGTCGGCCGCTGCTCCTCGCCATCCGCGTGAGCGGAGGCGTTCGGCGGGTCCTCTGGGCGGCGCGGTACCTTCGCCAGGACGTAGAAGATCGTGGCGGCCAGGAAGGTGACGGCGTCCACGACGAAGGGCACCGCCCGTCCCAGGCCGTACAGCAGGCCGCCGAGCGGAGGGCCGGTCAGCCCGGCGGCGTGAGTACGGGCCTCCTCCTGCGCGTAGGCGGTGTGCAGCTGGCCGGAGGGGACGATCCCGCGGATCACCGTGTACTTGGCGGGGTCAACGAACGCGGTGCACAGCCCGTCGAGCACCGCCAGCACGACGAAGTGCCAGGCACGTACCTGCCCGGTGAGGACCAGTGCCGCCAACAGCGCCGAGACGGCTGCCTGGAGTCCCTGAGCGGTGATCAACGTGCGACGGCGGTCCCACCGATCCACCCAGACGCCAGCCGGCATCTGCGCCAGGAGCAAGGCGACGGTGCGGGCCCCGGCGACGACGCCTGCCAATCCCGGCGAGCCGGTGAGCGCCAGCACCAGCAACGGCATGGCCAGCCTGGTGAGTTCCGATCCCAACGCGGAGACCGTGCTGCCGAGCCACAGCAACTGGAAGCGCACGTTCCTGCGCAGCGGGACGATGTCGGTCACGGAACATCTTCCTTCGGTCGGGGCACGCCGTTCGCTTGGCCATGAACTCCGGGACCTATGCGGAACGCCCCGAGATTGCGGATCGGGAGGCGTTGAGTCAGGAGTTCGGCTCAGCAAAGGAGGAGGGGACCGAGAGAAGATATACACCGGTCATATCGATGTCCACGGGATATCGAGTGAGGGCTGTGTATGCCCCTCGTCACCTGCGGCGACCTTGAGGATACGGCCTGTCCCCAGGCCGGTGATGGTTCACATCGCGTAGCGCATCGGCAGACTCGCCGCGATCACCGGGGTGGTGCGAAACTCAGCGACACAGCTTTACGCTCGTCAGAGCTGACGTCGAAGCCGATGTCCCGTGACATCGGACCTTGAGCTCTTGTCATCGAAGGCTGATCGGTCAAGTGCGCCGTCTCATCGCGGGCACGGCCCAGATCGTCAATGCTCGCGGCTAGTCACAGGCGGGCGGTCCACTCGTGGCTCGTGAGGACGTCAGCACCCCTGGCCGGGAAGACACGGTTGATCAGGAAGTCGTGCACGTCCGGTTCCCCGTCGGCGCAGGCGTCGCTGAGCACGGTCAGGCGGTAGTCGCGGTCGGCGGCGTCGTAGAACGTAGCGGCGACCATCGCCCCGGTCGCGACACCGGTCAGCACGATCGAGTCGATGCGCTGGGCGCGCAGAAGCCGATCGAGGTCGGTCCCCGCGAACGCGCTGGCGCGGCGCTTGAGGACGACGGCCTCGCCCGGCAACGGCTCGATGCGCGGGTGCACGAGCGTCTCGGGGGATTCTTCGTGAAACAGCGTCCCCGCCCCGTGCAGGCCGCTGATCACCTGGTTCCCCGCCGGCACATCAAGGCCTGAGGCCCGGAGCCCGAACCGTATGAAGATCACCGGGATTCCGGAGGCTCTGGCCGCAGGGATAACCCTTTCCATGACGGGGAGCACGCCGGCAGCGAAGGGGTAGTTGTCCACGATGCCCGTCTGCAGGTCGCCGACGATGAGCGCGGTGGTGGTCATACGGTTTCCTTGTCTGTACGGCGCGCCATCGGCCATCCTCCACGGTCGTAGCCTTGGCGTGTTGTCGTTGATCTAGTACGACGATAGTGGGCCATATCCGTCTACAGGTCATTGGCCGCGTCGCAGGCGGCTTAGGGCGTTGGCCGCGCTATCAGGCTCTATATCCACCACAACTAGCCCCTCACTCGCTCAAACCTCGACGGCACGAGCCCAAGGTTCGATGTCGCAGGACAGCTGACCTGTAAACCGTGTCACGGACCACCTACAGAACCAGAGGGACCCCGGAGTCCCGTTTGTACGGCAGGCATGTCACGTGGCCAGTGCGTCGTCGATCCGCTTGTGCGCCACGTCCTTGTGCCCGTCAAGGCACTTGGCGCAGACGCGTAAGAGGACGTCTACGCTGTGCCCGGCACATTCGGCCACGTCAAGAGCCGAGACACCCGCGTTGAGCCAGAGCGACACCGCCGCGTGCCTCAGGTCGTACGGCCTGCGCGCCAGGGGAGAAGCCGTCTGCGCAGGGGTGAGGGCCGGCTTCGGAGCCTCCTGCCAGACCTCGATGTAGGCCGTCGAGCCGATCACGCCACCGCGTACTCAAGGCGATCACGCCACCGCGTACTCAAGGAGGGCATGGAAGACGGCGCGCTTACGAGCGATCGTGTTGGGAGCAGCCGTCTTTGCGAGTAATTACTGCAACTCGTCCGCACAGGTGATCAAGAGATGCGGCGAATGGGAGGCAGTGCCTGGCGGCGTGCCTCAGCGGCTCAGTGACAGCGGAGGTCCAAGCCCGCGCCGGTGCTGTCGTCGAGCTCCACGATCATTGTGCGACTGCTGTAGGCCACGTGTTTCGACGGAGGCCGGGGCCGTACGGTGAAGCTCGGCCGGCCGCCCTCGACGCCTGCGATGTCTGCCCGATCGGAATAGTCCGTGAGCTCACCGACGGACAACTCCGTACTCAGCGTCAATCGAACCCGGTAGTCGCAGTGGTTGCCATTGTCGCGAAGCGCGATGGAGCCCTCCGCGCCGCCCTCGGTCCCATACGTCCTGGGCGGCCGGGGGTAGCTCTCGAACCGATCGATCAGAGCATCAAGCTTCGCGTCGTTGACCCACATGGGGACCTTGAAGAGAAGAAACAGCCCGATCACCGGCAGGAGCGCCACCACCAGGCAACCGCCCCCTGCGCTGCGCCAGAAAGACCGCCTGACGGGCAGATCTTCACTGGGAGCAACAGGGCGCTCTGCACAGCACCATCCAAAATTGGCCTAGGTCACGGAACGGACATCCTGCAGCTCGTGGAGATCACCTGGCAAGGCCGCCTCCATCACCCTCTCCGGGCGCCCCTTCCGGCCCTGGGAACGGCGGACCCCCCCGGCCGTCCCGGCAGGCGGGCGTCCGCGGTCAGCCGTTGACGACGCGGAGCGTGCCGGGGTGGCGGCCGGTCAGGCGATCGAGCGCGGCCGACGACGCCTCGTCCGCCGGAAGGTAGGCGATCAGGCGCTGGTCGTCGGCGAGTTCGAGGGCCTCGTACGCGAGGCGCAGCTCCCCGACCTCCGGATGAGCCCAGCGCTGGACACCGGCCCGTTCGGGGACGCCCGGCGTCGTGAGCCGCTCGCCGAAGGACCCGCCGGCTGTGACGGTGAGCTCGTCGACGAGGGCCGCCACGTGCGGGTCGGCGAGACCGGCCGCGCACTTGAGGGTGGCGACCTGCTGGGTCGCGACGGCGTCCCAGTCGAGGTAGACGTCGTGGGCGCGTGGGTCGGTGAACACGAACCGCACGAAGCTGGGCTCGGCCGCGTCCAGCAGGCCGGTGGGCCGGGCCAGGCGCTCGAAGCCCGTGGTGTACGCGAGCACCTGCGTCATCCGGTTGATCAGCACCGCCGGGGCGGGTTCCAGCTTGTCGAGCAGTGCCCGCACCGTCGGCCGGACGGATACGACCGGCGGCTGCGCCGAAGGGCAGATGGACAAGCTGCCGCCTTCGATCGCCTTCGCCAAGAGCCTGAGGTGGAAGCGCTCGTCGGTGGACATCCGCAGGGCGTCGGCGAGCGCGCCGAGCACCTGTGGGGACGGGCGCCGGTCGCGGCCCTGCTCCAGCCGTGCGAGGTATTCGACACTGATCCCTGTGAGCGTGGCCAGTTCGGAGCGGCGCAGCCCTGGGGTCCGCCGCCGGAAACCGGCGGGAAGCCCTACGTCGGCGGGACTGACGGCCTCCCGACGGCTCCGTAGGAACGCGCCCAGCTCGTTGTCGCTCACACCCGCAACCTACCGGCCCCCGGCGCGCTCATCGTCGCCCTGTCAGGGCCAGTCTCAGCCCGGCCTCCCTATGCGCCGCCGCCCGGGCCAGATTGAGGACATGACGTCCAAGACCATCACGACGACCACAACCGCTCTGCCGCTTCCCGCAGGGCGCTGGACCCTTGACCCGTTCCACTCAGCGGTCGGTTTCACGATCCGCCACCTCGGCATCTCCAAGGTGCGCGGCCAGTTCGGGCGCTTCGCGGCCGACCTCACCGTTGGCGACACCCTCGACGGCTGCGCGGTCGCCGCCACCGTCGCGCTCGACTCGATCGACACCGGCAACGCCGACCGTGACGCCCACGTCAGCGGCCCCGACATGCTCGACGTCGTCAACCGCCCGGCCATGGCGTTCCGCTCCACCAGGATCGACGGCGACGGCGCCGACTGGATCATGGAGGGTGACCTCACCATCGGCGAGGTGACCCGGTCCGTCATCTTCGACGTCGAGTTCGGCGGGGTCGAGGACTCCATCGTGGACGGACGCCGGCACGCCGGTTTCGAGGCGAAGGGCGAGATCCGCCGGAGCGACTTCGGCCTCGGTTTCGCCCCCGCCGTCCTCGGTGACTCCATCAAGATCCAGCTCGACATGCAGTTCGTCGAGCCCGAGTGACGCCTTCGGGCGGGCCCGGACGCCGGTGCCTCACGTTCCAGTCCGGCACAGCTCGGCGTCGGAGGCACCGCGGTCCGCGATGGGTTACCGGTGCCGGACGGGTCCGCCTACGTGAGCGGCGACAGCTCCAAGGCCTCGGACAGGACCGCGCCCGCCGTGGACAAGTAACAAGCAGGGGATGCGGGAAGAGGAGGTATTCCGACCGCCCCGCCCCTCCGCCGGAATATGACGACCGCCGACGCCGTTTTGATGATCCATTTTGAGTGAGAGGCGAAACCGACACATGACATCGAGCACGTTCCGCATCGGGGATGAGATCGGCGTACGGCGGCTCGGGTTCGGGGCCATGCGCCTGTCGACCGGACCCGAATCGGCTCGGCGAGCCTCTGTCGCCGTGGCCCGGCGCGCCGTCGAGCTGGGCGTGACGCTGATCGACACCGCGCACCTGTACGGGTGGGGCGCCAATGAGGAGCTCCTCGCCGAGGCGCTGTACCCCTATCCGGACGGCCTGCTCATCGCGACGAAGGTCGGGGTCGCGCCGCCGGATCCGCCGCACGATGCGGCGATCTGCGGCCGGCCGGACTTCTTGCGGGATCAGGTCGAGCAGGGCCTGCGCCGGCTCCGGGTCGAACGGCTCGAACTGCTTCAGCTGCATCGCGTCGATCCGGCGGTGCCGCTCGCCGATCAACTGGGGGCGTTGCGTGAGCTCCAGGTCGAGGGCAAGATCGGCCACATCGGGCTGTCCGAGGTCACCGCCGCCGAGCTCGAGGAGGCGCGGCAGATCATCGATGTGGCGAGCGTGCAGAACCGCTACAGCTTGCTCGATCGCGAGCACGAGGCGGTGCTCGACGCCTGTGCGGCGGCGGGGATCGCTTTCCTGCCCTGGCGCCCCGTCTATCCAGCCGTATCGGAGGCGACGGCTGAGATCGCCGCGGTGGCGGCCGAACTCGGTGCCACCGCGGCGCAGGTCTCGCTCGCGTGGCTGCTCGACCGTTCGCCGGTCGTGCTGCCGATTCCGGGCACCGGCTCGATCGGGCATCTGGAGGAGAACGTCGCCGCGGCGAGCCTGCGGCTGAGCGATGATCAGTGGCGGCGGCTCGATCGGATCCAGCCCACCCAGCGTGGTGGCGCCGGCCAGGACGGCGGTGACGCCCGGCACATGGAGTCTGCTTAGCTCGTTCACGGTGTGCCCTGCTTGGTGCGTCGACGGATCACGGCCGGCCGTACGGCGTATGCGAGGCAGGCGACGGCCAGGACAGGCAGGACGATCAGGGCCGGGTTCACCCAGGCCGGCACCAGGTCGTAGCCCGCGTGGCATCTGTCATGGAGGGGGAACCACCGCGTGTACTCGTCGAAGTTCGCCCTGCGGTAGGCCCGGTCATAGGTCTGACCGTCGGCGTGGCACGCCTCCTCCGGGTCCAGATTCCCTCCGGCCAGGGAACCGACGAGGTAGGTGACGCCCGTTCCCAGCACGAGCAGTACGGCCGTCCCGGCGAACCAGCCGGCGCTGTGCCGCCACCGGCCACTCGCCAGCGACCGGCACCACAACCACAGTCCGGGCCCGGCCGGCACCACGAACAGCAGGAGGAGAAGGAGGAGACCCACGGACCAACTCTGCACGCTTTTACCGCCGGCCAGGCCCGCGGCCCGCCTCGCCGCCCGCTCATGGCAGGTCCGGAGGTTCTGCCGGTACTGCGTGGCCAGGCTGTTCTCCGACCTGATCAGGGAGAGCCGCCGGCGGAGGAACTCGCGCAAGTGAGCGTCGATCAGACCCGCCTGGCGTGCAACGGTCGAATCGTGCACGCCCTGGGCGGCGCGGGCGCCGGGGCTCGTATCCGCGCCACTGAGCCCGCCGAAGACCGCTACCCGATCTCGCCGAGGTCGAAGGCGACGTCGGCGAGTTGAACCGTCCGCACCTCCGGGTCGTCGAGGAGCTTGCGCAGGTCGGCGACTTTCCAGCTGTCGACGACCAACCCGTCCACGACGCCCTCCTTGGCCGCGTCGGTGAGCCACTCGTAGTCCAGCTCGAACTCGCTGAGGTCGTCCCCCTCGTCAAGCAGCCCGGCCCACCTGCGGAACTCCGCCAGCGCCGCCTCGGGCTCGGTCTCGCACTGATAGGTGAGATCCGGCCGGATGTACTCCTCGGTCATGTGGCGGTTCCAGACGACCGCGTTCAACGGGGGATCGTCGCTGGAGTCGTCGTAGCGGGGAGCGGGGGCGTAGATGTAGGAGACGTCCGCCCCTCCGCAGAGCTTGTGCCTCCGGTTGAAGGCGACGAGCCGCTCGGTGGTCATCGAGTGTGCGAACTCCACGACCGCGACGGCGTCGAGTGTCTGGGGGAGTCCGTCGATGGTCTTCCGGGTCCTTTCCGTCAGTTCCCTGTCGAGGCCGAGGTTCGCCTCCACGGAGGCGATCGCGTCGCCCAGGCTGCCGGACGGTCCGTCGAGGGAGGGGGCCTCGATGGTGCCGAACAGGTTCTCCGTGATTTCGTACCCGGTCCCGTCCTCGCCGTGACCGGCCCTGCGCGGCTCCCCCAACAGTGTGTAGGTCGTCTCCAGCAGTCCTCCGCCATCGCTGGAACCGTAGAACAATCGCTTGTCCGGGTTCGCGACGCGGGCGGCCGTACCGTACACCTGGGCCGTCCGCTCGTCGTCGAAGTCGACGAACACCCACAGAACCCGCTCGGCCGCACTGAGGGCCAGGAACAACGCCACGGTGACGGCCACGACCTTGAGAAGGGACCTGGCCACGTACGCCCAGTCGGGCTCCCTCGTTCATCACCGCGCGCTCCTGCGTTCTAGATCAAATCGGGTACGGCGCACCATAGCCGCCCGGAACCGGTGCGGCAGGGAAACCGGCCGGAGACTCGGTATGACGGGGAGGCCGGAACCGCTGCCGGCCGGGACAGGCCGCCGTTCCCGGCCGGTACGGCGGGTCCGCGGGCTGGGCAGAGAGCACGATCGAAGAAGACCGCGAGTTCTCCGGTCGTGGAGGATTCACACGACCACATGTGACGCCATGCGATCGGCCGCCTGTGCCGCCGCCTGCAGACTCGGTCTTGGCCGTGCGCCGCCCGGTAGTCGGCGCGCTGTGGAAGCGGGCTCATGCCGTGACGCTGGACCGTCCCGTGGCGCTCTGGTCCGTGGAAGGGGAACTGGATATGCCGCTAGAGGAAACAACCACCCGCGTCACCGGGCGAGCATCGAGGGGAAGGCCGCGCGTCAGGAGATGGGGGCGGGCCGCCATCAGTGCGTTCGTCACCCTGGTGGCCCTGGTCACGATGACCGCCGGCGCCACCGCGAGTGGAACGCCCGAGGAGCCCTCGGAGGGGCCGGCGCGTTTCGCCCCCGGTTTCACCCACGGGAAGGTCGCTGTGGACGGTGGCACCATCCACTATGTCCGCGGCGGGTCGGGGCCGGCCATCGTGCTCCTGCACGGCTGGCCGGAGACCTGGTTGATGTGGCGTCAGGTGATGCCCGAGCTCGCCCGCGAGCACACCGTGATCGCGATCGACCTGCCGGGGCTGGGAGCCTCCTCCATTCCGTCCGGCGGCTACGACAAGGTCACCACCTCACGGCGGATCCGTCAGGCCGTCAACCGGCTGGGCTTCACCCAGGTGGAGATACTCGGACACGACCTCGGTGTCCTGATCGCCTATCCCTACGCGCGTGACTTCCCCAACGAGGTCACCCGGCTGGCCATGATCGAGTCGCCGCTGCCCGGCTTCGGCCTGGAGGAGCTCTACGGCATCAGCTGGCACTTCCGGTTCAACGCGTCCCCCTCGCCGATCCCCGAGCGGATCATGGACAATGGTGACGTCAGCACCTATCTCGGCATGATGTTCAACTTCAGCCACCGTCCGGACGCGATCGACCGCGAGCGGTACTACAAGGCCTACGCGGACCCGGCCAGGCGCACCGCGGGATACGAGTACTACCGGGCGTTCGCCGCGGACGCGGAGAACAACAAGGCCAACGCGGACAAGCGGCTGTCCATGCCGGTGCTGGGGATCGGCGGGCAGTATTCGTTCGGGCCCGGTGTCGCGGGCTCGTTCCAGCAGGTCGCTGACGACGTCCGTACGGCGGTGGCACCCGACTCCGGCCACTTCGTCCCCGAGGAGAACCCGCGCTTCACCATCGACTGCGCGAAGCTCTTCTTCGGCGCCCAGAGCGGCACGCCGTCGCAGCCCGAACTCGCCGGCTGCGCCCCGTGACGCCGGCGCCGGCTCCGGGGGACCCGCCCCGGGGATCCGACCGGAGGCCGTACGGGGAAACCTGACCGGAGGCAGTACCGGAGCGACCGGCCCGGAGGCGGGACCCGAGCGCGACCGGCCGGAGGCCGTACAGGACATCGGCCTCCGGTCGGGGCGTTCCCGGCGCGCAGATCCCGGGTGGTGGGACCGGGCCGGGGCTCGCCTGTAGCATGCCGCTCGCCTGGCTGGTCTGACACCGATTCACATGCAAGGAGCGCCTTGTGCGAGACGTCACGGTATTCAGCGGTAGCGCCCACCCCGAGCTGGCGGCGGAGATCTGCTCCCACCTCGGAACTCCGCTCCATCCGGTCCAGGTCAAACGTTTCGCCAACGACTGCCTGGAAGTGCAGTTGCAGGCCAACTGCCGGGAACGCGACGTGTTCCTCATCCAGCCGCTGGTCCCGCCGGTCCAGGAGAACCTCGTCGAGCTCCTCCTCATGCTGGACGCCGCCAGGGGCGCCTCCGCGGCCAGGACGACCGTGGTGATGCCCCACTACGCCTACGCCCGATCGGACAAGAAGGACGCCCCGCGCATCTCCATCGGGGCACGGCTGGTCGCCGACCTCCTGGTGGCGGCGGGAGCGGGCCGGGTGCTGACCATGACCCTGCACTCACCTCAGGTACACGGCTTCTTCAGCGTCCCGGTCGACCACCTGCACGCCCTGCGGGAGCTGGCCGCCCACTTCCGTCAGTACGACCTCTCCAACGCCGTCGTCGTCTCCCCCGACCTGGGCAACGCCAAGGAGGCCGCGGCCTTCGCCCGCCTCCTGGGAATCGGGGTCGCCATGGGGGCCAAGCAGCGCTTCAGCGACGACCGGGTCACCATCAGCTCGGTGATCGGCGACGTCGCGGGCAAGGACGTCATCGTCCTGGACGACGAGATCGCCAGGGGCACAACGGTGATCGAGCTGCTCGACCGCCTCCGGGAGCGCGGGGTCAACTCGATACGGGTCGCCTGCACCCACGGCCTCTTCGCGGACGGGGCCGTCGACCGTCTCGGCGATCAGCCCGACGTCGAAGAGATCGTCTGCACCAACACCGTGCCCATCCCCGACGTCAAGCCCGACTCCAAGCTCAGAGTCCTGTCGATCGCCCCCGCGCTCGCGGAGGCCATGCGCCGCATCCACGACGGCGAGTCGGTCAGCGCCCTGTTCGACGCCCCCTGACCCCGGAACGGGGAGGAGAGCTCCCTCATCGGCTGAGCGCGGCCCACAGGGTGCCGAACTCCTCCGCGGTCAGGGCGTTCAGGCCGAAGTCGTCCGGGTAGATCGGTCCTTCGGCGAGGAAGCCGTGTTCGTCCTCGATGTGGCTCCACGAATACCGGCGGGCGAGGCCGTCCGATCCCAGCTCGGCGTGTCTGACGGGCCAGTACTCGCCGCCGTCGTCGATGACCGTCTCGAACAGCCACACGTGGCCGTCGTCGTCCACCCCGTGCCAGTACCAGTGCGGCCTGTCGCTCTCGTCGAGCGCCCGGAGCGCGTCTTTGCGCCGGTCCTGCAGCATTGTGCTCCTCAGTGTCAATCAAACCGCAGCCAAGGGCGCATAACCTGCCCCTTGTTATGTTGCGTGTTCTCGGTCCGCTCCAGGCGGAGATCAACGGTCGTGCGGTGGATCTGGGCACCTCCCGGCAACGGGCTGTGGTGGCCAGGCTGGTCGCCGCGGGCGGACATGTGGTCTCCACCGATCGTTTCATCGATGACCTCTGGCGTGGGCAGCCCCCGCCCAAGGCGCTGGCCGCCCTCCAGGTGTACGTGTCCAACCTGCGGCGGGCGCTCGAACCCGACCGGCCGCCCCGGACGCCCGCCACCATGCTGGTCAGCGCCGCTCCGGGATATCGCCTCCGGCTGGAACCCGAGCAGGTGGACGCCTGGGCGTTCCCCCGCCTGATCGACTCCGCGGTGGGGGCGGTCGCCTCGGGTGACGGGACGCGGGCGCTCGACCTGGCGGATCGGGCGCTCGCGTTGTGGCAGGGACCGGCCTACGCGGAGTTCGCCGACGACGAGTGGGCGGAGCCAGAGGCCACGCGCCTGGAGGAGCTGCGGCTGGTCGCCGTGGAGTGCCGGGCGGAGGCCCGGCTGACGCTCGGGCGCAACGCGGAGATCGAGCTCGAGCAGCACGTCCGTGCGCACCCGCTCAGGGAGAACGCCGTGCGCCTGCTCGCCCTGGCCTACTACCGGGCCGGGCGGCAGGCGGACGCGCTGGCCGCGATCAGGAAGGCCCGCGAGACCCTGGCCGATGAGCTGGGGGTGGATCCCGGACCCGCGCTGCGCGTGCTGGAGACCGACATCCTGGCCCACGCGGGCTCCCTGAACCGGCAGGAGCCGTCGGCCCCCGTCAGCCTGACCACGATCCGGGCGCCGGAGCGGGCCGGGGCCGGGGGAGCCGGGGAGGCCGGTGAACGGG